>NZ_JXQS01000036.1:0-175669 GCF_000834565.1 Rhodococcus sp. MEB064
ACCTCGTTCGCCCAGCCCCTGAAGGCCTTCGGTCGGTGTCCGTGTCGCTCTGACTCGAAGAAAGTTACGCCAGCAGTCGACGTCATGCAAATCGGCAGGTCGGCTGAGCCCGGGACTGCGTTTCTGCAGGTGACGGCACCCGAACCCCTGTAAGTCTGCCAACAGTGCTGCAAGTATCAAACTATGACGCCGCTCACATGTGGCCCGGCGTCTGCTCCCGCTCGGTCCAGGTCGGGCGCCGGCACGGCCGCACCCAGGTGTTCCGAGATGGGGAGGACGCCTGCCCACACTCCCCCTGCCACCACGTCGACGTCGTCGTCGACGGGACCACCTGTCCGCGCCTTGACCGACGCCTCGTACAGCGGCACTGCCACCACACGGGTCGCCGCCAACTCCTTGCGTGTGTTCGCCCGGACCACCTCCGTGCGGCCGGGGACCAGCTTGTTCACGATCAGGTCCAGGGCGACGGCGCGCTCCTCCTCGTCCTCGACCACCCTCGGCGTTCCCCGCACGACAGCACTTCGATAGTTCATCGAGTGGTGGAACGCGGATCGGGCGAGGACGAGGCCGTCGAGCACGGTCACTGTCACGCACACCTCACCCACCACACCGAGGGTCGTGGCGGCTACCGACCCGTGCAGGTAGAGCGTCCCTTCTTGATCGGGCCCGTCGAGGTCGTAGGCGAATGCGGTGGGGACAACCAGTGGCGCACCCTTCACGATCACCCCGAGATGGCACAGCCGTGCTGCCGTCAGAACGTCGACGAGCTCGGAGCGATCGAGCTGCGCCCGAACCCTGTTGCGTCGCAGCGTCGTTCGCGCCGTCGGCGAGAGGGTTTCGGTGTAGGTGGTGTCGGGCACAGTCGCGTTTTCGGTCATGAGCATCAGTCTGCTCGATGATGTGGTCCCCCGTCACGGTCCACTTACGTACTATTTCCCTGAGCCACTTCACGGACGAGAGCAGGAGGCCCATGACGCCGCAGGCACTACCCGTCAGCGTCGACCGATCCTCCTCACGACCACTCCCCCTGCAGATCGCCGACGCCCTGCGGGACGCCATGTCGTCCGGCGTCCTCGCCCCCGGCTCCCGACTCCACTCTACCCGCGCACTTGCATCCGACCTGGGGGTTTCCCGCGGCGTCGTCGATCAGGCCTTCGACCAGTTGGCCGCAGAGGGCTGGACCGAAGGACGTGCGGGGTCCGGGACGTTCGTCGGTTCCGACATACCGGCGCCGACAGCGCCGAGGACTGTCACGTCCAGGCCCTTGCCCGACAGCAGCACTCCGCAGACTCCGTCCATTGCTCTGCGGCCCGGCATCCCCTGGACGCCTCCCTCGGCGACCGCGGCCTGGCGCCGAGCGTGGCGCACTGCCGGGGCGGACACCAGTCCGCACGCGTATCCGGATCCCGCCGGCCCCCTGGCACTGCGGCGCAGCGTCAGTGCCCTGCTCGCACGAGCGCGGGGCTTGACTGCCGAACCCGATCGGCTGGTGATCACGACCGGCGCGACTCATGGACTGACGCTGGCGTTGGCCGCGGTCCGCGACGACGGCTCTGTGGGCAACGACCTGAAACCTGTTCTGGCGATGGAGGATCCGGGATATCGAACGGCGGCATCGGCAGCGATCGCGATGGGATGGACCCTGCACGACGTGCCCGTCGACGCCGGGGGCATGACAGTCGACGCACTCGCCTCGGCGCCCCGCGGCACACGAGCCGTCTACGTCACCCCCTCTCACCAATACCCCACCGGAGGGACGCTCGACGTAGGACGACGCGCAGCTCTCATCGACTTCGCCCGCCGACACGACTCCGTGGTGGTGGAGGACGACTACGACTCCGAATACCGATACGACGTCGCCCCACTACCCGCCCTGGCCCACCTGGATCCCGATCGCGTCGTCTACCTCGGCACCATCGCGAAGACCCTCGGTGCCGGTGTACGCCTGGGGTGGATGGTCGTGCCGGCGGCTCTGGTCCGACCGGTTCTGGACCATCGCGTCGCTGTCGGCGACTTCCCGTCGACACCGCTCTGCACCGCTATGACGTCGCTTCTCGACGACGGCGAATGGGATCGGACAGTACGCGCGGCGCGGCGCCGATATCGCGAACGCGATGCGGCAGTGCGTGATTCGCTGTCCGAGTTCGGTGAGCTGCGAGGACTGGGAGCCGGTATGCACACCACCCTGATCCTGAACCCCGACCGCGCCGAGGCCGTTGCACGCGGCGCCGCGCGGCAGGGTGTGGAGATCCCGACTGTTGCACCGTCCGCTCGAACGAATGTGGGCGTGGGCGGGTTGGTGATCGGTTACGGCCGAGTCGACGAGGCAGAGCTACGCCGGGCACTCGCCGTCCTCGCCGACGAACTACGCCGGCACCGCGACTGACGCACGCCGTCGACCGGACGACGCGTCACTGCACCCGTTCGATATCTCCGCCGAGGCTCTGGAGCTGCTCGACGAATCGGGGATAGCCCCGATCGATGTGGTAGACGTCGTGGACCTCGGTCGTACCGTCGGCCACGAGACCGGCCAGGACCAGTCCCGCTCCGGCGCGGATGTCGGACGACCAGACCGGGGCACTGGACAGGCGCGGCACTCCCCGCACCACGGCATGATGCCCGTCGGTCCGAGCGTCGGCACCCAGCCGGATCATCTCCTCGACGAAGCGGAAGCGTGCCTCGAAGACGTTCTCGGTGATCATCGAGGTACCGTTCGCCACCGCGGCAAGCCCGATAGCCATCGGTTGAAGGTCGGTGGGAAAGCCCGGGAACGGCAGAGTTGCGAAGTTGACGGCGACGGGACGTTCGTCCTGGACCACCCGGAACCCGTCCGGCAGCAACGTGACGGTGGATCCCGCCGACTTCAACTTCTGCAGGACCAACGACAGGTGCTTGGGGTTGACTCCCGTGACGGTCACGTCGCCACAGGTCATCGCCGCCGCGATTCCCCAGGTCGCGGCAACGATACGGTCGCCGATGACACGATGTTCCGTGGGCTTCAGACTCGGGACGCCGATGATGGTGAGCGTGGGACTGCCCGCACCCTCGACGCGAGCACCCATCTTGTTCAGCATCGCGCACAGGTCGGCGATGTCCGGCTCCCGCGCGGCGTTGTCGATCACCGTCTCCCCGTCGGCGAGCACGGCAGCCATCAGGATGTTCTCGGTAGCCCCCACCGACGGAAATGCCAGCCGGATCGTCGCGCCGTGCAATTTCTCGGCTGTCGCGACGACACATCCGTGCTCGATCTCGCTGTGCGCACCGAGCAGGCGAAGTCCCGACTGGTGCATGTCCAGGGGACGCGAACCGATGGCGTCACCACCGGGCAGTGCGACGACCGCCTTCCGACAGCGTGCAACCAGCGGCCCGAGCACACAGACGGATGCGCGGAACTGTCGGACCGCGGCGAAATCCGCGTGGTACTTGGGCTCCGCCGGAGTGGTGATCCGCACGGTGTCCCCGTCGATCTCGACATCGCACCCGAGACCTCGCAACACCTCCGCCATCAACGGAACGTCCAGGATGTCCGGGCAGTTGGTGAGTGTCGTCGTTCCCTCGGCCAGCAACGCCGCGGCCATCAGCTTGAGCACGCTGTTCTTAGCCCCGCCGACGGACACATCGCCGGAAAGACGACTGCCGCCGGTCACCAGGAAACGTTCACTCACGGGGACAAGACTAGAGGCACGGCCGGTCGACGAGTGCATCGGCCGACTGCCGGTACGGTTGCCTGATGGCTGTTCACCTGACGTCGATCTATACCCGGACGGGCGATGACGGGACCACGGGTCTCAGCGACTTCTCCCGAGTGTCGAAGAACGACCCGCGGGTCATCGCCTATGCGGAATGCGACGAGGCCAACGCGGCCATCGGCATGGTTCTCTCCCTGGGATCGCCGCCCGTCGAGGTCGCGGACGTGCTGCGGTCGATCCAGAACGATCTCTTCGACGCCGGCGCCGATCTGTCGACCCCGATTCAGGAGAATCCGCAGTATCCCCCGCTGCGGATCACCGCCGAGTACGTGACGCGACTCGAAGAGTGGTGCGACGACTTCAACGGACGGCTCACGCCGCTGACGTCGTTCGTTCTTCCCGGCGGTACTGCCGCGTCGGCACTGATGCACAACGCACGCACGATCACTCGTCGGGCCGAGCGAGCGGCATGGGCGGCTGTCGACGCACACCCGGACACCACGGGAACTCTGCCCGCCACATATCTGAACAGGCTGTCCGATCTGCTGTTCATCCTCGGGCGCATCACGAATCCCGATGGGGACGTGTTGTGGAAGCCCGGGGCCAACAGACCGACCGAAGAGTGACGCGACCGATCAGGACGTGCCGCAGCCTCCGGGGAACTGGCGCTGCGAACGGCCGGACGGCCGCGATTCCAGCCAGGACGTGAATGCCGTGAACGCGCCGCGTTCGAACGCGATCTCGTAACGCCGCTCGCCGGCTTCGAGCGACACGACGGCGATCTCGTCGCTCATGATGTCGCGCTCGGATCGCTCCGGACGACGACGATCGCCCAACACCAAGGTCTGGCGGGGCATCCGACGATCGGGTCCCGGTCGCAGACTCGACAATTTGTAGAACAGCAGCACGTCGTCCCCGTATCGGACGATGCCGTGCCGCCACCCGCTGCCCTCGGACGCCGGAATCGACCGCAGAATCACAGCGGTACCCCCTCGCCGCAGAATGACGAGACGGTACAGGAAAGCCGCGGCGAGCCCTCCGAGCAGCACGACCAGAACGACAAGCACTGTCATCCAGGACGCCATCTCTTCGGAACCCGCCGCGGCTGTCTGTGGAACCTAGGCCCGCTCGACCGCGCGGACACGTCCGCGAGCGATCGCGAGCGCCTCCTCGTCGTCGGAACCCTCGGACAACACGGACCGTGCTGCCTCGACATCGATGTCCTCGGCGAACTCCGCCGACTCAGCGAGGATCGTGACGGTCTTACCCGTCACCGACAGGAAGCCACCGTGCACAGCAGCCACACGACGCTCACCGTCGGTCGTGGTGATCGCGACGGTGCCGCCCTCGATCAGCTGACCGAGAACCGGCTCGTGACCGGCCATGATGCCGATCTCGCCCTCGGTGGTCTGCGCGCTGACCAGCGTGGCCGTTCCCGACCACAACCGCTCTTCGACGGCCACCAGTTCGACATCCATCTCAGCCATTGCCGACTACTTTCCGGAGATCTTCTTGGCTGCGGCCTCGACGTCGTCGAGTCCACCGCAGCTGTTGAAGGCCTGCTCGGGAAGGTGGTCGTACTCGCCCTTGGTGACCTTGTCGAATGCCTCGATGGTGTCCGAGAGCGAGACGACGGAACCCTCTTCACCGGTGAACTTCTCGGCGACGATGAAGTTCTGGCCGAGGAACTTCTCCAGACGACGGGCACGGGACACCGTGACCTTGTCCTCTTCGGAGAGCTCGTCCATACCGAGGATGGCGATGATGTCCTGCAGTTCCTTGTACTTCTGCAGGATGCGCTTGACCTCGTTGGCGACGCGGAAGTGCTCGTCACCGACGATCGACGCCTCCAGGATGCGCGAGGTGGACGTCAGCGGATCGACAGCCGGGTAGATACCCTTCTGCGAAATCGGACGCGACAGCTCGGTGGTGGCATCGAGGTGGGCGAAGGTCGTCGCCGGTGCGGGGTCGGTGTAGTCGTCGGCGGGCACGTAGATGGCCTGCAGAGACGTGATGGAACGACCACGCGTCGAGGTGATGCGCTCCTGGAGCTCACCCATCTCGTCGGCGAGTGTGGGCTGGTAGCCCACGGCGGACGGCATACGACCGAGAAGCGTCGAGACCTCGGAGCCGGCCTGCGTGAACCGGAAGATGTTGTCGATGAAGAGCAACACGTCCTGGTTCTGCACATCGCGGAAGTACTCGGCCATGGTGAGGGCCGAGAGCGCGACGCGCATACGCGTGCCGGGCGGCTCGTCCATCTGGCCGAACACCAGGGCGGTGTCCTGCAGAACGCCCATCTCCTCCATCTCGAGGTGGAGGTCGGTGCCCTCACGGGTGCGCTCACCGACGCCGGCGAACACCGACGTGCCGGAGAACTCACGAGCGATACGGGTGATCATCTCCTGGATGAGCACGGTCTTGCCGACGCCTGCGCCGCCGAACAGACCGATCTTTCCGCCCTTGACATACGGGGTGAGGAGGTCGATGACCTTGATGCCGGTCTCGAGGATCTCGGTCTTGCCCTCGAGCTGGTCGAAGGCTGGGGGCTTGCGGTGGATGCCCCACTGCTCGCCGTCGCGGCCGAGACCGGGGCTGTCGAGGCAGTCACCGAGGGCGTTGAACACGTGGCCCTTGACGACGTCTCCGACAGGAACGGAAATCGGCTTGCCGGAGTCGCGCACGGGGGTACCGCGCACCAGTCCGTCGGTGGGCTGCATCGACACGGTGCGCACCAGGTTGTCGCCGAGGTGCTGCGCGACCTCGAGCGTCAGCGTCTTGGCGACGGCCTTCAGCTCGATCTCGGCGTGCAACGCATTGAACAGTGCGGGGATGGACCCGCGCGGGAATTCGATGTCGACGACGGGACCGATGACGCGCACGACGCGCCCGTTCTCGGACGACTTGGCGCCGGAACCCGTGCTATCGGTTACTGCTGCGGTCATGTTCAGTCTCTTCCTGAGCTCGCGGCAAGCGCGTCGACGCCGCCGACGATCTCGCTGATTTCCTGGGTGATCTGAGCCTGGCGTGCCTGGTTGGCCTGGCGTGACAGGGCATTGACCAGATCGTTGGCATTGTCCGTCGCGGCCTTCATCGCCGTACGACGGGCAGCCGATTCGGATGCAGCCGCGTCGAGCAGTGCGGCGTAGATGCGGGTGCTGATGTACTTCGGCAGCAACGCGGACAGGAGAGTGTCCGCCTCCGGCTCGAAGTCGTACTGCGCCGTGACCTCGGTGGAGGACTTGGAGTCGCTGAGCATGTCTGCACCCAGTTCGATCTCCTCGTCGTTGAAGTCGATCTCCAACGGAGCCATCCGTCGGACGGTGGGCTTGAGCGACAGCATCGACACGAACGTGGTGTAGACGATGTGCAACTCGTCGACGCCCTCGACGGTGCCTTCACCGTTGGGGGCCTCGATCTCGTCGCCCGAGCCGGCCATGAACAGCTGCACCAGGTGCTTCGCGGCCTTGGCGGCATCGCCGTAGGTCGGCTGCTGCGAGAACCCGGTCCACGCACCCTTGACGTCGCGGTCGCGGAATGTGTAGTACGTCAAGCCCTTACGGCCCAGGACGTAGATGACCGGTTCCTTGCCCTCGGACTTGAGCAGCTGCTGGAGCTCCTCCGCCTCGCGCAGGATGTTCGAGTTGTATCCACCGCACTGACCCGAGTCACTGGTGACGACGAGTACCGCGGCACGCTTCGGCTCCGACCGCTCGGTGAGCAGCGGATGGTCGAGCGAACCCGACGCACTGGCCAGGGCCGAGAGCACCTTCGTGATCTCGGTGGCGTACGGCTTGGACGCCGCGACGCGTGCCTGCGCCTTGGTGATGCGCGACGTGGCGATCAGTTCCTGCGCCTTGGTGATCTTCTTGATCGAGTTCGTCGATCTGATCCGGGAGCGCAACTCACGAATGCTGGGCATCTGTCACCTCACTCCCTGCTCGAAGGTAAGCCGCATCACTTGCTGACAGTCTTGCGGTTGACGGTGACCTTCTCCTGGTCGACCTCGCCCTTGTCCAATGCCTCGGCCTCGGCCTCGTTGACGATGCGCTCGCCCGACGAGGTGAGGAAGCCCTGCTTGAACTCGTCCGTCGCCTTGGTCACGGCGTCGGCAGCCTCGTCCTTGAGCACCTTGCCGCCGGAGATGGCGTCGAAGGCGCTCGAGGCGTTGCGGTGCAGATCCTCGAGGAGCTCGCGGTTGAAGCGGCGAACGTCCTCGACGGGGACGGTGTCGTAGTAGCCGGCGTCGACGAGGTAGATCGAGACGATCTGGTCCTCGACGGAGACGGGGCTGTACTGGTCCTGCTTGAGCAGCTCGACCCAGCGCGCACCGCGCTCGAGCTGAGCCTTGGACGCAGCGTCGAGGTCCGATGCGAAGGCGGAGAACGCCTCCAGCTCACGGAACTGAGCCATTTCCAGACGCAGCGAACCGGCGACCTTCTTCAGACCCTTGGTCTGCGCCGCGCCACCGACGCGGGACACCGAGGTGCCGACGTTGATCGCGGGACGGACACCCTTGTTGAACAGGTCGGACTCGAGGAAGACCTGGCCGTCGGTGATGGAGATGACGTTGGTCGGGATGAAGGCCGAGATGTCGTTGGCCTTGGTCTCGATGAGCGGCAGACCGGTCATCGAACCGCCACCGAGCTCGTCGGACAGCTTCGCGCAACGCTCCAGCAGACGGGAGTGCAGGTAGAACACGTCACCCGGGTATGCCTCGCGGCCCGGCGGGCGACGCAGCAGCAGGGAGATGGTGCGGTAGGCCTCGGCCTGCTTCGTCAGATCGTCGAACACGATCAGAACGTGCTTGCCCTGGTACATCCAGTGCTGGCCGAGGGCCGAACCGGTGTACGGGGCGAGCCACTTGAAGCCGGCGGAGTCGGATGCGGGAGCCGCGACGATGGTCGTGTACTCCATGGCGCCGTGCTCGTCCAGGGCGGACTTGACGCCCGCGATGGTCGAACCCTTCTGACCGATGGCGACGTAGATGCAGCGCACCTGCTTGTCGGCGTCGCCGGACTCCCAGTTGGCCTTCTGGTTGATGATGGCGTCGACGCAGACGGCGGTCTTGCCCGTCTTGCGGTCGCCGATGATCAGCTGACGCTGGCCACGACCGATCGCGGTGAGGGCGTCGATGGCGGTGATGCCGGTGGCGAGGGGCTCCTCGACGGGCTGACGCTCGAGGACCGATGCTGCCTGGAGCTCGAGGACACGCTGCTCGTTGGACTCGATGTCGCCGAGGCCGTCGATGGGCTTGCCCAGCGGATCGATGACGCGACCGAGGAAGTTGTCACCGACGGGGACCGAGAGGACCTCGCCCGTGCGCTTGACTTCCTGGCCTTCTTCGATGTCCTGGTAATCACCGAGGATGACGGCGCCGATCTCGCGATCGTCCAGGTTCAGGGCCACGCCGAGAATGCCGCCGGGGAACTCCAGCAGCTCGTTCGACATAGCCGACGGAAGACCCGTGACGTGAGCGATGCCATCGCTCGTGTCGGACACCAGACCGACCTCTTCACGAGAGGACTCCGGTGCGTAGTTCGCCGTGTAGCTCTCGATTGCGCTACGGATCTCGTCGGAGGAGATCGTCAACTCCGCCATGTTTTCCTGCTCTCACTGTTCTGGTTGTTCCGTGTCCGGGCCGGATGAGCGGCCGCGTCGCGGAACGTGGGTGGGACGTGCGTACCGAACTAGGTGGTGCGGTGTTCTCTGATCACCTGAGCGATTTTCTCAAGGATGCGAGACGGCCCGCACCGCTGCCGTCGATGACTTCGTCGCCGACACGGACGACCAATCCGCTCAGGAGTTCCGGATCGACCTCGACGTGGACGGTCACGGACTTGCCGTAGATACCTTCCAGCGTGGACGTGAGCCGGGCGACCTGGTCGGCGCTCAACTCGGTGCTGCTGCGGACGTGAGCGACCTCTTTGTCACGGCGGGTAGCCGCGAGCGCGGACAGTTCGCCGAACACCGTCGCCGGTGCCACACCGCGCAACCGGCCGACCGCCTGGACGGCGAGCGCCTCGGTGATCGCGGTGACCTTGCCGTAGAGCAACGTCGACAGGAGTGAGCCCGACGCCTCGGCCGGCTTGGAGCGATCCGACAGCGCCTGCTCGAGAGCAGGATCGCCGGCGATGATGCGTCCGAGCCGGAACAGCTCGTCCTCCACGGTGCCCACCTGGTCCTGATCCTGCGCGGCACGCAGGAGGGATTCACGGCCCAGGAGTACGAGCGAGTCGGTGAGGTCACGTGCCGACGACCAGTTCTGAGCGACTGCTGCCTGGAGGGCAGCGGTAGCGGCCGAGCCGATCTTGCCGTCGAACAACTTCCCCGCCAGCGCACGTCGCGCGTCGGGTGCTGCCGACGCGTCGGCCAGCGCTGCGCGCAACGGACGCTGTCCGTCGAGCACGGTCACGACACCGAACAGATCGGAGCCGGCGCCCGCCGCGGCGGACGTCGGATCCGAGGCCGAATCGAGCTCGGAGGCGAGGACCGTCCGGGCCTCGGCGAGAGCTTCACGACTCGCTGCGTACATGGTGCTCACTTCCCGCTTGCGGAATCTGCGCCGACAGAATCGAGTTCGTCGAGGAACCGATCGATCGTCCCGGCGCGCTTGACGTCGTCGGACAGCTGCTCGCCGATGACCTTCTCGGCCAGTTCGACAGCCGTACGGCCGAGGTCGGAGCGCAGTTCGGTGACGATCTGCTGACGCTGAGCCGCGAGCTGCTGGTGGCCGGAAGCCACGATGCGGTCGCTCTCGGCCTGTGCACTGGTCTTCATCTCCGCGAGGATCTGCTGGCCCTGTGTGCGTGCGTCTTCACGGATCTTGGCGGCTTCCTGGCGTGCATCGGCCAGCTGGGCGCGGTACTGCTCGAGCGCCTCCTTGGCTTCTGCCTGCGCCTCTTCTGCGCGCTTGATCCCGCCTTCGATCTTCTCCGACCGCTCCGAGAGCACCGTCTGGAAACGTGGGAGCACGTACTTCCAGAAGAAGAACCCGATGACGGCGATGCAGACCGCAGACCAGACGATGTCGTAGATCTCGGGGATCAGAGGATTGATGTCCTCTTCCCCCTCTGTCGCTGCGAGGACTGCGAATGTCGACATGGCGATCAGAAAATGAAGCCGGCGACGAGGCCGATCAGCGCGAGGGCCTCGGTGAACGCGATACCGAGGAACATGTTGGTACGGATCTGGCCGCTGAGCTCGGGCTGACGGGCGATGCCCTCGATGGCCTTACCGACCACGATGCCCACGCCGATGCCGGGGCCGATCGCTGCGAGGCCGTAACCGATGGCTCCGTAGCCTCCGCCGGTGATTTCCTGTGCTTCCTGCGCGAGGTAGCTGAGGCTCATTGTGTTTCGTTCCCTTTCTGTTGCCCACGACCGGACGGCAGCGGGTCAGGTTCTGTCGAGTGGTAGGTGGGTCAGTGAGAGTCGGCGTGCAGAGCGAGGTCTATGTAGACCGCGGTCAGCAATGCGAAGACGTAGGCCTGCAGGAAGATGACCAGCAGCTCGAACAGCGTGAAGCCGAATCCTGCGACCAACGAGAACAGTCCGAAGACCTTCATGCCGGTCGCCGCTTCGAAGAAGAAGAACTGCGTCGCGCTGAAGAACAGCACCAGCATGATGTGGCCGGCGAGCATGTTGGCCATGAGTCGCACCGTCAAGGTGAACGGGCGAAGAATGAAGGTCGAGATGAACTCGATCGGAATCAGCAGCAGGTGGAGCGCGATCGGGACGTTGGGGACCACGATGCTGCTCTTCACGTACTTGAAGAAGCCGTACTTCTTGATGCCGACGTAGTTGAAGACCACGTACGCCAGCGCCGCGAGCACGATGGGCATACCCACTCGTGCGTTCGAGGAGATGTTGATGAAGGGAATGACGCCCGAGAAGTTGAGGAAGAGCACCGCGAAGAAGATGGTCGCGATGACGGGCAGGAATCGCTTGCCCTGTTCCTTGCCCAGTACCTCGTCGGCGATCTGATCCTTGACGAAGCCCAGGGCCATCTCACCGACGTTCTGGATACCGCGAGGCACGATCTTCGGGCTGCGCATCGCGAGGCTGAAGAAGGCGAGCAGCACGACCGTCATCAGGATGCGGACCAACATCAACCGATCGAGTTCGAACGGGGTGCCCTCGAACAGGACGGCCGGTGGGAAAAAGTCGGTCAATGACGGCGGATGGAACTCCGCGGCCAGGTTGGTGACGCTCAGCGGTCTCTCCCGTGTTCGGCCGCAGGCGAAGGACACCCACGGTTCGATCGGACATATGGCGGTCGGGCACGATCGGGCTCGGACGAACTAGCAAGTCGACTCGGGTCGGCTCGAGTAGTCGTCAGCCGCGAAGGGCCATGATGGCCCCGCGTCTGTCGGGTGTCGGCGACTTCGTCGACTCGGTGACGTAACGCCGTCCGGGCGCTCCATCGTCGTGTCCACACTCTCACATGGGCTGCACAACAGGAAACGGCTCCGGTGACGTCGATCACCTGCAAGAACCGTCCCGCACGCAACAATTGTGTCCGTTACGCCCGGTAAGCCCTTGCTCGAAGTGGAACTTTATCAACACAATGCCGTGCGCTGCGTCGGGGGTGGTTCCGACGGAGACTCTACTACAAAAGGTCGTACTACTCGACGTCCGAGTCGGGGTCCCCCGCGGGCGAATCGACGTACGGAACACGCTGACGGAAGATGCCGTACATCTCCGCGCCGAGCACGATCACCAGGGCCGCGAGCACCACGATGCCCAGCGTCGGCCGGTTGTAGAAGTCCATTCCCCGGAGCAGCCCGAGCACGATGACGGCGATCAACATCTTGACGATCCAGCCGCCGAGAAGCACCGCGCCCACAGCGGTGGGCTGCAATTTCGCCGACAGCAGCACCGACACCGCGGTCGCCAGGATGAACAGACCGCCCACGGCGGAACCGAGTAGCGCGCCCCACAGACCCTCCAGGCCTGCAGCCAGGACGGCGACGACCGACGCGACGACGGCGAGCGCGATCAACGCGATCACCCCGTAGCGGACGGCGGCGCGCAACGGTGCGGTCGAGGACGGAATCGGCGAGGGCGAGAAAGTCACGGCGTGAAGGCTACCGGCGCCGCGGGTCGCGGATGGACGGCACGGCCGTGACGACCAAGGCGAAGACCAGCCCTCCGGCCAGCAGGAGAACCACGATGCGCCGGTCTATCAACGACGCGCCGACCGCTCCGAAGGCCAGGACCCCGACCCACAAGTAGATGAGCAGGACGACTCGTCGGTGCGAGTGGCCGATCTGCAGCAGACGGTGGTGCAGGTGCATCTTGTCCGGGCTGAAGGGGCTGCGACCTGCGCGTGTGCGTCGGACGATCGCGAGGAGGAGGTCGAGGATCGGGATGAACGTGATGGCGCCGACCAGGAGCAACGGCGTCAGCAGACCGAGAAGATCGCGTGTTCCGTACGCGCTGAGACTGATCCGGCCCGACGCGCTGGTCGCGACGGTGGCCAGCATGAGTCCGATGACCATGGAACCCGAATCGCCCATGAAGATCCGTGCCGGCTGGAAGTTGTGTGGCAGAAATCCCAGGCAGGCGCCGGCCAGTGCGGCGGCGATCATGGCCGGTGGGTACGCGCTCACGTCGCCGCCCTGCTCGTGCAGAAGACCGACGGAGAAGATGCAGATGGCCACGGCGGCGATCAGACCGACACCCGCGGCAAGGCCGTCGAGACCGTCGATGAAGTTCATCGCGTTGATCATCACCACGGCGATGAGCACCGTGACCAGACCTGCCTGGAGTTGGTCGAGGATCAGCGTCGACCCCTCGCCCCACGGCAGGTAGAGCAGGTACCAACTGACACCCATCAACACCAGCACACCCGCTGCGGTGACCTGGCCGGCGAACTTGGTCAGCGCGTCCAGTCCCCACCGATCGTCGACGATGCCGACGGCGACGATGATCGCGCCGGAGACCAGTGCCGCCTGCACGTCGGTGGTGAACTCGAAACCGCGCGTCAGCGCCGGCAGCTTCTGCGCGAAGAGCAGCGCGACCAGCAGACCGAGGTAGATACCGATGCCGCCGAGCCGCGGCGTCGGCGTCACGTGGACATCGCGTTCGCGTGGGATGGCGACGGCACCGAACTTCAGCGCGACGATGCGGACCGCGCCTGTGACAAGGAACGTGACGACGGCCGCCGTCAGCATCACCAGCAGCAGCTCACGGATGGGAACGCCGGCTCCGCCGTCCGACTGCGCCAGCAGCGCACTCGTGTGCGCGGGCGCCGCCGTCAGCACGGACGGACCGCGGTCGACGCCGTCATGCGTCAGGCGCTTCCGGCGACGAGCGACTCCGCGGGAACGCCGAGAACCTCGGCGATCTCGGAGGTCGACACGGCGCCGACCCGGAGGATGCGAGGAGTGTCCCCGGTGAGGTCGACGATGGTCGACGCGAGAGCGTGTTCGGCGGGGCCACCGTCGAGGTAGACCGCTGCCGATCCGCCCAACTGCGCCTGAGCGTCCGCTGCCGTGACCGCGGGGGGTCGACCGGAGATGTTCGCGCTCGACACCGCGAGGGGGCCGACGGTGCGCAGCAACTCCAGCGCGACCGGATGCAGGGGCATGCGCAACATGACGGTTCCGCGGGCGTCACCGAGGTCCCATGCCAGCGACGGCGCCTGATGCACGACGAGACTCAATGCCCCGGGCCAGAACGCGCGGATGAGGTCGCGCGCGGCCTGCCGCACGCCCAGGACCAGCCCGTCGATGGTGTGCCACGACCCGACCAGAACCGGAACAGGCATGTCCCGACCTCGTCCCTTCGCCCGGAGCAGGTCGGTGACAGCACTGCTGTCGAAAGCGTCCGCAGCGAGGCCGTAGACGGTGTCGGTCGGCATCACGACCAGTCGGCCGGACGACAACGCGCGGTGCGCGGCATCGAGACCTGCCGCGCGAGAGGCGGAATCGGAGCAGTCGTAGACGGTGGACACCCGGCCCATCTTGCCACTGAGCCTCTCCGACCACGGCGGGCCGGTGAGCGGTGTCGAAACGTTCCGATCGGTCAGGTTGCCCGGCGACGTCGACGCGCGACGACGAAGCGAGGACGATCCGCCAGATCACGGTGCTGCGAGACGTCGCCGAACACCGCGCGTCGCTCCATGAGATCGACGACCCGATCGCCGTGCGAGTCGTCGTGCTCGATGCCCACTCCCCCGTCGATCGAGAGCCACCGGGCGATGTTCGCGACCATCGGCTCGATGACCGAGAGGCCGTCGGCTCCTCCGAACAGTGCGATGTGGGGATCGTGGTCGACGACCTCCGGATCCAGTGCCGCCCCGTCCGGTATGTAGGGCGGATTGGCGACGATCAGATCGACGGTGCCGTCGAGTTCCGTCAGAAGGGTCCGGTCCGTCACGTCGCCGTGGTGCAACGTGATCGGTGTGTCCCCGTCGGAGGCACGGAGATCGGCATTGCGCCGGGCCCATGCCAAGGCGTGCGGATCCTTCTCGACGGCGTGGACGACGGCGTCGGGGCGGGCATGCGCGATCGCCAGCGCCAACGCCCCGCTCCCCGTGCACAGATCCAGCACGACCGGCGGGTGCCGTCCAGCGGACTCGAGGAAGGCCAGCGCCCATGCGAGAAGTAGCTCCGTCTCGGGCCGCGGCACGAACACGCCGGGACCGACCTCGACGTCGATCTCACCGAGCGGAGAGGTACCGATGATGTGCTGCAACGGGATTCGCTTCGCCCGTTGCGCGACGGTGGCGCGATAGGCCTCCGCGATCTCCGGCTCGACCAACGGCGTCAGACCGAGTCGACCGCGAGGAACCGACAGAAGATGCGACGCGAGAAGTTCCGCGTCCACTCGTGGACTGGGGACACCGGCCTCGGTCAGCACACGGGTTGCCTCGAGAATGGCCAGACGTAACGGAACGCGACTCACGTCCGTCAGCATCGCACCCGGGTCACTCGGCCTGGAGACGCGCCTGCCTGTCCGCGGCCGCGAGCGCGTCCAGCAGAGCGTCCATGTCGCCGTCCAGCACCGCGTCGAGGTTGTGCGACTTGAACCCGATGCGATGGTCCGTGATGCGGTTCTCGGGGAAGTTGTAGGTCCGGATGCGCTCGGAACGGTCCACCGTACGAACCTGACTCGCACGCCCGGCCGCGGCTTCCTTGTCCGCCGCTTCCTCCGCCGCGGCCTGCAGCCGTGACGCGAGCACCTGCATCGCGCGCGCCTTGTTCTGCAGCTGCGAACGCTCGTTCTGGCAGGTGACGACGATGCCCGTCGGCAGATGGGTGATGCGGACGGCCGAGTCCGTCGTGTTGACGCCCTGACCACCCTTGCCCGAGGACCGGTAGACGTCGATACGCAGATCCGTCTCGTCGATCTGGACGGCCTCGACCTCGTCCTGCTCGGGGTAGATCAGGACACCCGCCGCAGACGTATGCACGCGGCCCTGCGACTCGGTGACGGGAACGCGCTGCACGCGGTGGACACCGCCCTCGAACTTGAATCGCGACCACACCCCGTCGGCGGTGTCGGTGCGGGCCTTGATCGACAACGTCGCTTCCTTGTACCCGCCCAGATCGGAGATGTTCGCGTCGAGAATCTCCACGCGCCACCCGTGTCGCTCGGCGTAGCGCACGTACATACGCGCGAGATCCGCGGCGAACAACGCGGACTCTTCGCCGCCCTCCCCGGACTTGACCTCGAGCACGACGTCGTCGGCGTCGTGGGGGTCGCGAGGAGCCAACAGATCGGTGAGCGCAGTGTCCAGCTGCAGCACGGTCGCCTCGAGGGCAGGGATCTCGGCGGCGAAACTCGCGTCGTCGGCGGCCAACTCACGCGCGGCCTCGAGATCGTCCCTGGCGGCGGCGAGTTTGGCGTGCACGCTCATGATCGGGGCGAGTTGCGCGAACCGCTTACCGGCGCGGCGGGCGGCAGCGGGGTCGTCGTGCAGGGAGGGGTCGGACAGGTCGCGCTCGAGTCCGGCGTGCTCCGCCAGGATGTCGTCGATCGCGGACGGTGTCGCGGAGGCGGCCACGGTGTTCTCCCTGTCGAACCCTGAATGAAGACTGTGCAAGAAATGGTGCGGAAACGACCGACGCCCGCTCCGAGAAGAATCTCGGAACGGGCGTCGGTGTGAGAGCTAGCTGTCTGCGTCGGCCTTCTTGCCGGCGCGCTTGCCGTAGCGAGCCTCGAAGCGTGCAACGCGGCCGCCCGTGTCGAGGATCTTCTGCTTGCCCGTGTAGAACGGGTGGCACTGCGAGCAGACCTCGACGTTGATGCGATCCGCCGAGTTGGTGCTGTGCGTCTCGAAAGTATGTCCGCAGCCACAGACGACGGTTGTCGCCGTGTACTCGGGGTGGATTCCTGCCTTCATGGGTGTCCCTTTCATGGTCGCCGGGTCGCCTCGACTGTCGAGTGCGTGAACCGGAACCGGACTCGGCCGTTCAGTATGCCAGAGCCACTCTCTGCCCTGGTAATCGTCTCAACGTCGGTGAGGAGGCTGCGTATTCCTCACCGACGTCGAGTGCTGTCCGTCAGTCGTTCGACGAACCGGGAGCGGTCTTCGAGACTTCCATCAGGAATTCGAGATTGTTCTTGCTCTTCTTGAGCCGGTCGACCAGAAGGTCGATCGCCTGGTGCGAATCCAGACCCGACAACACGCGACGCAGCTTGTGCACCACGGCGGCCTCGTCGGGCGCCAGCAGCAACTCGTCGTGACGTGTGCTCGACGGGTTGATGTCGACGGCCGGGAACACGCGACGCTCGGCGATCTTGCGATCGAGCTTGAGCTCCGCGTTACCGGTGCCCTTGAACTCCTCGAAGATGACCGTGTCGCCGGTGGAGCCGGTCTCGACCATGGCGGTCGCGATGATCGTGAGCGATCCGCCGTGCTCGATGTTGCGGGCTGCACCCAGGAAACGCTTCGGCGGGTAGAGCGCGGTCGAGTCGACACCACCGGACAGGATGCGGCCCGATGCCGGCGAGCTGTTGTTGTATGCGCGACCCAGACGGGTGATCGAGTCCAGCAGCACGACGACATCGCGGCCGTCCTCGACCAGTCGCTTCGCCCGCTCGATGGCGAGCTCCGCCACCGAGGTGTGATCGCCCGGCGGGCGGTCGAACGTCGAGGCGATGACTTCGCCCTTGACGCTGCGCTGCATGTCCGTGACTTCCTCGGGACGCTCGTCCACGAGGATGACCATCAGGTAGCACTCCGGGTTGTTGATCGCGATCGCGTTGGCGATGCTCTGCAACACGCTGGTCTTACCGGCCTTGGGCGGGCTCACGATCAACGCGCGCTGGCCTTTGCCGATGGGCATGACCAGGTCGATGATGCGCGTGGTCAGGATGTTCTGTTCCGTCTCGAGGCGCAGTCGCTGGTTCGGGTACAGCGGTGTCAGCTTGTTGAACTCGGCGCGCTTACGCGTGCCGTCCGGCGCCGCACCGTTGACCGTGTCCAGCCGCACCAGCGGATTGAACTTCTGACGCGCACCGTTCTGCTCACCCTCGCGAGCGACCCGCACCGCACCGGTCAGCGCGTCACCGCGACGCAAACCGTTGCGACGCACCATGTTCATCGACACGTACACGTCGTTCGGTCCCGCGAGGTATCCCGAGGTCCGGACGAAGGCGTAGTTGTCCAGGACGTCGAGAATTCCGGCGACGGGCTGCAACACGTCGTCGTCACGAAGTTCGGGCTCGCGCTCGCGGTCGCGCTGGTTGCCGCCGCCGTCGGGGGCACCGTCACGATCGCGTCCACGGCGACGCTCACGGAAGCGACGACCTCTGCGGCCGCGGCCCTCGCCGTCCTCGTCTCCCCGATTGTCGTCACGGGGTCCGTTGTCGCGCGGACCCTGGTTGCGGTCACCCTGGTTGCGATCGCGGTCGCTGCGATCATTGCCCTGGTTCCGGTCACCCTGGTTCCGGTCGTTGCGATCGTTGCCCTGGTTGCGATCGCCCTGGTTGCGGTCGCCCTGGTTCTGGTTGCGGTCGTTCTGATTGTTCTGATTGCGACCCTGACGCTCGCGACGGGGACGCTCACCGTTCTGACGGTCACCCTGGGCACCGTCGTTCTGGCCGTTGTCGCCCTGGTTGCGGTCGCCCTGATTGCGGTCGGCCTGGTTGCGATCACCCTGGTTGCGATCACCCTGGTTGCGATCACCCTGGTTGCGATCACCCTGGTTGCGATCGGCCTGCTGGCGGTCGTTCCGGTTGTCCGTCTCCGACGGCGCGTCGGCGACGGGAGCGGTAGCCGGCGCGTCGGAGGCGGCGGGTGCCGAGGCACCGTTCTCGGACGTGTCGGACGTCGACTCGGCGGCACCCGCGCGGCGGGTCGCTCCTCGGCGGCTACGCGTGCGGCGCGGCCCCTCGGAGTCGTCGGTGCCCTGGCGCGAATCCGTCGACTCGGGCGACGAGGTCGGTGTCGAGTCGACGGGCGCCTTCTCGGCGGGCGGGGCGGACTCGACGGCAGGTGTGCCGGAGTCGGTTCGTTCGGGGGCGGCAGATCGGCTCACCCGCGGCGCGCGCGACGGCGCCTCGGTGGCGGCAGCCGAGGCAGGGACCTGCTTCGACTGGATTGCGGCGACCAGGTCGCCCTTGCGCATACCGGAGACTCCCTTGATCCCGAGTTCGGAGGCGAGGCCCCTGAGTTCGGTCAACACCATCCCGGACAGTCCGGCGCCGCGACGCGCGGACGTGCGCGAACGGGTCTCGGATTGCGGTGCAGGCGCAGTAGTCAAATCCGTATCGGTCACGGAGGTCCTTTCCTTCCCTCGCGCGCCAGGTGCGCAGATCGAGGGTTCGTCCCGCAGTTCGACTCGCATGTCGAACTCGGATGCCGCGTACGTTCGCGTCGCACAGAAGAGCGAAGGCTGATCCAGGATGTGACATCACTGGTGACCGTGACACCGATCCGAGAGGAGTGCGGCGCCGTCGGAGCAGGAGGCCGGAAAGAAATGCCCTGGAGAAATCGGCGCTGACTGCGCACGATGTACGGACGCGAACCACAATAGCCGTGATCACGGGTACGGGCAAGAATCCGCGTGTCAGCGCGTCGCGACCCCGTCGGCGATGTCGAGTTCCATCACGGTCATGCCGTCGTCCTCCGCGCGGGAGACGAGGTCCTGGCCGATCGACGACGTTCCGAGCACCAGGACCGTCGGGCCGGCTCCGGACACCGTGGCGGCGTGGCCCTGTGCGCGCAGTGTCTCCATCCACCGCGTCGTCAGCGGCAGCGCCGAGGCGCGGTAGGGCTGATGGAGCCGATCCTCCGTCGAGAGCATCAGCAGATCCGGCCGGGACGTCAACGCGATCACCGCGAGCGCGGACCTACTGGCATTGAAGGCGGCATCGCGGTGCGGCACCAGGTCCGGCAGCAACCCACGAGTCTGTGCGGTGGACGACCGTTCGGTCGGGATGAACACGGTCGCACCGATGTCGGGGTGCACGGACAGCCGCTCGGCCGAATACGAGCGAGGCCCTTCGGGCGGCCCGGATTCGTGACTCCACGACACGACGGCCCCGCCGAGAACACTGGCCGACGCGTTATCGGGGTGTCCCTCGAACTCCGATGCGAGTTGCACCATCTGGGCCGGGGACAGCGCCAGTGAGGGATCGACGGACGCCGCCAGGCAGTTGGCCGCGGCCAGCCCTCCGACGACGGCCGATGCGGACGAGCCGAGGCCCCGTGAATGCGGAATCCGGTTGTGGCAACGGACTTTCAAGCCGTCGGCCCACACTCCTGCGGACTCGAGACCGCGCTCGATGGCCCGCACGACCAGGTGGGACGGACCCCAGGGAACCTCGCGCGCGCCCTCACCGTCGACCTCGATGTCCAGCCCGGATTCTGCGACGGTGACCGTGACGTCGTCGTGCAGGCCCAGCGCCAGACCCAGAGTGTCGAAACCCGGGCCGAGATTCGCACTCGACGCGGGTACCCGGGCATGGGCGACCGTTCCGGTAGCCAACGTCCTCGTCACGGTGTGCGGCCCGTTCACTATGCCGGCTCGGGGAGCGCGGCGCGTCCGCCGATTCGCCGGGTCATTCGGACGTGCCCTCCAGGCGCAGGACACTGGTCACGGACGTCACGATCTCGAGCTCGGTCAAGGCGGCGACCGTCGCGGCCAGCGCCGATTCCTTCGCGCGGTGTGTCACGACGACGAGACGTGCGTGCTCGCTCGCGCCCTCCTGACGCACCGTGGAGATACTGACGTCGTTCTTCGCGAACTCTGCTGCGACGGCGGAGAGAACGCCCGCGCGATCGGCTACCTGCATGTTCACGTGGTACCGAGTGGGCGTGTCCCCCATCGGTGCGACGGGGAGCTTCGCGTAGGTGGATTCTCCGGGTCCGCGGCCGCCGTAGAACTTGTTGCGCGCCGCCATCACCAGGTCGCCCATCACGGCCGATGCCGTCGGTGCTCCGCCTGCGCCCTGACCGTAGAACATCAGTCGCCCGGCAGCTTCGGCCTCGACCACCACGGCGTTGAACGCGCCGGACACCGAGGCGAGCGGATGCGACAACGGCACCAGGGACGGGTAGACGCGAACGGAGATGCGGTCGTTGCCCTCGTCGTCGGTCACTCTCTCGCACAGGGCGAGCAGCTTCACGGTGCAGTCGAAGGCACGAGCCGTCGCGATGTCGGATGCGGTGATCGAGGAGATGCCCTCGCGGTACACGTCGGCCGACGTGACGCGGGTGTGGAACGCCAGCGATGCCAGGATCGCTGCCTTGGCCGCGGCGTCGTAGCCCTCGACGTCGGCGGTGGGATCGGCCTCGGCGTAGCCCAGGCGGCCTGCTTCGGCGAGGGTGTCGGCGTAGTCCGCGCCCGTCTCGTCCATCGCCGACAGGATGAAGTTCGTCGTGCCGTTGACGATGCCGACGACCCGGTTGACGCGGTCCCCCGCCAGCGACTGCATCAGCGGACGCACCACCGGAATGGCCCCGGCCACAGCAGCTTCGAAGTACAGATCAGCGCGGTGCTTCTCCGCCGCATCGGCGAGCTCACCGGTGTACTCGGCGAGCAGCGCCTTGTTCGCCGTGACGACGGACTTCCCCGCGTTGAGCGCGGCCAGGATGAGTTCGCGTGCCGGTTCGATGCCGCCGAGCACCTCGACGACCAGGTCGACGTCGTCGCGGGCGACCAGTGCGTCGACGTCCGTCGTCAACAGCTCGGGATCGATGCCGCGATCCTTGTCGAGGTCACGGACCGCCACGCCCCGAAGAATCAGCGGGGCACCGACGCGCGCGGTGAGGTCGGTGGCGTGCTCGAGCAGGATCCGCACGACCTCGCTGCCGACGTTTCCCATGCCGAGTACGGCGACGCCGATGGGCTTGTCGACGGGGCTCACGAACGCCGCGGCCCCCGTGGCCTGTGTCGAATCCGTGGACTGTGTCGCTTCTGGTGCGGTCACCGGTCTACCTCCAAGCTGAGCAGGTCGTCGAACGTTTCGCGGCGGAGCACGAGGCGTGCTTCGCCATCCCGCACGGCGACGACGGCCGGACGAGGCAAGAGGTTGTACCGCGAGGACATCGAGTAGCAGTACGCGCCGGTGGCACCGACAGCGAACAGGTCGCCGGGACCGAGGTCCTCGGGCTGCCACGTGTCGCGGATGACGATATCGCCGCTCTCGCAGTGCTTTCCGACGATTCGAGCCAGAACTGGGGAAGCTTCGGACGTACGCGAGGCAAGCAGTCCGACGTACTCGGCCTGGTACAGCGAGGTACGGATGTTGTCGCTCATACCGCCGTCGACGCTGATGTAGCGACGGGTGCGGTTCGAGTCGACCGTGACGTCCTTGACGGTGCCGACCTCGTACAGCGTGACCGCTCCGGGGCCGGCGATGGCGCGGCCGGGCTCGACAGCCAGTGTCGGAGTGGCGATACCGGCAGCAGCGGATTCGGTCTCGACGATGTGGGTGAGCTTCGCGGCGAGCTGATCCACCGGCGGCGGATTGTCGCCCGGCACGTAGTGGATTCCCATGCCGCCACCGAGGTCGACCACCGTGATCTGCGACGTCTTCTCAGGTCCGAACTCCGCCTTGATGTCTCGGAGGAGACCGATCACGCGATGCGCCGCCAGCTCGAAACCGTCGACCTCGAAGATCTGGGAACCGATGTGCGAGTGCAGTCCGACCAGTCGCAGATTGTCCGTCTCGAACACCCGTGCCACGGCGCGCAGTGCACTGCCGTCGGAGAGCGAGAAGCCGAACTTCTGGTCCTCGTGAGCGGTGGCGATGAACTCGTGCGTGTGCGCCTCGACGCCGACGGTGATGCGGATCAACACGTCCTGCACGGTGCCCGCGGCGCCCGCGATCTCGTCGAGCCGGTCGATCTCGATCATGGAGTCGAGCACCACGTGCTCCACCCCGGCGCGAACTCCGGCGTCGAGCTCGGCGCGGGACTTGTTGTTGCCGTGCATGGCAATTCGATCGGCCGGGAAACCTGCGTTCAGAGCGATCGCGAGTTCACCACCGGAACACACGTCGAGCGAGAGACCCTCGTCGGCGACCCACCGGGCGATCTCCCCGCACAGGAACGCTTTCGACGCGTAGTGCACGCGCTCGGGTGCACCGAAGGCCTCGGCCATTTCGCGGCACCGCGACCGGAAGTCGTCCTCGTCGATGACGAACAACGGGGTGCCGTACGTCTCGGCCAGCTCCGTCACCGACACTCCCGCGAGCGTCACCACACCGTCGTCACCACGAACAGCATTGCGAGGGAACACCTTCGGATGCAGGTCGGTCATACCGGCTGCGTTCGCGGGACGTTCGGGAGTTCCGGATCCGGTGGCCGGCTCCGCGTGACGCGGGCCGGCGGGATGCGCGCTCACATCTTCTCCGGTGCGCTGACGCCGAGCATGGCGAGGCCGTTGGCCAGGACCTGGCGGGTGGCGTCGCCGACGGCGAGGCGGGCGGTGTGGACGGGCATCGGTTCCTCGTCTCCTCGGGGCAGGACACGGCATGCGCCGTAGAAGCGGTGGTACGCGCCCGCCAGTTCCTCGGCGTACCGCGCGATGCGGTGCGGCTCCCGCAGAGCTGCGGCGCTGGCGACGACGCGGGGGAACTCTCCGATGGTGCGGATGAGATCACCTTCGGCGGCATGGGTCAGCAACGAGAAGTCCGGGTTGTCGGCGGAGACACCGAGTTCCTCGGCGCCGCGTGCGAGAGAACACAACCGGGCGTGCGCGTACTGCACGTAGTAGACCGGGTTGTCGTTGCTCCTGCTCGCCCACAGGGCGAGGTCGATGTCGATGGACGAATCCACCGACGAGCGGACCATGACATACCGCGCGGCGTCGATACCGATGGCGTCGATGAGATCGTCGAGCGTGATCACCGTGCCGGCGCGCTTGCTCATCTTGACGGCGACACCGTCGCGCACGAGGTTGACCATCTGACCGATGAGAACCTCGACCGTCGCCGGGTCGTCGCCGAAGGCGGCAGCGGCGGCCTTCAGGCGACCGATGTAGCCGTGGTGGTCGGCGCCGAGCATGTAGATGCAGAGGTCGAACCCGCGCGAGCGCTTGTCCTGGAAGTACGCGATGTCACCTGCGATGTACGCCGCGTTCCCGTCGCTCTTGACGACGACGCGGTCCTTGTCGTCCCCGTACTCGGTACTGCGGAGCCACCAGGCTCCGTCCTTCTCGTACAGGTTGCCGGAACTCTTGAGCGTCTCCACGGCGCGGTCGACGGCGCCGGACTCGAAGAGCGAGTTCTCGTGGAAGTACACGTCGAAGTCGGTACCGAAGTCGTGCAGATCCGACTTGATCTTCGTGAACATTGCGTCGACCCCGATGGCGCGGAACACTTCCTGCCGCTCGTCGTCGGGCAGATCCATGACGTCCGGACGCTGCGCGAGGACGGTTGCGGCGATCTCGGCGATGTACTCCCCCGCGTACCCGTCCTCCGGCGCCGGCTGTCCCGAGGCGGAGGCGACGAGAGAGCGTGCGAACCGGTCGATCTGCGCGCCGTGATCGTTGAAGTAGTACTCCCGCGTGACGGCTGCGCCGCGCGAGGTGAGGATGCGTCCGAGCGCATCGCCGACCGCAGCCCACCGGGTACCGCCCAGGTGCACGGGACCGGTGGGGTTGGCCGAGACGAACTCGAGGTTGATCGAGGTGCCCGTGAGGTCGTCGGACCAGCCGTAGTGCACACCTTCGCGCTGGACGCGCTCGACGATGGCACCCTGCGCGGACTTCGCGAGTCGGATGTTGAGGAAGCCGGGGCCGGCGACATCGACCTCGTCGACCGCGTCGGCAGCAGCGAGGGCCTCGGCGAGCCAGCCGGCCAGATCGCGGGGGCTCACACCGGCTTTCTTGGCCACCTGCATCGCCACGTTGCTGGCGTAGTCGCCGTGTTCCGGGTTACGCGGACGGTCGAGCGTGACGGTCTCGGGCAGCACGGCAGGGTCGAGTCCGTGCTCGGTGAGCACGGTCGCCGCGGTAGCACGCAGCAGTTCGGCGAGATCGGCGGGAGTCACGGGGCCTTATCCTATGGTCTCGCCACACCGCGGCCCGACCGCGGTCACCACTGGTCGTCCGCGGTGCGCATCAGCGCACGCTCAGACTCGCTCCGTACAGTGGTGCTGCCTCGAGTACGTGCCACTCATTCCTCGATCGAAAGAGCGCTCCGACCATGCCAAGCGGTTCCGACAAGAAATCTGGAAAGTCAGCCAAGGCCATCAAGGCTGCCAGCAAGACCGGCACCCGGAACAAGGGTGGCGTTCCCTCCAGTGTGGGGTCGGGCAAGCGTCGTCAGATTCCGTGGCTCACGATCGCGGCGACCGTCGTGGTCGTCGCGCTGATCGGCGCCCTGGCCTGGAACCTGGTGCCCAAGTACCAGGACCGTGCGGAAGCGCAGAAGTTCGCGCCGACGGAGCAGAACCAGGATCCCTCGACCGGTATCGACGGCGTCGTCAAGCAGGACTACCCCGCTGCTCTGCACGTCACGGGTGCGCAGCGCGTCGCGTACGACCAGTCACCGCCCTTCGGTGGACCGCACGACCAGGTCTGGGCCAATTGCATGGGCACCGTGTACCCCGACGGGCTGCGCGCCGAGAACGCCGTGCACTCGCTCGAGCACGGCGCCGTGTGGATCGCCTACAACCCGGACGAGCTCAGCGAGGATCAGATCGCGACGTTGTCGGCCAAGGTCGAGAACCAGCAGTACATGCTGATGTCCGCGTACCCCGGCCTCGACTCCCCCATCTCCCTGCAGTCGTGGGGCCACCAGCTGAAGCTGGACAGTGTCGACGACCCGCGCATCGACCAGTTCATCTCAGCCCTGCGCCTGAACCGGTACGCGTACCCCGAGGTCGGCGCAAGCTGCTCGACGACGCCCGAGACGTTCGATCCCGACAACCCGCCGCCCTTCGACCCGTCGGCTCCCGGCGCGGACGCAGTCCCGATGAGCGGTGAGGGCATAGCGCCCGACACGTCCGAGATCACCGGCACGGATCAGCTGCCCAGCGGCCTGCAGCTGCCCAGTGACGTGCAGCTGCCCAGCGGGACGGTCCCCACACCGTGACCACGACGGCGACGCAGGACGCACCACCCGGGCAGCGGAGCCAACGCTCCGCCCTCCTGGTACTCGGGGCGGTCGCGCTCCTGGTGGTGGGATTCGCCATCGGCTTCCTCGCGCAGACACCCCTTCGTGACGACGCCGCGCCGAACCCGGGTGCGGACTCCGTCGACGTCGGCTTCTCACAGGACATGACCGTGCACCACAACCAGGCCATCGAGATGGCCACCATCGCGCTCAGCGGGGCGTCCGACCCCCTGGTGAAGAACCTGGCGTACGACATCCTGACCACGCAGCAGAACCAGGCCGGGCAGATGCAGGGATGGCTGGCGCTCTGGGATGCCGCTCCGCTTCCTACCGGTGGCTACATGGGCTGGATGACGGACGACGGCGGGCACTCGATGTCCGGCATGGGCGGATCGTCGATGACCGGGCCGGTGCAGACGATGCCGGGAATGGCCTCCACTCAGGACATGACGGACCTCCGCGCCGCGTCGGGACCTGCGCTCGACGTCCTGTTCCTGCAGTTGATGCTTCGTCATCACCAGGGTGGGCTGACGATGATGCAGTACGGCGAGGTCCATGCCGAGACACCCGCCGTGCGGAACCTGGCTCGGACGATGGTGAACACCCAGACGTCCGAGGCGCAGTTGATGACGCAGATGCTCACGGAGAAGGGCGCTGCGCCGCTCTGATCCGGGCATGCGCTACTCTTGGGTCCGCCCGAACGGCACGCCGGAATTCTTCCGGTGCGCCCCCGTAGCTCAGGGGATAGAGCGTCCGCCTCCGGAGCGGAAGGCCGCAGGTTCGAATCCTGCCGGGGGCACCATCACTCGCGATCCGCGAGCATCTGCATCACCGCATCCGCCGCACGGCGGGCCGTCGGCTTCCTGGTCGGAGCCAGATCGTGTCCGGCCCCCTCGATCGTCACGACGGTCACGGGAGCGCCGATGAGCGCAGTGTGCTCCGCCATTTCCTCGCCGGTGGCGAAGGTGTCCCGCGAGCCGTGCACCACGACCGTCGGCACCCGGATGTCCGGAAAGTGCTCGGTGCGCAGCGTCTCCGGCTTCTTCGGTGGATGCAGCGGATAGGACAGCGCCAGAAGCCCGTCGGCGATCCGAGGTTCCTCGGCGACGAGCATCGAGGCCTGCCGTCCCCCGTACGAGTGCCCTCCCACGATCATCGGGACATCGGATCGCATCGCGGTCACCGCGGCAGCGATTCCGGCGCGGTCGGCCGCCGCGCCCGCCCGGTTCGGAGGACCCTTGGGCCGGGCCTGCCGGAACGGGAGATCGATGCGGGCGACTCGAATGCCGCGTTCCGCCAGCTCGGTGGCCACGTGCACGAGAATCGCTGCGTCACAAGTGCTTCCGGCCCCGTGCGCCAGCACTGCCGTCGCGACGACAGTCCCCACCGGATCGTGGATCACCCCGGAGATGCCGTCCGCCGTCCAGTCGCGAGTCATCCACGGGACGGTAACGCAGAACGGGCACCGACCGCAGTGGTCGATGCCCGTCCGCTCGCGCGTCGGATGTCAGGGAACCTGCGTCAGCCCCACGGTGGGGAAGAAGGCGCAGGTCTTGCCGTCGTGGGACACCTGCCCGAAGACCGCGGAGAGCACGGTGCCGGAACCCGTCGCGACGGGCGCGAGGCGCACGCCGGCGTTGGGGAACTTGGAGAGGTTGTTGTTCAGCAGGTCACGGCCGATGGTCTTGAACGGTTCGCCGAGCGGCTCGATGATCTCGGAGAGGATCACGTCGGTGAGCCCGCCCATGTCCGCGAACCCGCCCTTCAGGGAGTTCACGTTGAACCACGCCACCTGCATGCCGGACTTGTCGGCGCCGTCGTTGACGATGCCGCCCGGTGCGGGGACGAAGGCGTACAGCGTCTCGCCGGGATCGGCGATCGTGGTGTCGATGCCGGGGAGGGACGGGATGCTGACACCCGGAACCTTCGGGGTGTAGGGCCCGGGAGCAGCGCCGGCCACAGCGGGAACGATGCCCAGCGGTGCGCCCGGCAGCGCCGAGCAGTTGATGGCAGCCGTCGGGTAGAAGAACGGGGTCAGGCCGAATCCGCTGAGAAGACCGTTCGCGGCGTTCAGCAGGGCCAGGGGGTCGGTACCGGCCGGTTCCGCGACGTCGACGCTGGGCGCAGCACCGGCGACGGCCCTGGCGGCCGCGAGCGCGGCATCACCCGGAGCGGCGGAGCCTTCGAGCGTGGACAGGGCCTGCTGCAGCGGGTCGGCTGCAGGGGCGAGCGGTTCAGCGGATGCAACGGCCGGGAACACGAGGGCTCCGGCGCAGGCGATGGCCATGACGGCGATCGACCGACGTGATGAACGCATGGGGTACTCCTCGAACTGGGGGGGCAGATGCGGGGTTGGGGGAACCGCCTGGTCCGATTCGACCACGAGAATCGTCAGGTCACGGTAGTCGAGACTGCATTGATACCAAAGTGTCGCATGATGCTGATGTGACGGACGTGGTTCGACGGCACCCGCACGCTGTCGGCGCTCGAGGCCCCCGACGTGGGAAGATCACGTCATGTCGTCAGCACCCAAGCTCCCGCTGGACCCGATCGCGGAGGCTCACCGTCAGTGGCTCCGACACGGATGGGCGGACGCAGCGGACGGGATGGCTGCGGTCACCTCGATCATGCGGGTGCAGCAGATCATGATGGCCCGCGTCGAGGAAGTGCTCAAGCCCACCGGTCTCACCTTCGCGCGCTACGAACTGCTGACGCTCCTCACGTTCACCAAGACGGGCGCGCTGCCGATGGCGAAAGCCAGTGCGCGGCTGCAGGTTCACCCCACCTCGGTGACCAATGCCGTGGACCGACTCGAAAAGGCAGGCCTGGTCCGGCGCGTGCCTCACCCCACCGACCGCCGCACCACGCTGGTCGAGATCACCGACACCGGAAGAACTCTCGCGGTGGCCGCCACCGAGGACCTCAACGACCGTGTGTTCGGACTGCCCGGTGCCGATGGCGCGGACCTGGACAAGCTCGTCTCCATCCTCGCCGGGATACGACGGCGCGCAGGCGACTTCGACGACGAGGGCGCATCGGGCTGGTGACGCACGACGATCCGGTGCGAAAACCGTCGCTGAGCGAGGGATTCTGCACCGGATCGTCGGCTGATGGCACTCAGCGGTGCCGGAACTCCGGTTGACGCTTCTCGGTGAAGGCGGTCATGCCTTCGGTCTGATCCTCCGTGGCGAACGTGGAGTGGAACAGACGGCGCTCGAACCGCACTCCCTCCGCCAAAGTCGATTCGAAGGCACGGTTCACCGCCTCCTTCGCCATCATCGCGATGGGAAGAGATTTCGCCGCGATGGTCTCGGCCGTGGCCAGAGCATCGTCGAGCAGGTCGGCGGCCGGCACGATGCGGGACACCAGCCCGGCACGTTCGGCTTCCTCGGCTCCCATCTTGCGACCGGTCAAGCACATCTCCATGGCCTTCGCCTTGCCCACGGCCCGCGTCAGGCGTTGCGATCCACCGATCCCCGGGATGACACCGAGCGCGATCTCCGGCTGACCGAACTGCGCAGTGTCGGCGGCGATCAGGATGTCGCACATCATGGCCAGTTCACATCCACCGCCCAGGGCGTATCCGGCGACGGCCGCGATGGTGGGTGTGCGGACTGCTGCGAAGTCGTCCCACTGCGCGAAGAAGTCCGTCGTGTACACCTCCATGTAGGTCTTGGACTGCATCTCCTTGATGTCGGCTCCGGCCGCGAAGGCCTTCTCCGATCCCGTCAGCACGATCGCCCCGATACCGGTGTCGCGATCGAATGCCGTCGCGGCAGCCAGCACCTCGGTCATCAACCGAGAGTTCAACGCGTTCAGCGCTTTCGGGCGGTTCAGCGTGATGATGCCGACGCGCCCCTGCGTGCGGACCTCGATGGTCTCGTACTCGGGGGTCCCGCTCATGCCGTGCCTCCGGACCGCTCGCGGATCTCCTGCACGATGCCCGAGAAGTCCTTGTCACCGTGCTCGGCGGCATAGTCGTCGTACATCTTCGCCGCGAGCATCCCCAACTCCGCCTCGACACCGTTCGCGCGCACGGCATCCGAGACCAGCCCGAGATCCTTGCGCATGAGAGCGGCGGCGAACCCCGGCGTGTAGTCGTTGTTCGCGGGACTCGTGGGTACGGGTCCCGGTACCGGGCAGTTGGTGGTCAGCGCCCAGCACTGCCCGGACGCGGTGGAGGCGACATCGAAGAGCGCCTGATTGGTCAGGCCCAACTTCTCGCCGAGGACGAACGCCTCGCTCACCGCGATCATGGACACACCGAGGATCATGTTGTTGCACAACTTGGCGGCTTGGCCGTTACCGCTCTGTCCGCAGTGCACGATCTTGCGACCCATGATCTCGAGCAGTGGGTTCGCGTCGGCGACGTCGGTGTCCTCGCCCCCGACCATGAAGGTCAGGGTTCCGGCCGTAGCGCCGCCGACACCACCGGAGACCGGAGCGTCCACGGCCCGGTGTCCGCCCGCACGGGCAGCGTCCGCCGCCGACCGGGCATCCGCGACGTCGATGGTCGAGGAGTCGACGAACAACGTGCCGGCCTGCGCGGCCGGAACGACCTCCGCGTAGCAGTCGAGCACATGCTTGCCGCTGGGAAGCATCGTGACGACCACCGCGGCGCCTTGGACGGCGTCCACAGCAGACGACGCGACGGTGATGCCGATGGCGCGAGCCTGCTCCAACGACGCCGGGACGAGGTCGAACCCGCGGACGTCGTGCCCGGCGGCCGCGAGATTGGCGGCCATGGGCCCGCCCATGTGACCGAGTCCGAGGAATGCGATGACCGAGCTCACGATGATGGTCCTTTCGATGCGAGACCCAGCTCGGCGTCACCGAGGGGTGCGAAGAAGCGGTCGACGTCGGCCGGGGACACGTCCTGCAGGCGGGTCGGTGACCACGTCGGCTGCCGGTCCTTGTCCACCACCTGCGCCCTTATGCCCTCGACGAGGTCCGGGCTGTCGAGGCACGCGATGGACACGCGGTACTCGTCGTCGAGAACCTCGTCGAGCGACGACGCGGCAGCAGCCCGGCGCAGCGAGCGCAGGGTGACGGCGACGGAGGTGGGCGACTTCGACTCGATCGCGTCGGCCGCCGCCACCGCGTCGTCGTGACCCAGCGCGCGAAGACGCTCCACGATCGCCGACGCGTCCTCCCCCGGGTAGGCCTCGTCGATCCAGGAGCGTTGCCCGATCAGCGCGGACTCCGGAGCCGGAGAGGCGAGTGAGAGAGCCGTGTCGACGGTGCCCGTGTGGAGCGCCTCGACGAAGTCGGCGAGAGACTCCGTCGGGATGTACGTGTCGGCGAAACCGGCGGCGATGGCGTCACCGGCCGTCATGCGCGCCGTGGTCAGAGCGAGGTGTGTGCCGATCTCTCCCGGAGTGCGGGCGAGCAGATACGTCCCACCGACGTCGGGCACGAAGCCGATTCCGACTTCCGGCATCGCGATCTTCGACTTCTCGGTGACGATGCGCTCGGATGCGTGTGCCGAGATCCCGACACCGCCTCCCATGACGGCACCGTCCATGATGGCCACGATCGGTTTGGTGTACCGGCTGATGCGGGAGTTCATGATGTATTCGTCCCGCCAGAACCGTGCGGTGGCGGAGCCCGTCGGCCAGTTCTCCCCCGCCTTCGCCTTCGCGTCGTCGTGAATGGCGACGATGTCGCCGCCGGCGCACAGACCGCGCTCACCGTTTCCCGTGATGAGAACGGCGCGGACACTCGCGTCCGTCTCCCATTCGACGAGTGCCGCGTCGATACTGCGCACCATCTCGTGAGTGAGAGCGTTGATGGCGCGGGGGCGGTTCAGCGTGACCGTGGCGATACCTCGGTCGACGGTGAGGAGAACGTCGGACTCGGATGCGGTGTCGCTCACGCGGCACCCACCACCGATCGAGCGATGACGATACGCATGACCTCGTTGGTTCCTTCCAGGATCTGATGAACTCGGAGATCGCGGACGATCTTCTCCAGACCGTACTCACTGAGATAGCCGTATCCACCCAGCAATTGGAGCGCGTCGTTGGCGACGGTGAACCCGACGTCGGTGGTGAACTTCTTCGCCATGGCGCACAGCTGCACCTTGTCGGGAGCATCGGCGTCGAGCGCACTGGCCGCACGCAGCAGGAGGACACGTGCGGCTTCGAGGTCCGTGCGCATGTCGGCGAGCCTGAACTGCAACGCCTGTGCGTCGAGAAGCCTCGACCCGAACGCTCGCCGATCGGCGAGGTAGCGGACCGCGATGTCGAACGCGGCCGTCGCGCCGCCCAGCGAGCAGGCCGCGATGTTGATGCGGCCGCCGTTGAGCCCGTTCATCGCGATGCGGAACCCGTTGCCCTCGCCGCCGAGCAGATTCTCGGCCGGCACCGTGACGTCCTCCAGGATCACCTGGCGGGTGGGCTGCGCGTTCCAGCCCATCTTGGCCTCGTTGGCGCCGAACGACAGTCCCGGCGTGTCCTTCTCGACGACGAACGCCGATATCCCGGAGGGTCCCGCGCCGCCGGTTCGCGCCATGACGACGTAGACGCCGGACTCGCCGGCACCGGAGATGAACTGCTTGACGCCGTTCAGGACATAGGTGTCGCCGTCGCGCACCGCCTTGGTGGACAACGCGGCGGCATCCGACCCGGCGCCGGGCTCGGTCAGGCAGTAACTTCCCAGCGTGTCCATCGTGCACAGGGCCGGAAGCCACTGTCGCCGTTGATCGTCGGATCCGTACGTGTCGATCATCCACGCGACCATGTTGTGGATCGACAGGTACGCGGCGATCGACGGATCACCGGCGGCGAGCTTCTCGAAGATCCGCACGGCGTCGACCCGGCGCAGACCGGAGCCGCCGACGTCCTCGGCGATGTAGATCCCGCCCATGCCCAGTGCCGCCGCCTTGCGCAGGACGTCCACCGGGAAGTGCTTGGTCCGGTCCCACTCGACAGCGTTCGGAGCGAGGAACTCCGCGGCGAAATCGGCTGCCGTCTCGCTGATCGCGCGCTCGTCCTCGTCGAGCGCGAAGATGTCCGCCACCGTCAGTCCATCGTCGGGATGACGAAGTGGTTCTGCGCCACAGCTTCCTTGCGGCCGCTGGGCCACCGCTGGGTGACCGTCTTGGTCTTGGTGTAGAACCGCACCGAATCCGGACCGTGCTGGTTGAGGTCGCCGAATCCGGACCGCTTCCAGCCGCCGAAGGTGTGGTACGCGATCGGCACCGGGATGGGAACGTTGACGCCGACCATGCCGACGTTTACCCGCGCGGTGAAGTCGCGCGCCGTGTCACCGTCACGGGTGAAGATCGCCACGCCGTTGCCGTACTCGTGAGCCGACGGCAGGCGCAGAGCCTCCTCGTAGTCGTCGGCACGCACGATCTGCAGCACCGGCCCGAAGATCTCCTCCTTGTAGATGCGCATGTCCGTCGTCACCTTGTCGAACAGCGTTGCGCCGGTGAAGAACCCGTTCTCGTGCCCCGCGAGAGAGAAGCCGCGGCCGTCGACCACCAGGTCCGCACCCTCGTCGACACCGATCTGCACGTAGTCCGTGACGCGCTGGACGGCCTCGGCCGTGATGAGCGGTCCGAAGTCGCTGCCCGCGTCGTCGCTGCGTCCGACGCTGAGCTTCTCGACGCGCTCGACCAGCTTGGCGCGCAGGGCTTCGGCTGTCTCCTCGCCGACGGGTACGGCGACGGAGATGGCCATGCAGCGCTCTCCGGCGCTGCCGTAGCCGGCACCGATCAGCGCGTCGGCGACCTCGTCGAGATCGGCGTCGGGCATGACGATCGCGTGGTTCTTGGCGCCACCGAAGCACTGTGCCCGCTTGCCGTGCGCGGCGGCGGTCTCGTAGATGTACTGCGCGATCGGGGTGGAGCCGACGAAGCCCACGGCGCTGATGCGGGGGTCGGTCAGGATCGCGTCGACTGCTTCCTTGTCGCCGTTGACGACGTTGAAGATGCCGGGAGGGCCACCTGCCTCGAGGAACAGCTCGGCCAGGCGCAGCGGCACGGAGGGATCTCGCTCGGACGGCTTGAGGATGAACGCGTTGCCGCAGGCGATGGCGGGCGCGGCCTTCCACAGCGGGATCATCGCAGGGAAGTTGAACGGGGTGATGCCGGAGACGACACCGAGAGGCTGACGCATCGAGTACACGTCGATACCCGTTCCGGCACTGGCCGTGAACTCACCCTTGAGCAGGTGCGGGATGCCGGTGGCGAACTCGACGACTTCGAGTCCGCGCTGAATGTCGCCCTTGGCGTCGGCGACGGTCTTGCCGTGCTCCGAGGAGAGCAGCTGGGCGAGCGGCTCCATGTTCTTGTTGATGAGCGCGAGAAAGCGCATCAGGACGCGGGCGCGCTTCTGCGGGTTCTGCAGCGCCCACTCGACCTGCGCCTCTTCGGCATTCGCCACCGCTGCCTGGACCTCCGCCGTACTGGCGAGGGGGACGCGGGCCTGCACGTCGCCGGTGTTGGGGTCGAACACGTCGGAGAATCGGCCGGACTCCCCCGACACGTGCTTGCCACCGATGTAATGAGTGAGTTCTCGGGTCACGGATCCACCTTCGTCGTTGAGTCAGGTAATCCTATAGTCGGACGTCCATGTATGTCCAGAGTCGACGCGCTACGTGCCGCCCATCCGTCGGTAGAGAGCATCCAACTCGTTCATGCCCGAGCGGACAGCCCTCTCCTCCACATCGGCCGTGCGGAGCGCAATGCGTAGCAATGACGCCTCGAGGTCGTCCGAGGCAGGGACGAACGCCGGCTCGGGCAGCGCCGGGAGCACCGTGCGATCACCGAAGTGGTCGTCCGGGTCGACCGTCTGCTCGGCTTCCTCGACCACACCGATCAGCGCGTCGAGGTCGATACCGCGCAGCGTCAACAGCCTCGTCGGGTCCTCGTCGATCTTCTCCGCGGCGAGATAGGTCAGCGCAGCAGCGTGTTTGCACGGCCACCCGCTGTCGGGGCACGAACAGTCGAAATCCAGCTGGGACGCACTCGACAGCAGGAGTCGCGGGCCCAGCGCGCGCGGAACGGACCCCGACGCCAACTCGGTCAGCATCCCCGGCGACTCCTGCACCGCCGACACCAGTTCGTCCAGATCGAACGGGTCGAGAACGGCGATCGTGACCGACGCCGAGAACGGCTCGACCTGGCTGCCCTGCACGTCGCCGTCGATACGACCTGCACGCATCTGCATCGAGATGACCTGCCCGCCGCGGGCATACGTCCGTCCACGAGCGAGGCGTCCGGCGTCGGCGATGGACTCGATGGTGTCGACGAACTGCTTGCCCCACCACGTCCGACCGAAGGCACCGCGCGTGGTCTTCGCCGAGATGCCGTCGCTGATGCGCCGACGGGGACCGAACTGATCGAACTGCGCCATCTAGTCGCCCACCGCATCCTCGGACAGTGTCAGCAGGTCCCTCAGCTCACCCGTCGACAATTCCGTGATCCAACTCTCGCCGGAGCCGACAGCGAGATCGGCCAAGTCCTTCTTCGTGGTCAGCATCGCGTCGATCCGTTCCTCGACCGTGCCGACGCACAACAACTTCCGCACCTGGACGTCCTTGCGCTGACCGATACGGAACGCGCGATCCGTCGCCTGGTTCTCCACGGCGGGATTCCACCACCGATCCAGGTGCACGACGTGGTTGGCCGCGGTCAGGTTCAGTCCCGTCCCGCCCGCCTTGAGGGAGAGCAGCATGATCGGCGGGCCGTCGGCAGTCTGGAATTGCTCGACCATCGCGTCGCGACGTCCCTTGCTCACCCCGCCGTGCAGGAACGGCACCGGGACACCGAACCGTCGCTCGAGGTAGGGGGCGACCATCGACCCGAACGCCGTGAACTGGGTGAAGAGCAAAGCCTTCTCGCCGTCGCCCAGCACCGAGTCGAGGATGTCGTCGACCAACGCGAGCTTGCCCGACCGGTGCTTGCCTCGACGCAGGATCGTCGACCCGTCGTCCAGGAAGTGCGCCGGGTGGTTGCACACCTGCTTGAGCCGCGTCAGCGCACCCAGCACCGCACCCTTGCGCGCCATGCCCTCGGTCTCGGAGATCTGACGCATCATCTCGTCGACCACCGCCTGGTACAGACCGGCCTGCTCTGAGGTCAGGTTCGATCGCACCGTCATCTCGAACTTGTCGGGAAGGTCGGCTATCACGGTCTTGTCGGTCTTGACGCGGCGCAGCACGAACGGTGATGTGAGCGAACGCAATCGAGCTACCGCGCCCTCGTCCTTCTCGCGCTCGATCGGAACGGCGAACCTCGCGCGGAAGGTCGAGACGCTACCGAGGATGCCGGGATTGCAGAAGTCGAAGATCGAGCGGAGTTCGTCCAGCCGGTTCTCCACCGGCGTGCCGGTCAGGGCGATGCGGTGCGCTGCGGGAACGGCCCGTGCAGCGCGCGCCTGGGCCGTGTTGCTGTTCTTGATGTGCTGCGCTTCGTCGAGCACCATCCTGCGCCAGGTCTGGGCGGACAGTTCCGCGACGTCCCGCGCCAGCAACGCATACGTCGTCACCACCAGATCGTGACGGCGCACGGCGGCGGCGAACTCCTCGCCCGACGCGCGGTCGGGCCCGTGATGGACGTACACCCGCAGGCCGGGAACGAACTTCGCCGCCTCCCGTTGCCAGTTGCCGACCACCGACATCGGAGCGACGAGAAGCGTGGGGCTCCCGTCTGCGTCCGTACGCCCGACGCGTTCGTGCGCGAGCAGGACGAGCAGCTGCAACGTCTTGCCCAGTCCCATGTCGTCGGCCAACACGGCGCCCAGTCCGGCGGAGCTCATGAAAGCCAGCCATTCGACCCCACGCTGCTGATAGGGCCGCAACGTGGCGTCGACGGACGCGGGCACCTCCACCGGCTCCGGCCGCCTGTCCGGGTCGAGGAGCTTCTCGGCCCAGCCGGTGGCGACGATCTCCTCGACGGGCAGGGGCGGTGGCACCTCGGCCGAGAGCTGACCGAGAACTGCTGCCAGCGGTAACGACCGATCCCGGTTCTGCTTCTTCACGTACTCGATGGCACGACCGAGTACGGCACCGTCGGCCTGGACCCACTTGCCGCGCAACCGGACCAGATCACCCTTGGAGGACGACAGGCGTGCCATCTCCTCCGGGGTCAGCACCATGTCCCCGATCGCGAGTTGCCAGTCGTACGCGACGATCTCGTCGAGGCCGACGGCCCGATTCTCCGCCGTGGGAGACGGCGGTGTGTCGACCTTCAGACGCAACGACGCGTCGAGGGCGCTCCACGCCCGCGGCAACAGCACCCCCACCGAGGCCGCGCGCAGCTTCTCGACGCCGTGCAGGACGAAGTCGGTGACAGCCTCGGTCGGGAGCAGCATGTCGAGCGAGCCGGGATCGGTGTCCATTCCGCGGAGCGGCTCGTAGGCTGCCATCGCCTCGCCGAGCTTGGCCACCGCGACCCGGAACGACTCCGCGTCGCGGATCCCGCCCTCCACCGCACCCGAACCGCGGTGCAGCACCACGTGTCTCGGAGCTTCACCCTCCGCGCGGAGGAGGACCTCGAGGGGCCACAGCGGGTTCTCCTCCCCGTCGTCCTCCGGCTCCGTCAGGCGGAGGAGGAGATCGGGTTCGTCGCTGCGGAGACTGGCACGCCATTGTTCCAGTGCTGCCTCGGATCTGGCCGATCCGTCCTCGTACGGCTCCTCCTCCACCAGTGACACCAACAGGGGGTGCTCGACGTCGGGGCGTCCGATGACCCGCCGCACGACAGGGTCGGTGATCTCGGTGAGGATGTCGTCGAGGACCGCGCGCGCCCCGCCCTCCGCCGACTGCACCGGGGGCATCGCGGCCGCCAGTTCGGCGCGCCACGCACGTTGCGGCTCACCGCCGACGAGCGTCCACCGCGTCCACCACTGCGAGTCCTCACGCGTCTGCCTCGGCACGACGCGCCCGGCCCGGACCCACCGCTCCACTCCCGCCGCGAGTACTGCGAGATAGCGGAGATCACCGGAGATGCCGCGGTGGTCGGTGGGCACCCTCAACAACGCCTCCGCGGCGTCGACCGGGGCCAGCGCCACGGCCGGCATCGACACGACGGTGTGACCGCCGGGCGAGGGCAGCGTGACGTTCGCCCGGTGCCGCATCCGCCGGGAGACGATCTTCGCGAGGTACGGGGGAAGCTCGCCCGCCTCGTCCGACCCGCCGGCAGCCACGTCGTCTTCCCACAGCATGAGACCCGAACCGGGTGTCCAGAGGCCGTGCAGCATGGCCCCATCCAATCATCGAGCGGCCTGTGCACGGAGGTGCCGTTCGTGTCGGACCCACCCGGCATACTCGGTTCCCGTGACCACTTCCACGACCGGGCCGATCCGTCGCTACGGATTCGCTCTCGCCGCCGTGGTCGTTCTGGTTCTGACCGCCGGATGCTCGACACTGCTGGGCGCACCGATCCCCGCGCCGGGGAGTCCGCCGACATCGCAGATCGAGTCGCTCCTCGCGCAGACGGCGGTGGTCGATTCCCGGCCGGACGTCCCCGGCTACGAACGCAGCTGCAAGCAGGGCGACGGCTGCGTCTTCGGCCCGGCGTGGACGGACGACTACGACGGCCCCGGTGGTCACGACGGGTGCGGAACCCGCGACAACGTGCTGCAGATCGCCCTCACCGATATCCAGTTCCGTCCTGGCACGAACGACTGCGTCGTCGTCGCAGGGTCGTTGAACGACCCGTTCACCGGCTCGGTGCTCCCTTTCACCAAGCAGGACGCCGGCGCGGTGCAGATCGACCACACCTACCCGTTGGCCGCCGCCTGGGACATGGGCGCGTGGCAGTGGCCGATCGAGCAGCGCATCCGCTTCGCCAACGACATCACCTACAACCTGATGGCGGTGTCGGGGCCGGAGAACCAGTCCAAGAGCGACAAGACTCCGTCGGAGTGGATGCCGCCCAACGGCGCCTACCACTGCTTCTACGCGGGCCGCTTCCTCACCGTCGCGGTGCGATACGGCCTGCCGATCACCACGGCGGACAGGGACGTGTTGGCGACGGTCTCGGAATCCTGTTCCTAGATCCGTAAGCTTCCGTTCATGTCGCGCGTGTTCACCAAAGACACCCAACTCTGCATGTCGTTGTCCGGGCGGCCCAGCAACATCGGGACCCGTTTCCACAACTACCTGTACGACGAGCTCGACCTGAACTTCGTCTACAAGGCCTTCACCACCACCGACCTCCCGGCGGCCGTCGCGGGCATCCGCGCGCTCGGCATCCGCGGGTGCGGTGTGTCCATGCCGTTCAAGGAAGCCTGCATCGAGCACATCGACGTGATGCACGATTCCGCGTCCGCCATCGACTCGGTCAACACCATCGTCAACGAGGACGGTGTCCTGCACGCGTACAACACCGACTACCAGGCCGTCGTCGACCTCGTGGCCCGCTCGACGTTCGACACGTCCTGGTCGGTGGCCGTCACCGGCAGCGGCGGCATGGCCAAGGCCGTCGTCGCGGCACTGCGCGACTCGGGATACACCGACGGCACCGTCGTCGCCCGCAACGAGACGACGGGTCCGGCGCTCGCGGACAGCTATGGCTATCGATGGGCCAGGTCAGCCGACGAGGTCGAGGCCGACCTGCTGGTGAACGTCACTCCCGTCGGAATGTCCGGCGGACCCGACGCGGACTCCCTCCCGTTCTCGACGGAGCAGATCGCGTCGGCACGCGGGGTGATGGACGTCGTCGCGGTGCCGAGCGAGACTCCGTTGATCGTCGCGGCGCGAGCAGCAGGAAAACCCGTCGTCACCGGGGCGGAAGTGGTTGCCCTCCAGGCTGCCGCTCAGTTCACGCTCTACACGGGCGTGACACTGCGCAGCGAGCAGATCCAGCGCGCGTCCGAATTCTCCCGCCGCTGACCCTCACTTCGAGAACATGCGGGCGGTCACTTCCAGCGCTGCCCAGCGAGGAAGCAACCGCACGCCGGCGGACTGCAATTTGTTGCTCACACCCGACACCACGGACGCCGGAGGACGCTTCGATTCGAGAGCCGCGAACGTGGTGTCGATGACCTGGGTCGCCGTCTGCATGGCACCGAAGGCCGCGTCGTCCCCGCCGACAACCTCGAAGAACTCCGTCTCCGTCGGACCGGGCGAGACGGCCATGACCGTGACGCCGGTACCACGCGTCTCCACGGCCAGCGCTTCGGTGAAGCTCAGGACGAACGCCTTGGTCGCGGCGTAGACCGCCATCCCGGGGAGCGGCTGGTACGCGGCGGTGCTCGCCAGAGTCAGCAGCACACCGGACCCGTGCTGGAGCATCTCGGGCAGGAACGCCCGCGAGAGATCGACGACTGCACCGACATTGACTGCGATCTCGTTGCTCAGCGTCACCGGGTCCTCGTCGACGAACGGCTGGTGTGTGCCGAAGCCCGCGTTGTTGATCAAGGAATGCACCGTGATGCCCTGATGGCTGAGCGATGCCTTCAAAGCAGACCCGGCACCGGGAACCGCCAGATCGGCAGCCACCGGCGTCGCGGTGATCGCATGCCGCGTCGACAGTTCCGACGCCAGCTTCTCGAGCCGGTCCAACCGCCGGGCGACGAGAACCAGATCGCACCCGTAGGTGGCGAAGCGGCGAGCGAACTCGACACCCAGCCCCGAGCTGGCGCCGGTGATCAGAACTGTGCTTCCGCGGAGACGTTCACGCAGGGTATCGACGGTCATGCGCTCACTCTAGGAGGCGGCGCCCACTCCGATCAGAAGTGCTGCCATGTGGGCTTCTCCGACAATGCGTACCGGTAGTAGTCACCGAGCCTGAGCCCGGACGCCGCGCCCTCGTCCACGACGACCGTGACGTGGGCGTGCATCTGTACCACCGAAGCCGGACAGAACGCGGCCAGCGGACCTTCCACCGCATCGGCGAGCGCGGACGCCTTACCCTCGCCCAACGCGATCAGTACCAGGTGGCGGGCCTGGAGGATCGTGCCCAGACCCTGCGTCATCACGTGATGCGGTACCTCGGCCGGCGACGAGAAGAACCGTGCGTTGTCCTGTCGGGTCTGCTCGGTGAGCGTCTTGACGCGCGTGCGCGAGACCAGGGACGAGCCCGGCTCGTTGAATCCGATGTGCCCGTCGGTCCCGATGCCCAACAGCTGGACGTCGACACCCCCCGCCGCTGCGATGGCGGCGTCGTACCGTGCGGCCTCGGCGGCGATGTCCGACGCTTCGCCGTCCGGACCGTCGATCGATTCCGGATCGATGTCCACCTCGGCGACGAACTCGTCCCGGATCACCGACCGGTAGGACTGCGGATGCTCCGCCGGCAGACCGACGTACTCGTCGAGGAGGAAGGCGCGGCACTGCGCGAACGACAATCCCTCCTCGCGGCATCGCCGTCCCAGTTCGCGATAGGTGCCCAACGGCGTGGACCCCGTGGCGAGACCCAGAACCGCGGGACCGCCGCGTACCCGTCGGTCGAGAATGTCCGCCACGGTCCGGTGCACCGCATCCGCGTCGTCACGGATGACGATCTCCATTCGGCTCGCCTCCTTCGAGATGACCTGCTCGGTAGACATCGGTGGGGATCAGCTGACCGTCGGTGACCAGCACGTCGGCGCGCCACCCGGCGGCGAGCCGTCCGACGCTGTCTCCGAGCCCCAGGAACGCTGCGGGTGTCGTCGATCCCATTCTCACCGCGGACACCAGGTCGATACCCGACTCCGCCACGGCGCGGCGAACGATGTCCAGCACGGTCGACGTCCCGCCGGCGATCGCGCCGCCCTCGGACAACCTCGCGACCCCGCCGGCCACCGTCACGTCCAGTGCCCCCAGGCGATACGCACCGTCGTCCATACCCGCGGCCGCCATCGCGTCGGACACGAAAACGACGGCGTCCGGACCGACCAGGTCGACCACCATCGACACGGTGTCCGCGTCGAGATGCACGCCGTCGCCGATCAATTCGACGACCATCTCCCCGCGCGCCGCCGCGGCCAGGCACGCGGCGACCGGGCCGGGCGCACGATGGTGAAGCGGCGGCATGCCGTTGAACAAGTGCGTCGCGCTGACCGGCGCGCCGAACGACGAGATCGTCGACCGCACGGTGGCCGCATCCGCCTCGGTATGACCGACGCCGAGGCGCACGTCCGCCCGCTCCATCGCCCGGGCGAGCGCTGACATGTTCGCAGTCTCCGGCGCCGCGGTCATCGACCGCACCGCTCCACCGCCAGCGTCCACCACCGCGTCGAACAGCTCGGGGTCGCCGGGAACGATCGACGCGGGATCCTGTGCACCACAGCGGCTCACAGCAAGGAACGGTCCCTCGAGGTGGATTCCCGCGATCTCGCCCTCGCGCCACACCTGCGCCAGCATCGAGGCCTGGCGTACCAACACCTCGGCGGGCGCGGACACCAGGGACGCGAGCATCGTCGTCGTTCCGCTGCGACGATGATGCGCTACTGCCGCGCCGACGGTAGCGCCGGTCGCATCGGGAAAGCTCGCTCCACCGCCGCCGTGGCAATGGAGGTCGACCATGCCCGGCAGGATCGTCGACTTCGACCGCGGCACGGACAGATCGGGGCGGGCCGCGGCGTCGCCCACCCAGGAGATGCGCTCGCCGTCCAGTTCCACGATGCCGTCGTCGAGGACGGCATCGACCGTCACGACCCGGCCGCGCAGATGCCGGATCACGCGGTGTCGGTACCGGTCGGCGCGTCGGGGGTGCCGTCGGCGACGGGCTTGGCGGTGGGGGCCGTGGCGGTGTCGTCCAGGGTGACGTCGTCCTCCCGGCCGGGTGTGCGCAGGTTCCACTTCTTGATGACGAAGCTGAAGAGGACGTAGTAGATGACCGCGTAGACGAGGCCGATCGGGATCAGAAGCCATGCCTTGGTGGCGATTCCGTAGTTGAGCAGGTAGTCGATACCGCCCGCGGAGAAGAAGAAGCCGTCATGGATACCGAGGGCGTTGGTCAGCGCCATCGACGTTCCCGTGAGCACCGCGTGCACGATGTACAACGGCCAGGCGACGAACATGAACGAGTACTCGAGCGGTTCGGTGATGCCGGTGACGAACGCGGTGAGACCGGTGGAGAGCATGATGCCGCCGACGAGCTTCTTCTGCGACGGCTTGGCGTTGCGGTAGATCGCGAACGCCGCGGCAGGGAGCGCGAACATCATGATGGGGAAGAAGCCGGTCATGAAGACTCCGGCGCTGGGATCCCCGGCGAAGAAGCGGTTCAGGTCGCCTCGGACGATCTGGCCGCTCGCGTCGGTGTAGTCGCCCACCAGGAACCAGACGACCGAGTTGAGGATGTGGTGCAGACCGGTGGGGATGAGCATCCGGTTGGCGAATCCGTAGATACCGCTGCCGACCACCGAATGGTCGGCGACTGTGTTGCCCACCCAGTTCAGCGCGCTGTAGAACAGCGGGTAGATGAACGACATGATCACGGCGACAACGAGACCCGTGACGGCGGTGAGAATGGGAACGAGGCGCCGACCGCTGAAGAATCCGAGGTAGTCGGGCAGCTTCTGACGGTAGAAGCGTTGCCACAACATGGCGGACAGCAGACCGATGACGATGCCGGCGAGCACGCCGTAGTCGATGACGGCGGGGTCGCCGTTCGCGTCCACCTCACCGTCGAGCACGACCGGGGACATGGCCGTGAACACGCCGTCCACCACCATGTATCCGACGACTGCGGCCAGGGCCGTGGAGCCGTCCGCCTTCTTCGCCCAGCCGATCGCGATGCCGACTGCGAAGATGAGGGGCAACCAGGTGAAGACCGCCTGGCCGGCCGCCGAGATCACGGAGGCCGTGGTCTCGAGTGGTGCGAAGCGACCGAGGAGGTCGGGCTGACCGATTCGGAGCAGGATGCCGGCTGCGGGAAGCACTGCGATGGGCAGCATGAGGCTGCGACCGAAGCGCTGCAGCCCTGCGAGGGCGCGGGAATCCTTCTGCGGGGGAGTTGCTGTCGGTGATTCGGAGGCAGTTTTGCCGGCCATGGCAACCTTCTTCTCGTCGAATGTTGTGGACCGGTTCCGTCACGGGTACTGTCCGGTCATAACCAGTTGTAGTTTGACCAGGTGGAAGCCTGATGTCAAACGCTGAATGTGAGCACGCCCACCCGAACATCTCACCGAAGGAGCACTGCATGTCCAAGGCGGAGGCCATCGTCGCCGGGCTCGGAGGAGCCGGCAACATCGTGGAGATCGAAGCGTGCATCACCAGACTCCGCACCGAGGTCAAGGACGGGTCGTTGGTGAACGAGGCGGCTCTCAAAGCCGCGGGCGCCCATGGCGTGTTCCACAAGGGCACGGCCGTGCAGGTGATCGTCGGACCCGAGGCCGACAACCTCGCCGAGGACATCGACGACATCCTGTGACCGACACTGCCGTGGGCAGCCCGCTCGCGGGCACCGTCATCTCACTCGCCGACGTACCGGATCCGGTGTTCTCGTCCCAGATGGTCGGGGCCGGCGTCGCCGTCAGACCCGCTCCGGCGACCGGGATGATCGACGTCCACTCCCCCGTGTCCGGCCGCATACTCAAACTGCACCCGCACGCGTTCGTGGTCATGACAGCGGACAAGCGCGGCGTCCTGGTGCACGTCGGTATCGACACCGTCAAGATGAAGGGCGTCGGATTCGAACTGGTTGCGGCAGAGAAGGACACCGTGACTGCCGGCGACGTCGTGGTGCGTTACGACCCGGCGGCGGTCGCCGCCGCCGGCTACGACGACGTGTGCCCCGTCGTGCTGATGGACTCGCCGGCGGACTCGATCGTCACGTCGTCCGTCGGCGAGTCGGTCGCGGTGGGCGACACGCTGTACGCCCTCTGAACGGCGCTCAGGCGCTCAGGCACTCAGGCGAGGCCGACCAGCTTTTCGGACTCCGTCCACAGGCCGTCGACGATTCCCGGCTTGTCGATCTGCCCGTTGACGCGGCCGCGAGCGCTGTTGCGGCTGTAGTAGATTCCCGAGATCTCGGCGTCGGGACGGTCGGCGGCCAGCGCCACCAATGGCTCGGCACCGGACTCGGCGCTGATGGACACCGCGTACTTGAGCGGAGTGCGGTAGATGAGCCGGAACAGCACATTGTCGTGGCCGAAGTTGCTGCGCACAGCGCCGGGATGCACGGCGACAGAGGTGATGTTCCGATCGGCCCAGCGCGCCGTGGCGCCGTAGGTGAAGCCGATGTTCATCAGTTTGCTGGTGCAGTACGCGCGGAACTCGGCGGGCGACGACGCGTCGAACGCGATGTCCCGCAAGTCGATCCGACCGCCGAGGTTCCCCACGGACGACGTGTTGACGATGCGGCTGCCCGCGCTCCCGCCCAGACGGTCGAGGAGCAGGTGGGTGAGCAGGAACGGCGACAGGTGATTGATCTGGACGTTCGGTTCGTGGCCCTCGGCGGTGCGATTCTTCGGATCGAACGTTCCGCCCGCGTTGTTCAGCAGGACGTCGATGTGGTCGACGGAGTTCGAGATCTCCTCCGCGACCCGCCGCACGTCGTCGAACGAGGCGAAGTCGGCGACGAACGACCGGCCGCCGATCTCGGACGCTGCAGCGGCAGTCTTCTCCGGTGACCGCCCCACGATCAGCACGTCGGCGCCACGCCCGGCCAGCGTCCTCGCGGCGATCTTGCCGATTCCGTCGCTCGCTCCCGTCACGACGATGGTGCGGCCTGTCAACGACTTGGAACTGGGCACGGGGGACCTTCCGGTCTGCAGAGGGTGAGCGGTCCCCCCGAGTCTACGAGGGCTGTCAGCGACGCTGCGGCCGCCGACCGCCCTGGACCTCCATCGTGAGTTGATATCTGTCGCAGCGGTACCAGCTCTCGGTGTGCTCGACCGGACGCTCGCCGCCGAAGGAGACACGGTCGAAGTACAGCACCGGCGCGCCGCGCTTCGTGCCGAGGAGCGTGGCCGTGTCGTTGTCGGCAGCCATGGCGCTGACCGTCTGTTCGGCCCGGTCGATCGTGACGTCGTAGTGCGAGGACATGGCGTCGTAGATCGACCTGCTGAGATCGAGGTCGACGAGCCCGGGCAGCACGGTCGGGTCGAACCAGCCGTCGTCGACGCTGACCGGTTCGCCGTCCGCCAGCCGGAGCCGTTTGATGTGATACGCCTTGCCACCGTCGGACAGGTTGAGCGCCCGCGCCGTCGCGGCGGACGGGTCCTCGAGGCGAGCGAACAGAACGACGGTCGTCGGTTCGAGCCCCTGGGCGCGCATCTCCTCGGAGAACGACGCCAGATGGAGGCGGGACTGGACCGGGCGGCTGGCGACGAACGTCCCCTTGCCGCGTACCCGGACGACGTGGCCTTCGTTGACCAGCTGACCGATGGCCTCGCGCACGGTGATCCGGCTGACGCCGTAGTCCTCCATCAGGCGCCGCTCGCTGGGCATCAGGTCGCCGGGCTGGAGTTCCTTGGTGCACCGGTGCAGCAGGATCGTGCGGAGCTGCTCGTGCTTGGGCACGGCACTGTCGCGAAGGTGGACGGGCATCACCACGGCGTGTACTCCCGGATTGTCTGCGCGAGCGGTACGGACTGGTCCCGTCCAACTTACTACCGTGGCCATGACGCGCGCGCCTTTTGCGCACCCTGGGATACGCGAAAGGCGCACGGGGATGGAATCCTCACCCCATGAGCGAGAGCGCCGTTCCGTCTGCAGCCGACTGTCCCGTCCTGTGGCCCGTGGCCACCCGCTGGGAGGACAACGACCACTACGGGCACGTCAACAACGTCACTTATTACTCGTACTTCGACACCGCGGTGAACGGGTGGCTCATGAAGAGCACCGGCCTCGACATCCGCGCCCTTCCGGCGATCGGTGTGGTGGCCGAAACCTCCTGCACATTCCTCAGCCAGCTGAGCTTTCCCGACGACCTGCAGGTGGGTATCGCCGTCGAGCGGCTCGGGAACACCTCGATCGTGTACTCGCTGAGCATCTTCCGTGTCGACGACGACGGTCTCACTCCGGCGGCCGTGGGCCGGTTCGTGCACGTGTACGTCGACGCGGTGACCCGGCGCCCGGTACCGGTCCCCGCCGAGATCCGCACGGTCGTCGAGGCGCTCGGGCGGTGACCGAGCCGGGGCGGGTGTCCCTCGCGGTCCCGATCGGCGCGGGGGTGGTCACCGCGCTCGTCGGGTTCACCAGTTCCTTCGCGGTCGTCCTCACCGGCCTCCGATCCGTGGGTGCCAGCGAGGCGCAGGCCGCGTCCGGGCTCTTCGCCATGTCTCTGGTGATGGCGCTGGGGATCACCGGTCTCGCACTGCGCTACCGCATTCCGATCACGCTCGCGTGGTCGACACCCGGTGCCGCCCTGCTGGCGGGCACGGGCGCGGTCGTCGGCGGGTGGCCCGCAGCCGTGGGTGCATTCGTCACCGTCGGCCTCGCCATCGTGCTGACCGGCGTGTGGTCCGGCCTCGGACGCGTCATCGCGTCCATCCCCGTACCGCTGGCGCAGGCGATGCTGGCCGGCGTCATCCTGCCGCTGTGCGTCGAGCCCGTGCGCGCCCTGGCGGACAATCCTGCAGCGGTCGCGCCCGTCGTGCTCACGTGGATCGTCTTCCTGCGCCTGTCACCGCGGTGGGCGGTCCCGGCGGCATTCGCCGTGGCCGCTGTCGTCATCGGGATCTCGTTGATCACGAACGGCAGCGCGGTGGACGCCCGATCATTGCTGCCGAGCCTCGACCTCGTCGCACCCACCTGGACGTGGCAGGCGCTCGTCGGCATCGCTCTGCCGCTCTACATCGTGACGATGGCGTCGCAGAACATCCCGGGCACGGCTGTCATGGCCTCGTTCGGATACACCGTGCCGTGGCGAGCGGCGATGACCGTCACGGGCCTCGGTACGGCCGTCACGGCGCCGGCCGGTGTGCACGCAGTCAACCTCGCGGCGATCAGTGCCGCCTTGGCGGCCGCGCCGGACGCCCACCCGGACAAGGATCGTCGATGGATCGCGGCGGTGTCCGCCGGCGCGTCCTATCTCGTCCTGGCGGTCGCGTCCGCAGCACTGGCCACCCTCGTCGCGATGGCCCCGGCCGGCATCGTCGAAACCGTTGCCGGACTGGCCTTGCTGGCCACGCTGGCGGCGTCGCTCGCTGCAGCACTCGGCGACGAGGCCGAACGCCTCCCTGCTGCCATCACCTTCGTGGTGGCAGCGTCGGGCGTCGGCATCGCCGGGATCGGATCGGCGTTCTGGGCCCTCGTTCTCGGACTCGTCGTCCGCATCGGTCTGGCGCGCACGCCGATGAGTATCAGAGGATCCCGGCCGACTCCGCCGTCGACACCGCCCGTGCGATGATGCCGTCGACCAGGTCCGTGGTCGGCGAGCCGTCACGTGCCCGGTTGCGCTCGTCCTCGATGGCTCGACGCATGACGCCCTCGGCGATGATCGACAGCTTCCACAGCGCCAACGTGTGCCAGTACCCCACGGACGACACGTCGCGCCCCGTGGTCCGTGCGTAGATCTCCACCAGATCGTCGCGCGACGGGAACCCGGGGAGAGTCGAGGACATGAACAGACCCGCCGCGCCGTCGTCCGACTGCGACCAATAGGCCAGCAACGCACCGACATCCGCCAGAGGATCACCGAGCGTGCACAGTTCCCAGTCGACCACCGCGACGATCGCGTCGTCCACGCTGCTCTCACCGACTCCGCTGGTGATGATGTTGCTCAGATGGAAGTCGCCGTGCACCAGCGAGACCTCGGTCTGCTCCGGAGCCGAATTCGCGAGCGCGGTGGCCAGGCGTTCGATGTCCGGGACGTCCCGCGTCTTCGACTGCGCCCACTGCGACGACCATCGCTTCAATTGCCGTGCAGCGTAGGGCTTGTGACTCGCCAGATCGGTGAGGCCGGTGCTGTCGAGATCGACCGCGTGGATCTTGCCGAGCGTGGCGGGCATGGCCTCACCGATTGTCCGACGACGTGCCTGCGACAGCGTCTCCGCGACGGTCGGGCTGTCGATCACCAACCCGTCCACATGACTCATCAGGACCAGGGGCGCATCGGTGACCGCTGGATCGTCGGTCAGCGCGATCGTCGTCGGCACCGGAACGGCGGTCTGCTGCAAGGCCGACAGGATGCGGTACTCGCGAGCGACGTCGTGCGCCGACGCCAGCAGCGTGCCCAGCGGCGGACGCCGCAGCACCCACCGACCACCGGCAGCATCGCCGACGGCGAACGTCAGGTTGGACTGCCCGTTGCCGATGCGCTCGAAGGTCAGTGGCCCCGAGGCCCCGATGTCGAGGCTTTCCATCCAGGCCGTCACCGCACCGTCGTCGAGGCCCGGTGTGGTTCCGGTGCTCACTTGTCGACCTTGCGGTACGGCGCGAGTTCGGTGCGCGCGATGGTCCGCTTGTGCACCTCGTCCGGACCGTCGGCGAGACGCAGCGTCCGCAGGTGGGCGTACATGCTGGCGAGCGGGAAGTCGTCGGAGACACCGCCGCCGCCGTGGACCTGGATGGCGCGGTCGACGATCTTCAGGGCCATCGCGGGTGCGGCTACCTTGATGGCCGCGATCTCCACGCGCGCTTCCTTGTTGCTGAACTCGTCCATCATCCAGGCGGCCTTGAGCGTGAGGAGGCGCGCCATCTCGATGTCGATGCGGGCTTCGGCGATCCAGTCCTGGATGTTCGCCTGCGCCGCGATCGGCTTGCCGAACGCCACGCGTGACGACGCACGGTCACACATGAGTTCCAGTGCGCGCTCGGCCATTCCGATCGCACGCATGCAGTGGTGGATGCGGCCGGGGCCCAGTCGTGCCTGGCCGATCATGAAGCCGGCACCCGGTCCGGCGAGCACGTCCTTGCCGGGGACGCGGACGTTCTCGAACAGGACCTCGGCGTGACCCTCGCGGTCCTGGTAGCCGAACACCGGCAGACCGCGCAGGACGGTGACGCCGGGAGTGTCGAGCGGGACGACCATCATCGACTGCTGCTCGTACGTCGACGCCTCGGGCGCCGTCTTACCCATGACGATCAGCACCTTGCAGTTCTGGTGCAGGGCATTGGATGTCCACCACTTGCGGCCGTTCAGGATCCAGTCCTCGCCGTCGGCCACCATGGACATCGCGATGTTCGTCGCGTCGGAGCTGGCGACATCGGGCTCCGTCATGGCGAAGGCCGAGCGGATGGTGCCCTCGAGCAACGGGGCGAGCCACTTCTCCTTGTGCTCGTCCGTGCCGAAGCGGGTGAACACCTCCATGTTGCCGGTGTCCGGCGCGGCGCAGTTGCAGGCCTCGGGCGCGATCGCGGGGCTGCGGCCCATGATCTCCGCGAGAGGCGCGTACTCGGCGTTGGTCAGACCGGGGCCGTAGGCGGGATCCGGGTGGAAGAGGTTCCACAGGCCGCGAGACTTCGCGTCGGCCTTGAGTTCTTCGAGGATCGGCGGCTGGAAGTGCGGATCACCCGATTCCAGGATCTGCTGGGCGTAGACCGCCTCCGCCGGATAGACCTTCTCGTCCATGAACGCCAGCAGGCGCTGCTGGTAGTCCTTGCACCGATCCGAGTACGCGAAATCCATGTCAGCGATCCTGTCCTGGCCGTGCGGCCGTCTCGAGAGAGGTCCGGTACCGACGCATCCCGGCGATCCACCGGTCGTAGTCGGCACTCTTGTGCGAGTAGAACGTGAGCACCTCGGGGTGCGGGAGAACGAGGAACTTCTCGGTCTCCATCGCCTCGAGGACGATGCGAGCGACGTCCTCCGGTTCGAGGACGGTGCCGGCGCCGGTCACGGCGGACGCCGCCACCGAGGCACCCTCGGCGTCACTGTCGAAGCCCGAGTTCAGGAGTGCCGTGTTGACGCCCATCGGGCACAGGCAGCTCACCGCGATACCTTTGTCGCCGTAGGTGACCGACAGCCATTCGGCGAAGCCGACGGCCGCGTGCTTGGACACCGAGTAGGTGGCCGATCCGATCTGGGTGAGCAGCCCCGCCGCGGACGCGGTGGACAGGAAGTAGCCGTGCGTCCCGCGCTCGATCCACCGCGGGATCACCACGCGCGCAGCGCGCACATGGGCGAGCACGTTGACCGACAGCGCGGTGTCCCAGGCGGCGTCGGTGCTGTCGAGCCCCATCCCTGCCGTCGTCCCGGCATTGGCGATGTAGATGTCGAGGGGCCCGAACGCCTCCTCGACCCGCTCGATCATCAGGGCGATCACCGCGTCGTCGGCGACATCGCCGCCGACGGCGATGCACCGCTCCCCCAGTCGCGCGGCGACCGCATCGGCGGCCGCGGCATCGAGATCGGCGACCAGGACCGAGTTCCCGGCCTCGACCAGAGCAGTGGAGAGGGCGGCACCGATTCCGGCGCCACCTCCCGTGACGATGGCGACCTTGTCTGTGACCCGCATCATTCAGATAGTAGGCATGCGGGGTCGGCGGCGGGCCCGCAGGGTCCACGAACTCGAGGTCGACCTCGAGTTCAGAAGTGGGTCCGTGTGCGTTCCTGTTCCACGATCTCGTCGATGTCGCCGAGCCGGTCCATCGAACTGACCGCGCGACGCGTGCGCATGTTCTTCGCCAACCGCTCGCGGTGCTTGTGCGTGAAGGCCCAGTACCCCGCCGTGAACGGGCATGCGTCCTCGCCCACCCGCTTCTTCGGATCGAACGCGCAGCCCTTGCAGTGATCGGTCATCCGGTCGATGTACGCGCCGCCGGACGTGTACGGCTTGGTCGCGATCACTCCCCCGTCGGCGTGCTGACTCATGCCGAAGACGTTGACGGGCATCACCCACTCGTACCCGTCGACGAAGTGTTCGGTGAACCACCGGGTGAGCGCCCGCGGGTCGTACCCACGTTGCAGCGCATGGTTTCCCAGGATCATCAGGCGCGGGATGTGGTGCACCCACCCGCGATCGTGCACGCCGGCGAGGGCGTCGGACAGGCACGCCGCGGTGACCTCCTCCGCGTCGAGGGTCTGGAACCATCCGGGCAGCGGGGTGTCGGCGTCGAGCGCGTTCGTGCGCATGTAGTCCTCGCCCAGATGCCAGTAGAGGTGCCACACGTACTCGCGCCACCCGAGGATCTGGCGTACGAACCCCTCGACGCTCGCCAGCGGTGCCGTCCCGTCCCGGTAGGCCTGCTCGGCGGCGCGCGCCGCGTCCAACGGGTGCAGCACACCGAGGTTGAACGGCACCGACAGCAAAGAGTGCGACATGGACCAGTCCGCGGCCATCACCGCGTCCTCGTAGGGACCGAACGTGGCGAGACGGGTGGCCACGAAGGTCTCCAGCGCCGACGCCGCCTCGGCTGTGGTGACGGCGAAGAGACGCGGTCCGTCCTCCCCGGACCAGTCGACGTCCATGGCGTCGAGATCCTTGCGCACGCCGGCGTCGATGTCGTCCTCCTCGGGCCACCACGGCTCGGGAACACCGAGGGTCGTCCGCTTCTTCGGCGGCTTCTCCCTGTTCTCCGCATCGAGGTTCCAGGTGCCGCTCACCGGATTCTCGCCGTCCATCAGGATGTCGAACCGGCGACGCTGCTCTCGGTAGAAGTTCTCCATCAGGAACGACTTCTTGCCGCCCGCCCAGTCGGCGAAGTCCGCACGGGACAGGGCGAATGTCGGAGTCGGCGCGATCTCCTCGACCAGGCCCTCGTCGGCCAGACGACGGACGAAGGCCTCCGCACGCCGCGACGTCGGTTCGTGGACGACGACCGGGCGCCCGACGCGGGCGAGGCCCTCGCGATAGGTGTCGGCACGGATGTACGTGGCGCGGTCGCCGAGCTCCTCGGCGAGGTGCCGCATACCACTGAGCAACAGATGGGCCTTCTGCCGATGACCCCGTCGACGTCCCAACGCGCGTGCGGACTCGATGATGACGACGTCGCGGTCCACCATCTCCTCGGACGAGTGGACGTGGGGCCCGAGTTGATCGGCGAACACCCAGAGCGGAGCCGGAGAGGACATGCTCTGCTGTTCCCCGTCCTCCGCGAGGCCAACCGGCCGGGAACCGCTACGCATGACCGTCCGACACCGTCACCCGACGCCCATCCTGCTCGTTCTGTGCGTGTCGGTGAGGCATCCACCGAGCGAGTTGCTCACTCTCGCAGGTGTCACTTGCGCAATGCGGTCAGGCGAGCATGCTGTGAGGTGAGCCACACACGGCTCGTCCACACTGTGCGCCCTCCTCTCACGACGAGGTCCGCGCACCGGCGGAGAGGAAGACCATGACCCGATCGGACACATCACCGCGGGGCGATCGCATCGCGCATCCCGTGCAACTCGTCCAGCCCGACGGCCGACGAGTGCACGACCCCGAGCACTGGCGACTCGTCGCCGACGTCGACGCCGCCCACATGCTCGACATGTACCGCGACATGGTGGTCGCGCGCCGCATCGACACCGAGGCGACCGCGCTGCAGCGTCAAGGCGAACTGGGACTGTGGGCACCGCTGCTGGGTCAGGAAGCAGCCCAGGTGGGCTCCGCCCACGCCGTCACCGCCGACGACTACATCTTCACGAGCTACCGAGAGCACGCGGTGGCGTACTGCCGAGGCGTGCCGGTGGAGAAGCTCACCGCACTGTGGCGCGGTACTGCGCACTCCGGATGGGACCCCGACGAGTACAACATCACCAACCCGGCGATCATCGTCGGCGCGCAGGGGTTGCACGCCACCGGCTACGCCATGGCAGCGCGGCTCGACGGTGCCGAGATCGCCACTGTCGCCTACTTCGGCGACGGCGCTACCAGCGAAGGCGACATCTCGGAGGCGCTGTCGTTCTCGGTGTCGTTCGGAGCCGGAGTCGTGTTCTTCTGCCAGAACAACCACTGGGCCATCAGCGAGCCCGTCGCGCTCCAGAGCCCGCTCCCGCTCGCGTCCCGTGCCGCCGGCTTCGGCATGCCCGCCCTGCGTGTCGACGGCAACGACGCCCTCGCCGTCCTCGCGGTGACGCGCGCCGCCGCGCACCGAGCCCGCACCGGCGGTGGCCCCACGTTCATCGAGGCGATGACCTACCGCATGGGCCCGCACACCACGTCCGACGATCCGACGCGGTACCGCGCGGACGCCGAGCGCGACGTGTGGGCGGCGCGCGATCCGTTGGACCGCCTCGACAGACTGCTCACCCGCGAGGGCGCCCTGACACCGTCCGTGCGCGAGGACATCGCGGCGACCGCGGACGACGTCGCCGCCCGGCTGCGCTCCGCCACGATCTCCGCCGTCGATCCGGAGTCGTCCACCCTGCTCGACCACGTCTACGCCGAACCACACGCTGTGGTGGACCGCCAGAAGGAGACACTGCGATGACCACCGGAACCCTCTCCCGCGCCGGCGCGACCACCGCGTCGTCCGATCTCCACGTCAAGGGCACCCTCGGTGGTGCGATCAACGCAGGTCTGCGTGCATGCCTCGAGGCCGACGACAAGGTCGTGCTGATGGGCCTCGACATCGGCAAGCTCGGCGGTGTGTTCCGCGTGACCGACAGACTGCAGAAAGACTTCGGCGACCAGCGCGTACTCGACATGCCTCTCGCCGAGTCCGGCATGGTGGGCACCGCGTTCGGGATGGCGCTCCGTGGCTACCGCCCCGTCGTGGAGATCCAGTTCGACGGGTTCGTCTACCCCGCCTTCGACCAGATCGTGTCCCAGGTGGCCAAGATCCGGTATCGCACTGCCGGACTCGTCGGCGCTCCGATGGTCATCCGCATTCCTTTCGGCGGCGGCATCGGAGCGGTGGAACATCACTCCGAGTCGCCCGAGGCGTATTTCGCCCATACGGCCGGCTTGCGGGTGGTCAGCCCGAGCACGCCTCACGATGCCTACTGGATGATCCAGCAGGCCGTGCACTCGGAGGATCCGGTCGTGTTCCTCGAGCCCAAGCGCCGGTACTGGGACAAGGGCGAGTGGGCGACCGATGCGCCCGATCTGCCTCTGAGCGCCGCTCGCGTGTGCCGCACCGGCACCGACGCGACGGTGGTGGCCTACGGATCGATGGTGCAGACGGCCCTCAAGGCCGCCGACGTCGCCGCGCAGGAGGGCCACAGCCTCGAGGTGATCGACCTCCGGTCGTTGTCGCCGCTGGACACCGACACGGTGTGCGCGTCGGTGCGTCGGACGGGTCGCCTGGTGGTCGTGCAGGAGGACACCGGATACCTGGGTGTCGCCGCCGAGATCTCCGCGCAGGTGTCGCAGGAATGCTTCTACTCCCTCGAGGCACCTGTCCAACGGGTCACCGGCTTCCACGTTCCGTACCCACCGGCGCGCCTCGAGCGACATCACCTTCCGGACGTCGATCGGATCCTCACGGGAGTCGACACGGTTCTCGCAGGCTGACGCGCCGCACCGGAACCACTGCGCCGGGTCACAGGAATCTGCCAGCCTCGTGCGCCATCATGGGGAGCCGTGAGTACCGATACGCAACAGATCGTCCTGGCGGTTCGACGCGTGACCCCGCGGTGGTGGGCACTGGCGGGAGCCTGCCTGGCCGCTCTCGTGATCCTGTACGCAGTGGTGCCGTTCGTCGGTGTTCGGTACACGCCGGCGTCGGCGACGCTCGAAGCCCTCTACGGACCGTCGAGCACCCTCCTGGACGTCATCGACGTCACCACCGTGCTGGTGCTGCTCGCGGCGTTGGCGGTGGTCGCAGTCGTGCGGAAACTGCCGTACGGCATCGGTGCCGTCCTCACCCTGTCCCTCGGCGCCACGCTCACCGCGGCCGCCGGACGGACGTGGCTGGTCGATCACATCCCGACGTCGGCACTTCCCGACGGCCGACTCGTGGCGGCCGCAGCGGTGATCGCCTCCGCCGCACTGGTGGTACCGGGCGCTGTGCGACCCGCCGTACTCGGCCTCGGCGCCGCACTCGTCGCCGCGGTGGCCCTGGCCGCGTTCGTCACCGCGGGGTCGACCGTCATCGGAATCGTGGGGTCGCTCATGGTGGTCGGCCTGTGGTGGGGCGTGGCCGGGGTTGTCATGGCTCATTCACCGCTCGCCGCCGCCCGTGAGCGGAAGAACCCTCTCGACACAGCAGCCCTGATGCTCCGACGCGACTGAGCGACGTCGGAACACCAGGGCGGTGTGGGCGGGTAGCCGTCAGAGGGCTTTGAGTTCCTCGATGACGGCGTTGACCGACTTCTTGGCATCCCCGAAGAGCATCGACGTGCGGTCCGCCGTGAAGAGCGGATTGTCGATACCGGCGTACCCGGAGCTCATCGACCGCTTGAGCACGATCACCGACCGCGACTCGTCCACGTTCAGGATCGGCATTCCGTGGATCGGCGAACTCGGATCGTTGCGCGCCGCCGGGTTGGTGACGTCGTTCGCGCCGATGACGAGGGTGACATCGGTGCGGGAGAACTCCCCGTTGATGTCGTCCATCTCCTTCATCGCCTCGTACTCGACGTCTGCCTCTGCGAGCAACACGTTCATGTGACCCGGCATGCGCCCGGCCACCGGATGGATCGCGTATTTCACCTCGACACCCTTGCTCTCGAGGATCGACGCCATGTCCTTGACCGCGTGCTGAGCCTGCGCGACCGCGAGACCGTACCCGGGCACCACGATCACCTGCGAGGCGTACGCCATCTGGATCGCCGCATCCGCCGCCGAGGTGGACTTCACCGTGCCGCCGGCATCGTCGGGGCCACCCACCGCGGCGCCGCCGCCTCCACCGAACGACCCGAACACGATCGCCGGGATCGACCGGTTCATCGCCGTCGCCATCAGGTTGGTCAGGATGGTGCCGGACGCGCCGACGATCATGCCCGCCACGATCATCGCCGTGTTGTTCAGCGCCAACCCCGCCGCCGCAGCCGACAGACCCGTCAACGCATTGAGCAGTGAGATCACCACCGGCATGTCCGCGCCGCCGATCGGGAACACCACGAACAGGCCCATCAGCGCCGCCGCGACGAGCACCAGCACGATCCACCACTGCGAGGTGCCCTCGCCCGGGGTGGCGCGCAGACCGATGTAAATCGACACCGCGACCGCGAGAAGCAGCAGCACGATGTTGGTGAGCTGGAAGATGCGCGCGTTCTTCACGAACGCCTTCTCCACCTTCTTGTTCAGCAACTCCTGCAGCTTCAGGAACGCCACCAGCGAACCCCAGAACGACACCGACCCGATGACCGCCGCGAACAGTGACCCGATGACGATGTGCACCGTCGGCTCTTCACCGTGCTTGAACGCCGAGAAACCGTCGGTCTCGATGAACTCCGACCACGCGATCAACGCGACCGTGCCGCCGCCCACACCGTTGAACAACGCCACCAGCTGCGGCATCGCCGTCATCTTCGTGCGCTTGGCCGGCGGGACACCCAGCAGGACACCGATCGCCAGACCCGCGGCGATGAGAATCCAGTTGATCGCCGCGGTGTCGCGGACCTCGATCAGAGTCGCCACCACAGCGATACCCATACCGACAGCGGCGATCCAGTTGCCACGCACCGCCGTCTTCGGACCGGTCAGACCCATCAGGCCGTAGATGAACATGGCGAACGCCACGATGTAGAGGATGTTGACGAGATTGTTCATCAGGAATCAGCACCCTTCTCCACAGCAGCAGGCGCCTTCTTGCCCTTGAACATGCCGAGCATGCGGTCGGTCACCAGGAACCCACCGACCACGTTGAGCGTGCCGAAGATCAACGCGACGAACGCGATGATCCGCACGCCCCACGGCGCGTCCTCGGGCAGCCTGCCCAAGACGATGAGGGCGCCGAGCACGACGATGCCGTGGATGGCGTTGGTGCCCGACATCAGCGGCGTGTGCAGCGTGTTCGGGACCTTCGAGATGACGGCGAAACCGACGAAGCCGGCCAACACCAGGATCGCGATGTTCGCGAGCAGGGACGTGTACATCAGGCATCCGCCTTCACGGTCGTATCGGCCGTGCGCGTCACGCACGACTTCGCGAGGACCTCGTCGGAGAAGTCGGGCGCGAACGCACCGTTCTCGTCGAGCATCAACTCGATCAGCGCCGAGATGTTCTTGGAGTAGAGCTCACTCGCGTGCTCGGGCATCGTCGCCGGCAGATTCAGCGGCGAGGCGATGATGACGTCGTTCTTCACCACCGTGCGACCCGGCTCGGTCAGCTCGCAGTTGCCACCGGTCTCCCCCGCGAGGTCGACGACGACACTGCCCGGCTTCATCCCGGCAGCCGCCGCGGCGGTGACCAGCTTCGGCGCCGGACGCCCCGGCACCAGGGCGGTGGTGATGACGACGTCGAACGTCGAGATCGCCTTCTCCAGCGCCGCCTGCTGCTGCGCACGCTCGTCCTCGGTGAGCTCACGGGCATACCCGCCCTCACCGGCAGCGTCGATCCCCAGATCCAGCCACTGCGCACCGACCGAGCGCACCTGATCCGCCACCTCGGGACGCACGTCGTACCCGGTGGCGCGGCCACCGAGACGCTTCGCCGTCGCCAACGCCTGCAACCCCGCCACACCCACACCGAGCACCAGCACCGTCGCCGGCTTCACCGTGCCCGCCGCGGTGGTCAGCATCGGGAAGAACCGCGTCGACTCCGACGCCGCGAGCAACACAGCCTTGTAGCCGGCGACGTTGGCCTGCGAGGACAACGCATCCATCACCTGTGCACGGGAGATACGCGGAATCGCTTCCACCGCAAACGCCTGCACGCCCGCAGCCGTCAACTCGGGAATGATCGTGTCCGCATTGCGCGGCGCGAGGAAGCCGACGAGCGTCGATCCGCGACGCAGCTTGCGCACCTCCGCAGACGACGGCGGCGCCACCTTCGCCACGATGTCCGCGCTGTACGGGTCACCGATGCTCGCGCCCGCATCGACGTACAGCTGATCGGGGATGAGCGCGCCGAGCCCGGCACCTGCTTCCACCACCACGCGTACGCCCTTGGCCGTGAGTGCGGAGACGACCTTCGGAACGAGCGCCACCCGGCGCTCCCCCTCGTTCGTCTCGCGCACGACGCCCACGAGCGGCCCTGCTTCTCGAGAATTTTCCACCAGCGATGCACTTCCTGTGAATGCGGCACGTCCGGGTACGCAGGACGGTGCCGTCGAGCTGTTCGATGCCGAGTTCGACCACGTCGTGACGCTGTTCGCTCCCACGAAGGATCCTGATGTCGGCCGGGTGGGCCTCACCGCAAGGTAACGCACGACACAGACATCGGATGCGTCGCGGTCGAATGTGAGTCCGAGGTCATAACGGACTGCCCCTGTCGGTGCGACTTGGCACACTCGGACCATGACCACCGAATCATCCGCGTCGTCCGTACCCACCGCGGTACTGGACGCCGTCCGCGATGCCACCACCATCACCGTTCTGACGGGTGCGGGTATGTCCGCGCAGTCCGGCGTGCCGACGTTCCGCGACGCGCAGACGGGGTTGTGGGCGCGCTACGACCCGGAGGAACTCGCCAGTCCGGACGCGTTCACCAGGGATCCCGATCTGGTGTGGGCCTGGTACCGCCGGCGCGCGCAGCTGGTCGCTGCGGCGGAGCCGAATGCGGGCCACCGCGCCCTGGCACGGTGGCAGCTCGACGCACCGCCCGGAACCCGCGTGGACATCGCGACGCAGAACGTCGACGACCTGCACGAGAGGGCGGGTTCCACCGTGCTCGCTCACGTTCACGGAACCCTTGCCGCCGTGCGGTGTTCGATCTGCGAGGCGCCGTATCTCGATCCTCTCGACGACGTCGCCGACGGCGAGGAGCGCATACCGCCGCCGTCCTGCGCCGTCTGCGGGAGTCCGGTGCGTCCGGGCGTCGTGTGGTTCGGTGAGCCACTGCCCGAGGCGGAGTGGGCTGCGGTGGCGGCGTCCGTGGAGGCCGCGGAGGTGGTGCTTGTCGTCGGCACCTCGGGCGTGGTCTACCCGTTCGCTGGCCTGCCGGCTCAGGCCCGCAGTGCGGGCGCCGTCGTCGTCGAGGTCAATCCGGAGGAGACGGCGGTGTCGGACATGGCCCATCACGTGTGGCGCGCGAGTGCCGCCGACTCGTTGCCGGCGCTGGTCGCTGCCGTCACGGAGACGACGCGATGACCGACTGCGTGTTCTGCGACATCGTCGCCGGGCTTTCTCCGGCCGCTCGGGTGTACGAGGACGACGCAGTCGTGGCGTTCCTCGACATCAGGCCTCTCGCCCGCGGCCACACACTGGTGGTTCCCCGTATCCATTCGTCCGGCCTCGCCGATCTCGACGCACCGTCCGCCGACGCCGTGTTCTCCGCCGGACGACGGATCGCGGGGGCCCTGCGCCGGTCGTCGATCGGCGCGGACGGCGTCAACCTCCTGGTCAACGACGGCCGGGCAGCGATGCAGACGGTGTTCCACCATCACATGCACGTGGTGCCGCGGTGGAACGGCGACAAGCTCAGATTCGCCGCCCAACTACTCACCCGACGGCCGCACGAACTCGACGAGGTCGCTCGGGTGGTGCGCGAGGCGTTGGCGCACGAGAACTAGGCGCTCTGCCGTCACTGCTCGAAGCAGGATGCGCCGTCCTCGAACAACCACGCGACGACGAGTGCACCCGGGTCCGTGACACCGCGAGCTGCGTCACCGATGTAGCTGGCGCGTCCGCGGCGTCCCACCAGGTCGGCTGTCGACTCCGCTCCCTCACGTGCAGCATCGGCCGCGAGACGCAGGGCCTCCGCCGGACTGCGCCCGCGAGCCGAGTCCAACGCACGGGCAGCCGGCTCGATGGCGTCGATCATCGTCTTGTCACCGGGCGCTGCGCCGCCGAGATCGACGATGGCGCGCATTCCGTCGCGAGCAGCGTCGGCGAGGGCGTCGGTCGTGACACCCGCGGTGGACAGAGCAACGTCGAACTGGTGGAACCACACACCGAACAGCGCGCCCGACGTGCCGCCGGCACTTCCCAGGAAGCCGTCGGCGATGCGTCGGAAGACCGCTGACGGTGAATCCGTGTCGCTGATCGCGACCGCGTCGAGAGCGGCGCGCATGTTGGCCCCGAAGTCGCCGTCGCCGGCCCTGCGGTCGAGTTCGGTGAGCTCGTCGATCCGGTCGAGTACCCGCCCGGTGAACGCCGACGCCCACGCGGTGACGTGGGCCTCCGGAGGCGTGTCGTCCGAGTAGTCCAGGGCGGCGACGTCTTCGGCTGCATCCGGCATGCCCGCGAAGTCACCGGCGGGCGAGTTGGGCCACCCCGGGGCGGCGGTCGGTGCGTCCCACAGCTCCAGCATCTCCTCGGTGCACACGACGACCGTGATGGATGCTCCCGCCATGTCGTAGGCGGTGACGAACGTCCCCACCAGTGCACGTCGGACGCGTATCCCCTTGCTCTGCAGGTAGTCCGCCGCATCGCCGAACAACACGTCGAGTTCGAGCGGGTGTGTGGCGCCGAGCCCGTTGACGATCACGATGACCTCCGCGCCGTCCGCGACTCCGAGAGAGTCCATGACGGGATCGATCAGGGTCGCCGCCAGTTCGCTCGCCGACGGCGTGGACACGCGGCCCGTCCCACGCTCTCCGTGGATACCGACGCCGATCTCGACCTCGTCGTCGCCGAGCTCGAAGGACGGACCATCCGCACCCGGTACGGTGCAGGCCCGGAAAGCCGCCGCCATGCTCCGCGAGTTCTCGGCGACGGTACGGCCCCATCTCGCCACCTCCGCGAGCGTGTCACCGCGCGCCGCGGCGGCACCGCAGACCTTCTCGACGGCGATGGTCGCCGCCGTGCCTCGTCGACCGGGACCGTCGTCGGATTCGGTCGCGACGTCGTCGGCCACGATCACCGTCTCGACATCGATGCCGTCGTCGGCGGCGAAGTCCGCCGCGATGGAGAAGTTCACGACGTCACCGGTGTAGTTCTTGACGATGTGGAGAACTCCACCACCCGCATTCACGGCCGCCGTCGCAGCACGGATCTGCAGAGCGTTGGGCGAGGTGAAGATCAGCCCCGGGCAGGCGCCGGCCAGCATTCCCTCTCCGACGAATCCGGCATGCAAGGGTTCGTGTCCGGAACCGCCCCCGGAGATCAACACCACCTGACCGTGCGGGATCGGTGTATGCCGTACGAAGAAACCGGGATTCGGCACCCACCTCAGATCCGCGGCGCGTGCCGCTGCGGCGCGGGCGGCGTCCGCGACGAAGCGTCGCGGGGAATCCATGATCTTCTTCGTGGTCATGTTTTCCACACTAGGGCCGCTGGTACAGCAGGGGTACCGTCTCGAAAGATGCGACTGTTCCTCGCCTCGTACCGCTTCGGTGCCCACCGCGACCGGTTCCTGTCCCTCACCGACGGACCCGGGCGCATCGCCGTGATCGCCAATGCCGCGGATTCCTGGCCGGCTGCTGCGCGAGCGTCGGCGGTGACCAGTGAGTTCACACTGCTGCGGTCGGCCGGGTTCCTCCCGGTCGAGGTCGACCTCCGGGAGCTCGAGCCCAGCACGTGCGGAGAGGTTCTCGAAGCCTTCCCGGCAGTGTGGGTTCGGGGAGGGAACACGTTCGTCCTGCGTCGGCGGATGGCGTCGTCCGGCGCCGACGAGGCGCTGGTTCGACTTCTCGAGCGGGACGCCCTCGTGTACGGCGGCTACAGCGCGGGCGCGTGTGTGATGGGCCCGACCCTGCGTGGTGTCGAGTACGCGGATCCTCCGGAGGAGGTTCGGCCGACCACGGGCGAGGACGTGCTGTGGGACGGCCTCGGTGTCATCGAGGAGATCCTGGTTCCGCACTGGGAGTCGGATGCGCTCGACCCCGACGGCGCAGCCGGGGCCATGGCCGCGTCATGTCGGGCGGCGGGTCGGACAGTCCGCACTCTCACCGACGATCAGGTCTACGTCACGGACGGCGACATCACCGAGGTGGTGTGATCACCCGCTGTGGGCGATCGGCATGGAGGGAAGGCCGGAGGCCGGCCCGGAGAACTGGAAAGGCGCCAGACGGTCCATCGACGCCCACGCGAGGCGACAGCGTCGAACAGTCATCTCGTCGGCGTCGCGAAGCAGCGCATCGAGGAGCAGCGCCGGGTTCTCCGTCCACGCGCGGGCGACGGCGTCCATCTCCGGATCGGTGAAGAGGCCGGATCGTCGGAGGGCGGCGATCCATTCGACGACCTCCCCGCGGTGGAGCGATTCGAGAGTGTCGTAGTCGACTCCGGCGGCGACGAAATCGTAGGAGAACAGCGCCGCCGCGCAGTCGAACGGTGTGTTCTTCGTGACCGACTTCGACGTCGTCGATGCAGGCTTCGAGCTGTGTGACAGTGCCATGAGTGCCTCCTTCTCGCCCCCTCGGTGCCGGCCGAACTGTCGATCACCGTTCTGCGGACGCTAATCCTCCGAAGTCCCCTTGTGACCACCCATCGGGGCACGATCTGATAACAGAGTGGCTCATGTGACTGATGGGAATAGCGTCGGAACGGTCTCGTCCCGGCATCACCGCCGTGGATCCGGTTCTGCAGGAACAACTTCGAGTGATCCCGGACTGCTCGTCGACGACGTCGGAGTAGCGTCGATCGAAGATGCACCGACGCACGGCCGGAAGAGGTGGAGACCATCGACGATCTCGTGAGTTCCCTGGTGGACGCGGTGGGAGCGTCCGCCGTCGTCACCGACCCCGACATCATGGCCGGATATCGCCAGGACTGGGCGCGCGACCCCGATGCCGGGACGCCTCTGGCAGTCGTGCGCGCCACCAGCACCGCCGACGTCCGCGCCGTCATGCTGTGGGCGACCGAGCACTCGGTTCCCGTCGTCCCTCGCGGTGCGGGGTCCGGCCTGTCCGGAGGTGCGACGGCAGTCGACGGCGGCATCGTGCTCAGCACCGAGGCGATGCGCGACATCACCGTCGACGCGGTGACCCGCACGGCGGTCGTCCAGCCGGGGCTGCTGAACGCCGAAGTCAAGGCTGCCGCCGCCGAACACGGCCTGTGGTACCCACCCGACCCGTCGTCGTTCGAGATGTGTTCGATCGGCGGCAACGCCGCCACGAACGCCGGTGGCCTCTGCTGTGTGAAGTACGGCGTGACCACCGACTACATCCTCGGACTCGAAGTAGTGCTGGCCGACGGCACCGTCGTGAACCTGGGGGGCCCGAGGCTCAAGGACTCCGCAGGGCTGTCGTTGACCAAACTGTTCGTCGGCAGCGAGGGCGTCCTGGGAGTCATCACCGAGGTCACACTGCGGCTCATCCCCGCTCAACCACCCGCCAGCACCGTCGTCGCCACGTTCACGGAGCTGTCCGACGCCACCGACGCCATCCTCACCATCACGCGGTCTCTGCGTCCGGCGATGCTCGAGTTCATGGACTCCACCGCGATCAACGCCGTCGAGGACGCGATGAAGATGGGTCTGGACCGCTCGGCCGCCGCAATGCTCATCGCGCGGTCGGACTCCCCCGGCGCCCACCGCACCGAGGAAACCGAAGTGATGGCCGACGCGTGCAGAGCGGCCGGGTCGGACGAAGTGTTCGTCACCTACGATCCCGACGAGGGCGAAGCCTTCGCTGCCGCACGACGTTTCGCAATTCCCGCCGTGGAGCGCACCGGGTCCCTGCTCCTCGAGGACGTCGGGGTACCGCTTCCGGCGCTCGCGGACCTCGTCGAAGGAATCGCGAAGATCTCCGACGCCCGAGAGGTGGTGGTCGCCGTGATCGCGCACGCCGGCGACGGGAACACGCACCCTCTCATCGTGTTCGATCCGGACGACGCGGACATGGAGGCACGGGCTCATCTCGCATTCGGCGAGATCATGACTCTCGCGATTTCGTTGGGCGGCACCATCACCGGCGAGCACGGTGTGGGCAGGCTGAAGAAGGCATGGTTGCCCGCCCAGGTGGGCGAGGACGTCATGGACCTGACCCGCAGGATCAAGCACGCGCTCGACCCTGCGGGAATCCTGAACCCGGGGGCCGTCCTCTAGCCGCCCACGTACGCGTCGGCGACGTCGAGCACGTCGTCGAGGATGTCCAACCCGCGGCGGATGTCCTCCTCGGTGGTGATGAGCGGTGGGGCGATCTGCAGGCGGTTGCCGGCAGCGAAAGGCCACAGTCCGCGAGATTTAGCTGCCGCGACGACGTCGGCCATGGGAGCCGCGTCGGCGCCGGACGCATTGAACGGGATCAGCGGTTCGCGGGTGGACGGGTTCTTCACCAGTTCGACGGCCCAGAAATAGCCCATCCCGCGTACCTCTCCGACGCTGGGATGCTTCTCCCCCAGCTTCGTCAGTCCTGGACCGAGCACGTTCTCACCGACGGCGCGGACGTGCCCCAGGATGTCGTCACGCTCGAACACCTCGATCGACGCGATACCCGCGGCGCACGCCAGCACGTGTCCGCTGTAGGTCAGACCTCCCGGGTACGGCAGATGGTCGTAGCGCTGAGCGATCTCCTCGGAGATGATCACGCCGCCCAGCGGCACGTATCCCGAGTTGACGCCTTTGGCGAACGTGATCAGATCGGGTTCGACGCCCCACGCCTGGCATGCGAACCAGTGCCCGGTGCGGCCGAAGCCCACCATGACCTCGTCTGCGATGTAGACGATGCCGTAGCGGGTGCACAGCTCGCGCACCCCTGCGAGGTAGCCGGGCGGCGGGACGAGTACCCCGTTGGTTCCGACCACGGATTCCAGGATCAGTCCGGCGATGTTCTGCGCGCCCTCGAGCTGGATGACCATCTCGAGGTGGGCCAGAGCCGACGCGGTCTCCTCCTCGGGACTCGCCGAATTCCACGGTGAGCGATAGGCGTACGGACCGAAGAAGCGGACGACGTCGACGTTCGTCGGCTCGGTTCCCCACCGGCGCGGCTCCCCGGTCAGGCCGATCGCGACACCGGTGCCACCGTGATACGACCGGTAGGCGGCCAGCATCTTGGTCCGGCCGGTGTGCTGACGCGCGAAACGCACGGCGTGCTCGACGGCCTCCGCACCGCCCGTCGTGAAGAAGACCCGGTTCAGATCCCCCGGAGCGCGCTCGGCGATGAGCCGCGCGAGTTCGCTGCGCTTGTCGTTGGCGACGGTCGGCGAGATCGTGGTCAACACCTGCGCCTGGGCGACGATCGCGGCCACGACGTCCGGGTGCTGGTGGCCGATGTTGACGTTGACCAGCTGCGAGGAGAAGTCCAGGTATCGCGTGCCCTTGTCGTCCCAGAAGTACGACCCCGACGCACCCGCGATCGTGATCGGATTCAACTCCGCCTGAGCGGACCACGAGTAGAAGACATGGTCGGTCATGTACTACCTCCGTTATCGAGCGACTCCGGATTCCGTCGCCACCTCTGACGTCATCATGGCAGGCAGCACCGACTCGCCGTAGGCATCCAGCGTCGCGGTCTTCGCATCGTGTTGGAGGTAGACCGCGAACTGGTCCACACCGAGCGACTCGAGCTGCCGAAGGCGTTCGACATGCTGCTCGGGCGAGCCCAGGATGCAGAAGCGGTCGACGATCTCGTCGGGCACGAAGTCCGCATGTGTGTTCCCGGCGCGGCCGTGCTGGTTGTAGTCGTATCCGTGACGGCCGGCGATGTAGTCCGTCAGTGCCGCAGGCACTCCCGACGTCGCCCCGTACCGCGTCACGATGTCGGCCACGTGGTTTCCCACCATGCCGCCGAACCACCGGCACTGCTCGCGGGCGTGAGCTGCCGCGTCGGCGGACCCGTCCGTGACGTAGGCGGGGGCGGCCACGCAGATGGTCACCGCATCGGGGTCGCGCCCCGCCTTCTCGGCGGCGTCGCGCACGGTGGCCACCGTCCACTCGACGATGTCGGGGTCGGCGAGCTGGAGAATGAACCCGTCGGCGACCCGTCCCGTCAGTTCCAGTGCGCGAGGGCCGTATCCGGCGACCCACACCTCCAGTTCGGACTGCGATGCCCACGGGAATCGGACGGTGGTGTCGCCGACATGTGCGGAACGCCCGTTGCCCAGTTCGCGGATGATCTCCACCGACTCGGCGAGCCGCGCGATGGTGGTGGGCTTCCCACCCAGAGTGCGCACCGCGGAGTCACCTCGGCCGATCCCGCACACGGTGCGGTTGCCGTACATCTCGTTGAGCGTGGCGAACGTCGACGCCGTCACCGTGACGTCACGCGTCGACGGGTTGGTCACCATCGGTCCGACGACCACCTTGCGGGTGCTCGCGAGAATCTGACTGTGGATGACGTAGGGCTCCTGCCACAGCAGGTGCGAATCGAAGGTCCACACGTGCGAGAAGCCGTGCGTCTCGGCGATACGAGCGAGTTCGACCACCCGCGAACTGGGTGGAGTGCATTGCAGCACTACTCCGAAGTCCATCCCTCACACCAGATTCTGGGACAGGTCGCGGCGAACGAAACGGCCGTGCCCGGCGCGGCCAAGGTACTCGCCGCGGTCGACGACGACGGTTCCACGGGAGATCACCGTGTCGACATGGCCGTCCACGGTCATGCCCTCGTAGGCGGAATAGTCCATTCTCATGTGGTGCGTCTCGACTCCGATGGTGGTGCGGCCGTTCGGGTCGTAGACCACCAGATCCGCGTCGGCACCCGGCGACACGATGCCCTTGCGCGGGTACATCCCGAACATGCGTGCCGGCGTCGTGCAGCACACCTCGACCCACTTCTCGAGCGTGATCTTCCCCGACACCACACCCTGGTACATCAGGTCCATCCGATGCTCGACCGACCCGATTCCGTTGGGGATCCTGGAGAAGTCGCCGATACCCATCTCCTTCTGATCCTTCATGCAGAAGGGACAGTGATCGGTGCCGACCGTCGAGACGTCCCCTGTGCGGAGGTACCGCCACAGCTCGTCCTGGTGCCCTTCGGCACGGGACCGGAGCGGTGTCGAGCACACCCACTTCGCGCCCTCGAAGCCCGGCGCACCGAGTTGCTCCTCGAGCGAGAGGTACAGATACTGCGGACACGTCTCGGCGAAGACGTTCTGCCCCTTGCCTCGTGCCGTCGCGATCTGCTCGAGCGCCTGTTTCGCCGACACGTGCACGACGTACAGCGGTGCTCCCGTCACGTCGGCCAGCATGATCGCGCGATGCGTCGCTTCTTCCTCGAGCTGCCACGGCCGGGACGTGCCGTGGAAGTACGGCGCCGTGTCACCGCGTGCGATCGACTGCTCGACCAGGACGTCGATGGCGATGCCGTTCTCCGCGTGCATCATCAGCAGCGCGCCGGTCTCGGCGGCAGTCTGCATCGCCCGCAGGATCTTCCCGTCGTCCGAGTAGAAGACGCCGGGATAGGCCATGAAAAGTTTGAAGCTGGTGACTCCTTCGGAGACCAACTCGCTCATGGCCTTCAACGAGTCGCTGTCGACGTCTCCGATGATCTGGTGGAATCCGTAATCGATGGCGCACGAACCGGCGGCCTTCTCGTGCCACGTAGCGAGGGTGTCCTGGACACGCATCCCGGGGTTCTGGATGGCGAAGTCGACGATGGTGGTGGTTCCGCCCCACGCGGCAGCGCGCGTCCCCGTCTCGAACGAGTCGGAGGCGAAGGTGCCTCCGAACGGCATCTCCATGTGGGTGTGGCCGTCGACCCCTCCGGGGATGACGTACTTCCCGGTCGCGTCGACGACGACGTCGCTCGACGATGCGAGGTCCGCGCCCAGAAGCGTCGAACCCGGTTGCAGCACAGCGACGATCGTCTCACCGTCGATCAGGACGTCCAGAGGCTGCGAACCCGTCGGCGAGACGACGATGCCCCCGTGGACGAAGGTCGTCGTCACGGTGTCACCAGGGGACCGTAGGCATCGGGTCTGCGATCGCGGTAGAAAGCCCACCGATCGCGGACGGTCTTGATGAGCGACAGGTCCAGATCGCGGACGATCAACTCGGCCGCACTGTCCGAGGCGACCTCTCCGACGAACTTTCCCTCGGGATCGACGAAGTAACTGGTGCCGTAGAAGTCGTTGTCGCCCAACTCCTCGACTCCCACTCGGTTGATCGCGCCGATGTAGTACTCGTTGGCCACGGCCGACGCCGGTTGCTCGAGCTTCCACAGGTAGTTCGACAGCCCTCGCGAGGTGGCGGACGGATTGAACACGATCTCTGCTCCGGCCAGTCCGAGTGCGCGCCATCCCTCAGGAAAATGGCGGTCGTAACAGATGTAGACCCCCACCTTGCCGACGGCGGTGTCGAACACGGGCCAGCCCAGATTGCCCGGGCGGAAGTAGAACTTCTCCCAGAAGCCGTTCAGATTCGGAATGTGGTGCTTGCGGTACTTGCCCAGGTACGTGCCGTCCGCATCGACCACCGCCGCCGTGTTGTACAGGACGCCGGGCTGCTCCTGTTCGTACACCGGCAGCACCATGACCATGCCGAGTTCCTTCGCCAGGGCCTGGAAGCGCTCGACCGTGGGCCCGGGAACGGACTCGGCGTAGTCGTAGAACGACGCGTCCTGCACCTGGCAGAAGTAAGGACCATAGAAGAGTTCTTGGAAACAGAGAACTTTCGCACCCTGCTCGGCTGCCTGGCGGGCGTAGACCTCGTGGGCCTGGATCATCGATTCCTTGTCGCCGGTCCAGGTGGTCTGGACCAGGGCAGCGCGCACGATCGTCATGAATGGCACCTCCGCATCGGCATTCTTTCGGTGATCCTGCACCCGATCCGCCGGGTAGTCCACCGGTGGGACCTCAGCCGTTCGTCACCTCGGGAGGCAGGGAGTCGAGCATGTCCACCGACGAGCCGTTCCAGCGATAACGGACCAGCGCCGGTCCGCCGGACACCTCCGCGGTCGCTTCTCCGTCCCGGAGCCATCGGTACGACACCGTCACCGTGTCGTCCAGCTGCGCATACGGGTCGATTGCGGTGAACGCGTACGGACGGGCGGTCGCCGTTCCCAGATACACGCCGTCGTGGAAGAACAGGACCGTCGTGGGGCTGGAGCCGGTCGCACCGTCGGGCACGGCCAGCGCCCACGCCAGCACACTGCAGGCATCGCCCTGACCGGCGCGCGTCCACCCGCTGCCGGAGAACGTCGGCAGCGAGGCGATCGCCGCGTCGATCACGTCGTCGTCCAGGCACGGATCCGCAGGGGTCTGCCTGTTGCCGTCCACCACCTCCTGCGGCAGGTCGTCCAGCATGACCACCGACGATCCGTTCCAGGTGTAGCGGACGAGGCCGGGTCCGCCGGACTGCTCCGCGGTTGACTCTCCCTCCCGGAGCCACCCGTACGACACGGTGACGGTGTCGTCGGTCTGCGAGTCGACGTCGGTGAACGAGTACGGCAACGCGGTGGCGGTACCGAGATAGGTGTCGTCGTGGAAGAACAAGACGGTCCATGGACTCGACCCCGTGCCCCCGTCGAGCGCCGCGAGCGCCCACGACAGCGTCGCGCAGGGATCGCCCTGGCGGACGAGTCGCCACCCGCTACCGAAGAACTGTGGCAGCGACTCGATGCCCGCCGCCACGACGGAATCCTCCACACACGCGGTCGACGGTTCCGGCGCGGCCGTCGACGCGGGTTCCGTACCCGGTGCCGGAGCCACCGCCGTCGAGGTCGTGGTGGCGGGCGGAGGAGGTGGCGCCGCGGAACCCTGTCCGGAGTCGGAGCACCCGCTCGCGAACAGCGCGGTGACGGCCAGGGTCGCGAGGAGTGTTCGTCTCATGATCGGTCCATCCGAACGAACATACCGATCGTTACGTCACCGGCGGATTCGTCACCGTTCCGTTACCCGAATGAATAGGAAACATCATTGTTGCAGAAAGGGTGACCATATCTAGGTCAGCCTGACCTTGCTGGTGGGAACGCTTTTTCAGTATTACCGTCATTGCCATGACTTCCCTCGAAATGCCCCGCGTCAGTGATTGCAGCGTCAGCGCCTGTTCGTACAACCACGACGGATGCCACGCCTTCGCCATCAATGTCGGAGGCTCGAACGGAACGGCCGATTGCGGCACGTTCATTCCGTTGAGCACCAAGGGCGGTCTCGAGACCGTCTCCACCCAGGTCGGTGCGTGCCAGCGCGTCGACTGCTCGTTCAACGACAACCTCGAGTGCAGCGCGGCAGCGGTCCGCATCGGCGCCGGCGAGTCGTCGGACACCGCGAACTGCCTCACCTACAGCAAGGCCTGATCGACCTCAGCTGAAGCCGAGGACCTTCTCGCCCCAGATCTCGCGCAGTTCTGCATCGGGGTCCTCCACCAGGGTGTCCCTCGCGTCGATCACCAGGGTGCGACGTCGTTCGTCGTAGGGCGCCCAGTGCTTCGAGCCGTCCAGTGCAGCAGGTACCCCGTGCCACGCGAACGCCACCCAGCGTCGCTGAATCCGCCGGGATACCTGCTGCGCGGCTTTGCGCCCTCCGAGCCAGAACGTGGGATCGCGGTCGAAGGTGCCGAAGTTGCCGAAGACGTACGGCAACTCGGTGGCATGACCCGCACCGATCCGGGCCGCGCGCAGTACCGGAGTGGCGTGGTCGAACCGGTAGACGAATGTCGGTGACGTGCGGCAGTGCGCCTCGGCGATCCACAGGCTCGGCATGCGGAAACCCGCGTCTCGCGACAACGCCAGTGCCCCCGCACTCTTCGGGAGATCCGGGTACGCCGCCAGGATCTCGGCGATCCGGGCGGGCGAGAGGTCCGGATGGTCCACCGCGATCGCCTCGAACATGGTGCTGACGGTGTCGGACGTGACCGGCATCAGCGGCGACTTCATCATCCGGAACACCGACGCCTCGTCGTGGTTCGATCCGATGATCAACGGAATGTCGTGCGCGTACCCCTTCTGGAATGCCGCGACCGGGTAGCGAGGCACCACGTCACCGTCGACGACCGGCGCGAACCCCAGTGTGCCCGGTACTTTCTCGGGCACCTCGTACACCAGCTTCTCGGCAGCGTCGACCAGTTGCTGGACCGGCATGGCCCGCAACTCCCCTGCTCTCTCCGGCGTCAGGTCCACCAATTCGAGGAAACGCTCCGCGGCGACGCGCGCTCGCTCGGGTCCGTAGACCGACGTGGCCGGGGCACTCTGCGCGATGGCCTTGTGGAAGAGGCCCTTCGCTGCGGGAGATGTCATGAGCGTCGTCACCGACGCGCCACCCGACGACTCCCCGAACACCGTGACGTTCGCGGAGTCCCCACCGAATGCGTCGATGTTCTCGCGCACCCAGGTCAACGCGAAGATCTGATCGCGCAGACCGATATTGGTCTCGAAGATGTCGTCGTCGGTGCCGAACGACGACAGATCCAGCCACCCCAGTGCCCCGACGCGGTAGTTCACGGTCACCACGACGACTTCACCGAGGTGAGAGAGGTTGCGGCCGTTGTAGATCCGCTGCGCCGAGGAACCCAGGACGTACGCCCCGCCGTGGAGCCACACCATGACCGGGCGGCGCACCCCGTCGGGCGTGGGAGCCCAGACGTTGAGCGTCAGGCAGTCCTCGTCGATGGGGATGGACGGATCCATCGGCACCGGACCGTCGCGCCCCTGGGGCGCCATCGCCCCGAAACTCGCTCCGTCGAGAATCCCGGTCCACGGCTCGGGCGGTCGCGGCGCGCGGAATCGGAGCGGGCCGACGGGCGGAGCCGCGTAGGGAATGCCCTTCCAACTGACGACGTCACCGCGGCCGTGACCACGCACGTCACCGTCCCTCGTCGTGATCACGAGGCTGGTCCGGGCTGCGTCAGGCACGTCGCCGACGCTACCCGTCGCGACCTACGCCGAGACGAGTCGGCCGAGGGCGAAGAGGGCCGCCGGCGAGTATGCGAGAACGATCGGCGCCAGACCGTCCACGACCAGCCAGGTCTGCGAGCCGGTCCGAGCCTCGTCGACGCCGTGCTCCAGGGTCAGTCCGGCGCTCCGGGCACCTATCCATGCCCGCCAGGACCAGACCCGAGCGGCCTCGTCCACGGACAAGACCTCGAACGACACCCGAATCCCCAGCGGTCCACGCACGGTGCCCGTCGTCCCTGCCGCGAGACGAGGAGTAGACGCGTCGACACCGAGGATCTGCGGCGCCCACGTCGGCCACAGCGAGATGTCCATGTACCGCTCCCACGCGACGGCCACCGACGCGTCACCACGCCGCCGCAGAGTCTTCTTCATGCGCACGGGATTCACCACGGGACCCGGGGTCAAACCGACGACGGTCGAACGCCCGGGTTCAGTTCCGCTGCGCAATGGCCGGGCGTAGTGTCCGAAACTGACTTCACTATCTTCGCCATCGACCGTCAGTGGCCGGTGGCCGACATGTAGGCGGCGACAAGGATGACCACTCAGGCGTCAGCCAATCACACGGCAAAAGTCATCGGCGTGACCATCGCGGCGGCGGTCGGCGGCTTTCTCTTCGGTTTCGACAGTTCCGTCATCAACGGCGCCGTGGACTCGATCCAGGGCAAGTTCGCTCTCGGCGAGTTCCTCACCGGTTTCACCGTTGCCATCGCACTTCTCGGATGCGCCGCGGGCGCCTGGTTCGCCGGCGGCCTGGCCGACAGGTGGGGCCGCAAGAAGGTGATGCTCCTGGGCTCGGCCCTCTTCATCATCTCCTCGGTCGGATCGGGACTGGCGTTCAGCGTCCCCGACCTCATGCTGTGGCGCGTTCTCGGCGGACTCGGCATCGGCATCGCGTCGGTGATCGCTCCGGCGTACATCGCGGAGATCTCCCCGGCACGCATGCGAGGCAGCCTCGCATCGCTTCAGCAGCTGGCGATCACCATCGGTATCTTCGCGGCTCTGCTGTCCGACGCCGTGTTGGCGGACCGCGCCGACGGAGCGTCGAACGATCTGTGGCTGGGCCTCGAGGCATGGCGGTGGATGTTCATCGTCGGTGTCATCCCCGCCGTCGTGTACGGCGTTCTCGCCCTGCTCATTCCGGAATCTCCCCGGTACCTCGTCGGAAAGCATCTGGACGAGGAAGCTGCCGAGATCCTCGCCAACATCACCGGTGAGAAGCACCCGAACGAACGTATCCACGAGATCCGTCTGACCCTGCGCAAGGAGCAGAAGTCCTCGTTCGCCGACATCCGCGGGCCGCGGTTCGGTCTTCAGCCGCTGGTCTGGGTCGGCATCATCATGGCGGTGCTGCAGCAGTTCGTCGGCATCAACGCGATCTTCTACTACTCCACCACGCTGTGGAAGTCGGTCGGCTTCAGCGAGAGCCAGTCGTTCACGACCTCCGTCATCACGTCGATCATCAACGTGGCCATGACGTTCGTCGCCATCCTCTTCGTCGATCGGGTCGGTCGACGCAACCTGTTGATGGCCGGTTCCATCGGTATGTTCGTCGGCCTGCTCATGGCTGCCGTCGCGTTCTCCCAGCAGATCGGAAGCGGCGACGACGTCTCGCTTCCCGACCCCTGGGGCGTGGTCGCCCTGATCGGAGCGAACCTGTTCGTCATCTTCTTCGCGTCGACCTGGGGCCCGATCATGTGGGTCCTGCTCGGCGAGATGTTCCCGAACCGGATGCGCGCCATGGCACTCGGTATCGGTACGGCCGCCAACTGGGTGGCCAACTTCGTGATCTCCCTGACCTTCCCGTCCCTGACCGAGATGGTGGGACTGTCCATCGTCTACGGCGGGTTCGCGGCTTTCGCCGCCGTCTCGTTCTTCTTCGTCAAGGCGAAGATCCCGGAGACGAAGGGCATGGAGCTCGAAGACATGAAGTAGTCCCTCCCGCTCACCACTACCGGCCTCCCTTTGCTTATCCGAGGGGAGGCCGGTGTTATGGTCGGCGAGTTCTGACACGGGGTGCTTCGCGTAGCGAGGCTGAGATGACACCCGAGAACCTGATGCAGGTAATTCTGACGAAGGGATGTCACGGCCATGACGCCGTACGACCATGCGGTCGACGCTGCCTCCACCGCGGATGCAGCCGACCACGCACGCTTCACCGACCACCTCTGGGACCGCACCGCCGGGCTCCGCGCCCGCATCGACGACCTGGAGTTCCTGACCCGACTCGGTGACGGCACGCTGCCGGTTGCCTCGTTCCGGACGTACATCGAGCAGGACGGCCTGTACCTCGAGGGGTACGCCAAGGCGTTGGCCATCCTGTCCTCCCGCGCGGTGGACCCCGAGGCGGGCGCTTTCTGGGCGACGTCCGCGGCGACCGCGGCGGTCGTCGAGAAGTCGCTGCACACCAGCCTTCTTGCCGACGACGCCCTGGGCGGCGCCTCGGACGTTCCCGTCGAGCACAGTCAGGCCTGCCTGGGATACGTCTCGTTCCTGACGGCCACCGCCGCGACGGACACGTACGCCGTCGGCGCGGCGGCCGCGCTGCCGTGCTTCTGGATCTACGCCGAGGTGGGCCGCGGACTGGCGGCATCGGCGCGCGCCGTACTCGATGCCGATCCCGGTCATCCCTACGCCCGGTGGGTGACTACCTACGACGCCGAGGACTTCCAGACGTCCGCCGCCCGCGCCCGCGAACTCGTCGACGAGGCAGCAGCGGTCGCCGGGGATGCGGAACGACAGCGGATGACCACGGCGTTCACGATCGCGATGCGCTACGAACTGCTGTTCTGGGACACGGCCCTGAACACGACACCCTGGCCCGCCGCGTGAGGCGCCTCGCGGCTCTCGTCGCCGCCGTCGTCGCCGCCGGGTCGCTCACCGCGTGCGCGTCCTCGGGCGCGTCGGATGCGAACACCATTCGCTTCGCGCTCGACTGGACCCCCAACACCAACCACACGGGCCTGTTCGTCGCCGAGCAGGAGGGGTACTTCGCCGACGCGGGCCTGAACGTGGAGATCCTGCCGTACAACTCGACGTCGCCGGACACGCTGATCGACTCGGGCAACGCAGAATTCGGGATCAGCTTCCAGAGCTCCGCGACGTACGCTCGCGCCGCCGGGGCGAAGGTCACCTCCGTCATGGCGCCGTTGCAGCACTGGGCCACCGGGATCGGAGTCCGCGCCGACCGGCCCGACATCGGCAGCCCGCGGAACCTGGACGGTCGGACCTACGCCGGATTCGGCGACGCCGGCGAGAGCGCCTCGCTCGAGCAGGTCATCCGGAACGACGGTGGCACCGGAAAATTCGAGACGGTCGTGCTCGGAACGTCCGCCTACGAGGCCGTCTACTCCGGCACCGCCGACTTCACCGTGTCCTACTTCGCGTGGGAGGGTCTCGAAGCAGAACACGCCGGCACCCCCATGAAGTACTTCGACTACACCGACTACGGATTCCCCGACTCCTACGCCATCGTCGTCGACGGCGGTGACGACTGGATGGCCGAGCACCCCGACGAGGCACGGAAGTTCGTGCAGGCCCTGCAGAAGGGCTACCAGAAAGCTGCCGACGATCCCGATGCCGGCGCACGCGATCTGATCGCGGCGAATCCGGGAGCGTTCACCGACGAGGACCTGGTGTACGAGAGCCAGAAGATGTTGGCGGACAAGTACATGCTGGACGAGAACGGGCGCGTCGGAACCCAGACGCTCGAGCGCTGGACGGGTTACTCCAAGTTTCTCTTCGACGCCGGAGTCCTGGCGGGCCCGGACGGGTCGCCCGTGACCAGCGAACCGGACTGGTCGACGTATTTCACGAACGAGTATCTCGATCAGGGCTGACCGAGCGGCCATGACGTCCGAGCGATTCCGGCGGTTCGGTCCGGCGCTGCTGCTCGCGGGCGGACTCGTCGCGTTCTGGCAGGTGTACGTCGTCGTGAGCGGCATCTCCCCGCGGGTCCTGCCGTCACCGTCGCGCGTGGTGTCGCAAGGCTGGGCGAACCGCGACGTCATCGCCGGTCATGCCGCGTCGACGATCCAGGTCACGCTTCTGGGTTTCGCCGTGTCGCTGGCGGTGTCCTGGGTCATCGCGACGTGTGTCGACTTCTCCCCCTGGCTGCGGCGTGCGCTCGTGCCGCTCCTGGTCGTCTCGCAGACCCTTCCCGTCATCGCTATCGCACCGCTGATGATCATCTGGTTCGGATTCGGGATAGCGCCCAAGCTCCTCGTCATCGCGCTGGTGACGTTCTTCCCGATGACTCTGGGTCTGATCGAAGGGTTCGCCTCGGCGGACAAGGAATCCGATGCGCTGCTGCGCAGCATGGGCGCCTCCCGTCGCCAACAGTTCCGCTACGTCCGCGTACCGTCCGCACTGCCCCGGTTCTTCACGGCTCTGCGTATCGGCATCACGTACGCCGTGGTCGGTGCGGTGTTCTCCGAATACGTCGGAGCCACATCGGGTCTGGGGATCTACATGGCCCAGCAGAAGAACTCCTTCCGGACCGACCTGGTACTCGCCGCGGTTCTGGTGACGGCGGTCTGCAGCATCGTCCTGTTCCTGCTGACCTACGTCGCGGAGCGCCTCGTCGCTCCGTGGGCCCTGACGGCGAAGGCGGTCGATCGATGACGACACCGGTGGTCGATCTGCGCTCGGTGATCAAGTCCTACCCGGGCACTCCGGTACTCGACGGGATCGACCTGGCGGTGGACGAAGGACAGTTCGTCTCCGTCATCGGTCCCAGCGGCTGCGGCAAGAGCACACTGTTCGCACTGTTGGCCGGACTCGAACCAGCCGACAGCGGAACCGTTCTCACACCGCGGTGCGCCTACATGCCACAGAAGGACCTGCTGTTCCCGTGGCGGTCGATCCTGGGCAACACGACACTCGGCCTCGAAGTCCAGGGTGTCTCCCGTTCGGACGCCGAGGCTCGCGCGCGAGCCCTGTTCCCGGTGTTCGGTCTCGACGGCGTCGAGGATTCCTCTCCTGCAGCACTGTCCGGCGGCATGCGCCAACGCGCAGCCCTCCTGCGCACGGTCGTGCAGGATCGCGACGTCCTCCTGCTGGACGAGCCGTTCGGCGCACTCGACTCCCTGACCCGGACCTCGATGCAGGACTGGCTGCAGGAGGTGTGGCAGCAGTACCGGTGGACGGTCCTGATGATCACCCACGACATCCGCGAAGCCGTTCTGCTGTCCGATCGCGTCGTCGTGCTCTCCCCTCGGCCCGCCCGGGTGGTCGCCGACCTGACCATCGACCTCCCCCGGCCACGTCCGGTCGAGACGACGACCACGCCGGAATTCGCGGCCTACGAGCGCCGGCTGCTGGAGGCCCTGCACCTCGGTCGATCGAGCGACACACGCCGCCGCGGGACGCGGTAACTTCGATGTCATGGCTTCGGACAAGGACACCCCGCGCGTCGAGCATCATCCCGAGCGACAGCGCTTCGAGATTCTGATCGGCGACGAGGTCGCCGGATTCGCCGAGTACCGCCAGAGCTCACCGACCGTCCGGGACTTCGACCACACGGTCACGGACCCGAAGTTCCGTGGTCGGGGGCTCGCCGCGATCCTGGTCGGACATGCCCTGGACGACACGCGTGCCGCCGGGTCGACGGTCGTCGCGTCGTGCTCGTACGTGCATCACTTCATCGAGACGCACGAGCAGTACGCGGACCTCGTCACCTAGTCCGCGCAAACGTGTCGGTGGGGCGGGTTAGCGTCGGCGACATGGACAGAGTGGACAGTGTGGACGCGACGACCGGCGCTGCGTGGGCAGATTTCCGCGCGATGCTCGCCGATCATCTCGACGCGATGCCGGCGGATGACTCGTTGATCGTGTCGTGCCCGCCCACGGCAGCGGAGCCGGTGTCACCGTGCATCCAGTTCTACGGCTGGGACGACGACACCCTGCGGTGCGAGGTGCTGTCCGACGAGTTCCTGGCTCCCCGTCGCGCGTGGACCGAGGCCGGTCGTGATCTGTTGATCGGCGCCGGTTTCGTCGAGCCTGCGCGGGCGGGGACCGACAGTCCGGACGCGGTGGACGAGGACGTGCCGGTCAACTGGTTCCTCGACCGGTCGCGTCGGTATGCGGACCTGTTCGCGGACGTCGCGGTCCGCATTCTTCACGAGGTGTGGGGTGTGCCGCACCCCGCGTTCGTGCACGTCGGCGGGGATTCTGCGGGCCCGTTGCTCGCCCTGCCCGAGGTGCCGGCCCCTGCCCGCCCGTTCGACACCTTCCGCGCGGTCCGCACCGCGGACGCATCCGAGCGTCGGGTCCTGGTGGAGCAGACACTCCGCCACCTGTTGGGCTTCGTCCCCGAACCCGACGAGGACGGCGACTACCCGTTCCGGCTGGGCCCGGCCTGGCTCTACCTGTGCCTGTCCCCGGGAGCACCGTTCGTGCAGATCCTCGCCCCTCTGGCAGCGGGCGTGACGGATGCGGCGCGGGCTCACGTCGTCGTCAACGACGCCAACCGCCGGTGGCCGCACATCAAGGTGCTTCTGGACGAGGACCGTGTGCTGGCCACGATCGACGTCTCGGTCGTCCCGTTCGTTCCTCAGCAGGTCGTGGACATGTTGGCCGTCATGGAGAAATTCATGGTCGACGCGGCCGGTGATCTGGTGGCCGGTCTGGGCGCCCGGCCGTACCTGGACGCCTTCGGTGAGCCGACGGAACGCGACACCGCCGTCGTACCGGAGGGGTTGCGCGCCATCGTCGAATCGGTGTGGGAGTCGGGGCCGGACCTTTCCTGCGAGGCGGTACTCGAGATGTGCGGGCACAACAGGGCGATCGTCGTGCAGTATCTCGACATCGCTCGTGGACGGGAATCGGCGGCTCTGGAGCGGACTCTGGACGACGAGGATCCCCGCACGGCCGCGTCTGCCGGGCTCGATGCCCGGGTCTGGCGCACCGCGTCCGCCCTTCTCACCGCCGCTCATCGCCGGCTGGCTGCGGACCTCCACGACCCGTCTCGGTCGACGGGGTCGCAGTTGGACCTGTTCGGGACGGACATGGCAGGCGGCACCGGTGACAGTCTGTTCGACTGAGCGCACCCGATAGCCTTCGACTGTGGTGGTTCTCCCGCGTTACGGCGTCGACAGCCTGTCCGAACTCCTCCCGTCCGTGCTGGGAGCGCTCGGTGTCCCGAAGGCACGGGACACGATCGGCCTGGACCTCTCCGGCGCGCAGCGGGTGTGTGTCCTGCTCGTCGACGGACTCGGTGCGCATCAGCTGTCCGGGCACGCCGCGGCGGCGCCCGTTCTGTCGTCGCTCCCGGCACGGTCGATGACCGCGACGTTTCCGTCCACGACGTCGACCAGCCTGGCGTCGCTGGGCACCGGCCGCGCACCGGGCGAGCACGGACTGGTCGGATATCTGACGGCCGTCCCCGGTTTCGACCGCCCGATGAACCCGTTGCACTGGCGCTTGCACGGACAGGGGCCGAAGGTCGACCTGGTGTCCGCCTTGCCACCCGAGGACTTCCAGCCACACCCCACGGTCTTCGAACGCGCCGCGGAGGACGGGATCGCAGTCACGCGTGTCGCCCCGTCGTATCAGCGTGAATCCGGTCTGACGCGCGCAGTTCTGCGAGGTGGTGACTTCGCGTCCTCGGTATCGGCAGGCGACCTCGTCGCGCAGACCTCGCACGCACTTCGCCGCGGCACCCGCTCGCTCGTGTACTCCTACTGGTCGGAACTCGATCTCACCGGTCACGTACGTGGTCCGGATTCCGCAGCGTGGAGGTTCGAGCTGTCCCAGGTCGATTCGATCGTCGCCGGCATTCTCGGCGAGCTGCCTCCCGAGTCAGCCCTGATCGTCACCGCGGATCACGGCATGGTCCAGGTCGGCTCCACGGTCGATGTGGACGCGTCGCCGACGCTGTCCGCGGACGTCCGGATGATCGCCGGTGAACCGCGGGCTCGCCACGTGTTCGCCACCCCCGGAGCGGCCGATGCCGTGCGCGACGCGTGGCGCGAGACCCTCGGGCCCGAGTACCTCGTCGTCGAGCGCGACGACGCCGTCGCCCGCGGATGGTTCGGGCCCACGGTGGGGCCGGACGTGTCGTCGTGCATCGGCGACGTCGTCGCCCTCGCGCTCGGCGACGGCGCCCTCGTGCGCCGCGGCGCCGAGCCCAACCAGTCGGCTCTGCTCGGTCATCACGGATCGTTGACCGACGTGGAGATGGCGATTCCGCTCCTCGTCGCACGGAGCTGACGTTCCGATCGCTGCGATTCCAACCCTGGTCGACGGCGGGACACCGTCCTAGCCTGGCGCGAGTGACTACCGACAAGATCGACCCGACCGACACCATCGACGGGGCGTCTCCCCTGGCGCTGCACTGGTTCCTTCCGACCTACGGCGACAGTCGCTCGATCGTCGGAGGTGGGCACGGAACCCGTGTCGGTACCGCGGGTGGTGACCGCCGCGCCAGCATCGGGTACCTGTCGTCCATCGGACGGGCCGCCGAGGAGTTCGGCTTCACCGGTGCTCTCACCCCCGCCGGCGCCTGGTGCGAAGACGCGTGGCTGACGACGGCCATGCTGGCACGGGAGACCGAGAAGCTCGCCTTCCTGATCGCGTTCCGGCCCGGTCTGATCAGTCCCACTCTCGCCGCGCAGATGTCCGCGACGTTCAGCAACCATGCACCGGGCCGGCTGCTGCTCAACGTCGTCACCGGCGGGGAGGCCCACGAACAACGCCAGTACGGCGACCATCTGTCCAAGGACGAACGCTACGAGCGCACCGACGAGTTCCTCTCGATCGTGCGCGGCCTGTGGCGCGGGGAGTCGGTCACGCACGCGGGCAAACACATTCAGGTGGAGGACGCATCCCTGCCGTTCCTGCCCGATCCCACTCCCCCGCTGTACTTCGGCGGATCGTCACCCGCAGCAGGGCCGGTGGCGGCCGACCATTCCGACGTCTATCTCACCTGGGGTGAGCCGACGGCAGCCGTCGCGACGAAGATCGACTGGATCCGCGGCCTCGCCGCCGAGCGTGGACGAACCGTGAGGTTCGGCATCCGGTTGCACGTCATCACGCGGGACACATCCGAGGAGGCATGGCGCCAGGCAGGTGCTCTGGTCGAGGCGCTGGGTGAGGACGCGGTGGCCACGGCCCAGTCCAATCTCGCGCGCAGTGAATCGGTGGGCCAACGGGCGATGCTCGCCCTGCACGAGGAGAGTCGTCGGTCCGGATCGTGGAAGGACCCGCGGGCACTCGAGATCGCACCGAACCTGTGGGCGGGTGTCGGCCTGGTCCGCGGCGGAGCCGGCACCGCGCTGGTCGGGAGCCACACCGAGGTCGCCGACCGCATCGCAGAGTACGCCGCCATCGGCATCGACGAGTTCGTCTTCTCCGGATACCCGCACCTCGAGGAGCTGTACTGGTTCGGCGAAGGAGTCATCCCGCAGCTTCGACGTCGCGGCCTCTTCACCGCCGGCCAGGCCGCCCGCGCGGCGGGACACACACCGTTCCTGCCTGCCTCGAGTCCCCGGTGACCGTGCCACCGCTTCTCGACGACGCCGCCGCACTCGCCGTGGCGACCGCACTGGGTGCCAAGATCGCGCCGTCCGCCGACGAGCGTGACAGGGATCGCCGCCTTCCCGGGCCGGAGCTCGACCTGCTGTCCGCGTCGGGGCTGCTGGGCATCACCGTTCCCCGCGAGTTCGGTGGCGCACCCGTGTCCGTGCGGACGCTGGCGTCGGTGTTCATGGCGCTGGCCCGAGGTGATGCCAGCATCGCGCAGATCCCACAGAGCCACATGACCTTCCTCGAGGCGCTGAGACTGCAGGGATCGGAGGACCAACAGCGGAGGTTCTTCGCGGAAGCCTCGGCGGGCAAACGATTCGCCAATGCGCAGAGCGAACGCGGGACACCGTCGATCGCGATCGACTGGACCACCTTCGAGCCTGCGCCGGACGGTACTCACGTGGCCAACGGCCGGAAGTTCTACTCGACGGGGGCCCTGTTCGCGCAGTGGCTGGTCGTTCGCGGAGTCGTCGGCGATATCGCCGACCCGCAGTCCCAGCGCCGAAAGGTGTTGGCGTACATCCCCGCCGACACACCCGGAGTGCGTATCGACGACGACTGGGACGGCCTCGGTCAACGCACGACCTCGAGCGGAACGGTGACTCTGACCGATGTCGTCGTGCCGGACGGCGCCGTGGTTCCGTACTCGGCAATTTTCGACACCAGCACCACCTACGGCGCCAGAGCTCAACTTCTGCACGCCGCGATCGATGCGGGAATCGCTCGCGCCGCCGTCGACACGGCGCGCGACGTCGTCGTCCTGGCGCGGCCCGCGGTCGATGCCGGTGTCGACTCAGCGGATCGGGATCCGTTGCTGATCCAGCAGTTCGGCGACATCGAGATCGCGGTGCGCAGCGCCGAAGCCTTGGTGCGCGAGGCCGGAAGCGCCATCGACGACGCCGAACACACCCTCACCGCGGACACCGCGGCGGCAGCATCCGTCGCGACCGCCGCGGCGAAGGTGTCGTCCACCCGCGCCGCGCTCGACGCCACCGCGGCAGTGTTCGATGCAGGCGGGACACGCAGCGCCGCAGCGTCATCGAGACTGGATCGACTCTGGCGCGACGCTCGGACCCATACCCTGCACGATCCGGTGCGGTGGAAGACGCAGCACGTCGGCCGCTACGCACTCACCGGCGCTCATCCACCTCGGCACGGCCTGGTCTGACCGGGGTCGCGAGGTACGGCCGTCCGAACTGGGTACGGACACCGTCGGAGTAGAGCACCGAGTCGGGTGGCCGAGTCGCGAGCGCTCCGAGACCGGCGGCGGCGATCAGATCGTCGTCGCATCGCACCAGGGTCGCGTCGCGCAGAGGCCACCGTCGGTGCGTATTGGGAACGAAGACGGGTCGTCCTGCGACGGAGGTATGCATTCCCCAGCGGGCGGTCAGGAAGACGGACAACGGATCGTCGGACATGTCGCGCGTTCCCGGCGCCACGACGAAGTCGGTGGTGGCGTTCCGATGCGGCGGCGCGAGGCGACGGGAGCGGTACCCCACCGTGCGCTCGGGGTCGTCGACGCCGCTGTCGAGGATGTCGATGTGCGACCACCGGTAGCGCACTCCGGCTGCGTTGGTGGCGAGGACGACGGCCGCGCGCGTGGCGTCCAGTGACCGGAAGACCACCCCTCGACGACCGTCGCCGTCGCGGCTGTACAGGCGGACGTTGATCTCCCCGAACGTACCGAGGTGCGGAACCGGCCGGCCGTACCCGAGACCGGCACCGACCATTTCGAAGCCGATCAGCCCCACGTACGTGAATCCGTCATAGGTGTCCGGTGCGATGCCGCGCGGCAGCAACGGCGCCACGATATGCGGCTCGACACGCCAGTGCAGGAACACCAGCCGCTCCCACCGTTGGTCCATGACCACCGGTCGAGGAAGGACAGGAGGTCGCGGCCAGAGATCGACGCTCCGGTCAGCCACCGAACAAATTCTTGGCCTTGAGTATCAGCTCGTACACGCCCCAGACGAACGGCACACCGACCCACAGCCACGACACCGCTACGACGGGTACACGTGCACCCTTCTTCGCCTCGCTCATACCTTCGCCTCTTTCGTGTCCGCCGACTCTCCGTCGGTCGCGGCCGATCCCGGGTCCTGTGCTGCCGGATCCGGCTCCGAGTACTTCGGATCGACAGGCTTGATCAGTTCGTTCGCGACAAATCCGACGACCAGCAACACGATCATGACGACGAAGGCGGGGACGTACCGCCCGGTGCTGCCCTCGTCCCCCATGTCCGCGATCGCGTTGACGATCAGTGGCCCCAGCACACCGGCCACGGACCATGCCGTCAGCAGTCGCCCGTGGATCGCACCCACCTGGTAGGTGCCGAACAGGTCGCGCAGGTACGCAGGAGCCGTGGCGAAGCCGGCGCCGTAGAAGGACAGGATGACCATCGCGCTGACGAGGAAGAGCACCTTGTTCGTGTTCGTGAACAGGGAGATGTAGAGGTAGAGAAGTGCACCGACGCCGAGGTACAGGCGGTAGATGTTCTTCCGTCCGACGAGGTCCGAGACCGACGACCACACGAAACGACCGAGCATGTTGGTGAGCGAGAGGAACGCCACGAAACCTGCCGCGGCGGTCACCACGGACTCCGGTGAGGTGGGGTCGGGGAAGAAGTCGGTGTAGATGCCGGCAGCCCGCTCGAGGATGCCGATGCCGGCGGTGACGTTGAAGCACAGCACCACCCACAGCAACCAGAACTGCGGGGTCTTGACCGCGCTGGCCGCGGACACGCGGGCCGTGTGCTCACCTGCCGGAGTCTGCGGGGGTGTCCAGCCCGCCGGTGTCCAGTCGTCGGCCGGGACGCGGATCAGCACGACGCCGAGCGCCATGAAGACGGCATAGCCGAGACCGAGGGTGAGGAACGTCGTGGCGATCGAGGAGTCGGTGTTACCGCCGTAGGCGGACAGGAGCTTGGTGGTCAGCGGTGACGCAACGAGTGCTCCACCACCGAATCCCATGATGGCGATACCCGTCGCCATGCCCGGGCGGTCCGGGAACCACTTGATCAGTGTGGACACCGGGGAGATGTAGCCGATGCCGAGACCGATGCCGCCGACCAGTCCGTAGCCGACGATGACGAGCCAGAACCAGCCGAGACTCATGCCGAGCGCGGAGATGAGCAACCCGGAGCTGAAGAAGATCAGCGACATCGTCATGGCCCAGCGCGGGCCGTGTTCCTCCACCTTCGTGCCGAGCACTGCGGCAGAGAGGCCCAGCATCACGATGGCCAACTGGAACGGGAGGGCGGTGACGGTCCCGCTCAGCCCCATCGCGGTGTCGGAGGAGATCGCGGCCTTGAACACGCTCCACGCGTAGGCCTGGCCTATCGCCAGGTGGATCGCGAGCGCCGCCGGCGGGACGAGCCAGCGGCTCCATCCCGGTGGCGCGACGATGCGGGCACGTTCGAGTACTGCTGGCATGGAGTAGTCCTTCCGGCACGGATCACGCGCTCGGACGACGACCGCGTACTACGAGGAATGGACCGATGGGACTCGATCCAAACAAGCGCGGCGCCGGGTACGGACTCAGAGTGTGTCGCGGGAGATCTGATCGGAGACCGAATGGGTGTTGTCGGCCGAGATCTCGCGGGTACCGGACCGCGAGATCAGGTCGTCTATCCGGTGGTCCAGACCCACTGCCCTCTGCATCGCGTCCAGACTCCGGTGCTCGACTTCCGCGACCGAGATTTCGTCGACCACTCGCGACAGCGCCGCGACCCGCTCGATGACCTGATCCCAGACGGGGATCAGATCGGCGCGGCGAGTGAGCACTTCCCGACGCCCCTCGTCGTCCACGGTGTCACCCTGCGCCTCGAACGCCTCGGTCAGCTCGGCGTCGAGCTGGGCGAGCGCGACCACGTCCACCGCGATCTGTACCAACTCCAGGCCCGGGTCGAGCTGCGCGCGGGCCACCGCGAACAGGTCCGACCGCCAGATGCGGGAGGACATGATGCGGTCGTGATACCGACCTGCCAGGAACAGGATCGTGTCGTACCGGTCGGCGAACCGGTCGGCGTCCGCGCCTGCGAGGGTGCGCACGACGTCCGCGCCGCGAGCGTTCACCGCATCGAGTCGTTCCGCTGCGACGCCGCCCAGAATCTCGCGGGCCCGCGCCAGTGGTCCGGGGCCCACTCCGAGCGGTGTCGGCGTGTACGTCAGTGCCTCGAAGAGTGCGGTCCTCTGATCGACGTCGAGATGGATGCCCTCACGACGCTCGCGGCGGATGGCTCTGACTCCCGACGCGTACTGCGCCGAGTTCATGACGAAGCGGGTGCGTAACGATCCCAATCGCCGTTCGAGCATGACACGCCGCTGCAGCAGAGCGAGCTTCGTCGGCCCGGTACGTAGGCCGCTCAGCCTGTCGTCGATCCATCGGAGTTCCTCGGTGATCAGGCGCAGCACTCCGAAACCGCCGAGCGCGGGGAATGTCCGACCCGCGCGCAGGCGCGCGAGCGCGGTCTCACGAGTGGTCTCGTCCAGACGGCCGATGGCGATGAGTACCGCAGCCCTGTCCGACAGCGGCTCGGGTCGGTCGGTCGACCGCTCCACCCGTGTCGACTCCGTGATGGTCCGCACCGTGTCCGCTCGGCGTGCACGCTCGTCCGTGGGGTCGCTCGTCATGTCCGACACCTCCTTGCCCTCCACTGTCCCAGACACAGGAGGGAAAGCGAGTACGTCCGGCCCCTAGAATCGAGGAGTGACGAACATCGAACGACTACGCCACCTCGCCGGACTGCACGGCGTCGCCACGTCGTACGAGGGCTGGGACAAAGCCCGTCGTGACGTGCACGAATCCACGCTGCGGTCCGTGCTCGGCGCTCTCGACGTCAGCACCGACAGCGACGACGACATCGAACTGGCGATCTCCGCGCATGCTGATGCTCCGTGGCGCCGCACCCTGCCGCCCGTCGTGGTGGTGACGTCGGACGTCACGAGCGCGGACGAGTCGTCGCGCGTCCGAGTCCACGTACCGCACGGAACGGCCGTCACCGTGACCGTGGAGGTCGAGGACGGAACCACGCGCGACGCCGAGCAGATGGATGTGTGGGTCGATCCTCGGGAGGTCGACGGTGCGCTGGTCGGGAGAGCGACGTTCGCGGTCCCCGAGGGGCTTCCCCTCGGATGGCACACCCTGCGCGCTCGCGGCGACGACGGCCTCGACGAGTCGTGCACCCTGGTCGTCACGCCGGCCCGTCTGTCCACCACCCGGGCCCTGTCCGACCGTCAGCGGTGGGGCGTCCTGGCGCAGCTGTACTCCATCAGGTCCGCACAGTCGTGGGGAATCGGCGACTTCGCCGACCTCTCCGACATGGCCTCGATTCTCGGCGCGGATCACGGCGCGGACTACGTGTTGGTCAACCCTCTCCACGCAGCCGCGCCGCGGCCCCCGATCGAAGCATCGCCGTACCTGCCGACGACGCGACGGTTCTTCAATCCGCTCTACATCAGGATCGAGAACATCCGCGAGACAGCGATGCTCCCGCGTGACAAGTACGCACGGATCCGTGACACCGCGCGTCGACTGCATCGCGCGAACTCCCGCACCGACGACCTGGACCGTGACAAGTCGTTCCGCGCGAAACTGCGCGCGCTCGAAGCGATCTTCCTCGTTCCGCGGAGCGCCTCGCGCCAGGCCGCCTTCGACGAGTTCCGGGAAGCCGAGGGAATCGGCCTGCGGAACTTCGCCACCTGGTGCGCATTGACCGAGAAGCTGTCGCCCGGTGACCCTCGCTGGCACGACAAGGCGGTCGGTCCCGGAACGCCGTGGGTGCGGCGTCAGCAGGAGAAGCTGGCGCACCGCATCGAGTTCTTCTCCTGGCTGCAGTGGATCTGCGACGAGCAGCTGGCCGAGGCGCAGGCCACCGCGCACCGTGCCGGCATGGAGATCGGCGTCGTCCACGATCTGGCTGTGGGAGTTCAGCTTTCGGGTGCCGACGCCTGGTCGCTGGGCTCGGCGCTGGCCGACGGGGTCACGGTAGGCGCGCCACCGGACGACTTCAATCAGCAGGGCCAGCAGTGGAACCAGCCTCCATGGCGCCCGGATCGCTTGGCGGAGTTGGGGTATGCGCCCTACCGGGACATGCTCCGCACCGTGCTCAAGCACGCGGGCGGACTGCGTGTCGACCACATTCTGGGTCTGTTCCGCCTCTGGTGGATCCCCACCGACGCCGACAGTCCCGCCGATGGCACGTACGTCACGTACGACCACGAGGCGCTGATCGGCATTCTCGCCCTCGAGGCGGAGCTGGCCGGGGCAGTGGTGATCGGCGAAGACCTCGGAGTCTTCGAGCCCGTCGTCCAGGACTACCTCGCCGAGCGCGGCGTTCTCGGGACGTCCATCCTGTGGTTCGAACGGGACGAGGACGGCCCCATCGCTCCCGAGAAGTATCGCGAGTTGTGCCTGAGTTCGGTGACGACTCACGACCTTCCGCCCACCGCCGGCTACCTGGCGGGCGAGCACATCGATCTGCGCTCGCGACTCGGACTGCTCGAGCGGGACGTGGAGGACGAACGCGAGCAGGACGAGGCTCAGCGCGAGGAAGTGCTGGATCTCGCGCGTGAACGCGGACTGCTGGCGGACGACGTCGACACGGGCGAGACGGTGTCTGCGCTGTACCGGCTGATCCAGCGCAGCCCGTCGCTGCTCATCGGAGTCGCGCTGGTCGACATGGTGGGCGAGCACCGGATCCAGAATCAGCCGGGGACGGACGAGACCCAGTACGAGAACTGGCGGATCCCCCTCGCGGACGGCGCGGGCCGCGCCGTCCGCGTGGAGGATCTGCGACGCGCAGACCCTCTCGTGGAATAGGGGTCAGATCGTGCCGAGCAACGACGCCGATTCGCGGGCGTCGTTGCTCGCCAACAACTCTCGAGCTGTGTCGAGCCCCTCCCACACGTTCCACATCAGCACTCCGCGCACGATCTTGTCGTCGTCGAGGTAGTAGACGACGCCCTCCTTGCCGGGCGTCTTCCAGTCCTCGACCATGGTGAGGTCGGCGCTCATCGTTCCCACGGCCTGGTAGCCGTTGTCGAACACGTCCGAGTAGAAGTACGGCGTGTAGGTGTACGGCTCGGTCGATCCCGCCATGATCTTTCCGACGGTCTGTCCCATGCTGTTCGCGTTGTCCACGTGCTCGATACGGCGGCGCCCGAGGATCGCGTCCGGGTAGCTGGCCACGTCGCCGGCGGCGTAGATGTCCGGGTCCGCGGTCCGCAGGAACTCGTCGACGACGATGCCGTTGTCGACGGCCAGACCTGCATCTTCGGCCAACGTCGTGTTCGGAGCGACACCGAGGCCGAACACCACCGCGTCGGCGTCGATCGTGGAGCCGTCGCTCAGAGTCAGGGAGACCGAGTCACCCTGTCGGCGCCCCGAGTCCACCTTCACGCCGGTCTTGACGGTGACACCGTGATCCTCGAAATCCTTCTGGAAGGCCTGCGCGAGGTCCGCGGGGAACATATGTCCCCCGACGACGTCGTCGCTGCTGACGAAGGTCACGGTGGCGTCGTTCTGAACCAACGCCGCCGCCAATTCGGTACCGATGTAACCGCCGCCGACCACGACGACGTGGGTGCCGGACGTCGCCAGTGCGCGCAGTGTCCGGTAGTCCTCGAAGGTGCGGAAGTAGATCACGCGGTCCGACGGCTCGAGATCCAGCTGACGAGGCGACGCGCCCGTGGCCAGCAGAAGCCTCGAGTACCGGTACGTGTCCCCCGAGTCGGTGGTGACCGTGTGGGCGTCGCGATCGATCGCCGTGACCGTGGTCGACAGGATCAGCGTCGCTCCGGTGTCGGCGGTTCCCAGCGGCACCTCGTCCCGACCGAAGTCGGAGTCGGTCCACAGCTTCTTGCTCAACGCCGGCCGCGTGTACGGACCGTCGGCGTCGGAACCGATGATGGCGATGCTGCCGTTCGAGTCGAGTTCCCGGATGCCTCTGGCCGCGTTGTCCGCCACCATTCCGCCGCCGACGATGACGTAGTCGTAACTGCTCTCGGACACGTGTACCCCTCTTCTGTTCATGCTTCGGTGCGCACGAGGCCGAGATGGGCCGTGCGTCGCCTGAACTGCGGATAGCCGAACGGTCTCTCGGGGAAACGTGCGGTGGTGGGGGCCACGTCCGGTGTCGGTACCCCGTGCTGTGATGAGTTTCCGCGGTGGGCCGAGTCCTCACCTCGAACGCTCACCGCGTCGTCCGTCCGGAAGGGATCTCACATGGCTGCACGTGGACCGGGAGGCCCCGCCATCACGGCGGTAGGTCTGACGAAGCGCTACGGGAATGTCGACGCGCTCGACGGCCTCGACCTCGAAGTACCGGAGGGCACCGTGATGGCCCTGCTGGGGCCCAACGGTGCCGGCAAGACCACCACCATCCGCGTCCTGACCACGTTGCTCCGGGCGGATTCGGGCACCGCACACGTCGCGGGGCTCGACGTCGTCGCCGATGCCGCGGAGCTCCGCTCACGCATCGGGGTGTCCGGGCAGTACTCGGCGGTGGACGAGTACCTGACGGGTTTCGAGAACCTCGACATGGTGGGCCGGCTGTACCACCTGGGCAAGAAGCGCAGTCGTGACCGCGCCCGCGAACTTCTCGAACGCTTCGATCTCGTCGACGCGGCGGACCGGCCGGTCAAGGGCTACTCGGGCGGTATGCGACGCAGGCTCGACCTCGCCGGTGCACTGGTCGCCGACCCGCCCGTTCTGTTCCTGGACGAGCCCACGACGGGGCTCGATCCACGTGCCCGGCTCGAACTCTGGTCGGTCATCGAGGAACTGGTCGAGGGCGGGACCACGTTGCTGCTCACCACCCAGTACCTGGAAGAAGCCGACCAGCTGGCCGACCAGATCGCCGTGATCGACCGCGGGCGCGTGATCGAACGCGGCACCGCCGACGAACTGAAGTCCCGAGTCGGAGGCTCGCGGCTCGACTTCGTGTTGGCCGACGAGGCAGATCTCTCGACCGCCGCGTCGGTGATGGAACGGTTCGCCCCCGGTCAGGTCACGCAGGACGCCGCGTCCCGGCACCTGACCGTCGGCGCCGAGGACGGCACGACGACGTTCGTCGACGCTCTGGTGCTTCTCCGTGAGAACGGGGTCACTCCGGTAGACGCGTCGCTGGGCAAGCCCAGCCTGGACGACGTGTTCCTCTCCCTCACCGGCCACGACTCGAGCCGACCCGACACCGACACCACGAGCCCGGCGACGACGAAGGAGTCGAGATGACCAACTCCGCAGCAGTGGCACTCAGCGACGGAGCCACCATCGCGAGGCGAAACCTGATCAAGATCAAGCGGGTACCGGACCTCATCGTGTTCACGCTGCTGTCGCCGATCATGTTCGTCCTGGTCTTCGCCTACATCTTCGGATCGGCCATCGAGATTCCCGGCATGTCGTACCGCGAGTTCCTCATTGCCGGCATTTTCGCGCAGACGGTGATCTTCGGGTCCACATGGACGGGACTCGGGCTGGCCGAAGACATGCAGAAGGGCATCATCGACCGGTTCCGCTCGTTGCCGATGGCACCGTCCGCAGTCCTGGTAGGCCGGACCAGCAGCGACATCATCATCAACGTCATCAGCCTCGTGGTGATGTCTCTGACGGGCCTTCTCGTCGGATGGCGTATCCGGTCGTCGTTCTGGGAGGCAGTCGGCGGGTTCGCGTTGCTCCTGCTCTTCGCCTACGCGCTGTCGTGGGTGATGGCGGTGATCGGTCTGTGGATCCGGACACCCGAGGTGTTCAACAACGCCAGCTTCATCGTCATCTTTCCGCTGACCTTCATCGCGAACACGTTCGTGCAGAGCCAGGACCTGCCGGGCATTCTGCAACCGATCGCGGAATGGAATCCCGTGTCGGCCATCACCCAGGCCAGCCGCGTGCTCTTCGGGAACACGAATCCGACCATGCCGCCTCCCGATGCGTGGCCGCTCCAGCATCCGGTACTGGCCACACTGGGCTGGTCGATTCTGATCCTGGTGATCTTCGTGCCCTTCGCCATCAACCGGTACAAGAATGCGGTCAGCCGCTGATCCAGCATCGGCTACCGCAATCACGGCCCGATTACCGCGCAGTCGTGTAATACCTTTGATTCGTGACGGCTACATCTTCTTCCAGCGTCGCGGCCGCGGAATCGTCCGCGGCCGCGTCTCGTCGTCGCCCGTCCGTCCGCACCGCGGCAGCCCGTGTGCGCCGCGCAGACGTCGCGATCCCGGCCGTCGCCTTCCTGCTACTCGCCCCGCTGTACTCCGCGTTGTCCGTCGTCGGCCAGCATCAACTCCGCACATCGGGCTTCGACCTGGGGATCTTCGTCCAGCAGATCGCGTCGTACTCTCGGCTCGAGGCGCCGACGTCGGACCTCCTCGGTACTGGCTACAACACGCTCGGCGACCACTTCTCCCCGATCACCGTGCTGTTGGCACCGTTCTACCGCCTCGCCCCGAGCCCCGAGACGCTGCTCGTGGCTCAGGGAGTTCTCTTCGCGGTGGGCGTCGTGCCGCTTACTCGCTGGGCTCTGCGCAGCCTCGGGAGAACCGCCGCCGTCGTCGTCGCGCTGGGGTACGGGTTGTCCTGGGGACTGCAGTCGGCCCTCAATTTCGATTTCCACGAGATCGCGTTCGGCGTGCCCCTCATGGCCTTCGCGATGGCGGCACTGGGCGAAGGTCGATGGCGCACGGCGCTCGCGTGGACGCTGCCCCTCGTCTTCGTCAAGGAGGACATGGGCCTGACCGTCATCGTCATCGGCGCACTCGTGGCGTGGTGGACGACCGGCCGGACCCGCATCTTGGGGCTCGCGACGGCGGCATGGGGTGCAGCGTGGACCGTTCTGGCCGTCGGAGTCATCATTCCGATGCTGAGCGCGGACGACGAGTACGGCCAGGGTTCCAAACTCCCACCTCTCGGCGAAGGCATCGCCGATACGACGCACGGCCTGGTCAGCGGTGATTCCCGCGCTGCCACGGTGTTGCTGCTCCTCGCGATCACCGGGTTCGCTGCGCTGCGATCACCGCTCACACTCGTCGCCGTTCCGACGGTCGCGTGGCGGTTCCTCAGCGACAACACCAACTTCTGGAAGCCGATCTTCCACTACAACGCCCTCTTGATGCCCATCCTCTTCGCCGCACTGATCGACGCGCTGGTGCGAGGCCGGCGGGACATGCATCTGTCGAAGCGAGCCGAGCGCGTCGTGTTGGCGACCGTCGCCCTGGTCGCCGTGGTCGCGCTACCGTTCCAACCACTCGCGAGACTCGCCAACTCCGACGGCTGGCGGGTCGACCCCCAGGTCGTCACCATGCAGTCGATCTCGGAGCAGATTCCGCCCGGCGACCGTGTGGCGGCCTCGAACAACCTGGTCCCTCAGCTGGTGTCGGATCACCCCGTCACCGTGTTCCCCCAGCGAGCCACCGACTCCACGGTGCCCGACTGGATCGTCGTCAACATGGGTCGACCCCCCGGCTGGCCGAAGGATCGCGCCGGGGACAACACGGCCATCAGTGCCGCGCTCGCCGACGGCTACCGCGTGGTGTCGGACGTGAACGGCATCCTGCTCCTGCGTCGATGACGCGCTAGCGACCCGGCACAGGGTTCGTCCAGCCGGGATTCGTCCGGTCGGAATTCGGCGAGCTGCTGCGGTCGGACGACGGGTGCACCGACTGCGCGCTGGTGTCCGCCGTCGACGGGGGCGGCGACGGGTTGCTCATCGTTGCCGCGCGACCCGCGTCCTGCGGCACGGTGTCCGTGTCGTCGTCACCGGGCGGCGGTGACGGAGGATCTACGGGATCACGGTCGGGGTCCGGCCCGGAATGGGGCGTCGGCCCGCCGGAATGCACCTGAGGCGTGGGCGGGAGTGGGGCCGGGCCCGGTCCGGGAGCCGGCTCGGGCCGGGCCGGCTCGCGACGGCGCTCGGGCTCGGGTGCCACCGCTGCCGGCAGCGTCTCCGGCGCGGGCTCGGGCACCACGACGGGTTCTTCCTCTGCGGGGGCCACCGGCGCGGCCGGGGCGGCATCGGTCGGAGGGGCAGCCGTCGGCGGTGCAGCGGTCGGCGGCGCAGCGTCGAGGGGCGGCGCGGGGGCTACTGCCGCCGGGGGCGGGGTGATGCCGGGGATCTCGAACGGGAGAGGCGGCAACTGCCAGACGAAGGGGGCGGGCGCCGTGCCGTTCTGCACTGCGGCAGCCTGCTCCTCCCGTCGCTCCTGACGGGCGTCGGCGTCCCTCTTCTCCTGCGCCTCGGCTTCCGCGGCGGCCTCGTCCGCTGCCTTCTGCTCCCTCTTGCGCGCTGCGTCCTCCGCGGCGAGTTCCTTCGCCGACAGATCCTCCCGGCGACGCTTTTCCGCCAACTTCTCCGCCGACGTCATCGACGCATCGGGCGAGGTCGAGGTCGGCGCGGCAGACGCCGTGGGCGCGAGCGTGACCGACGCGCACGTCAGCAGGCCCCACGTCCCGACCACCATCGCGCCCGCCATCAGTCCTGGCACGACACCCGGTCGACGTGTGGTGGGAAGGCGGTGCGTCATGACTGGTGGTCTCTTTCGACGAGAGGTCGGAGGGATGGCGTACGGGCGGTCACGAGGGAGGACACACGCCCGTGCAGTCGATCTTGCGCACGATCTCGAACCCGTCGACACCGTCCCTGACGGTGAACTGCTGGTCGTACCGGAAGTCGCGCCCGTCGGGAAGCGTCAGGGTCAGCACGGCGTCGAACACCGAGGCATTCGCCGTCGCCGTGATGTCGATGCGGTGACGAATCGCCGGGTCGACGGCATCGATGGAGCGCTGCAGGTCGGCGACGGCCGACGCGTCCCCACCGGTCTCGGACAGATCCCACAACGCCGCGGCGGCCGTGGCATCTCGGTCGCGGTAGTACAGATCGTCGTAATGGGTGATCACCGCGGGTCCGCTGGCCCGTGTCGGGTCCACTGCCGGAGCGGCAGGTGTCGACACCGACTGAGATGTGGTGGCGGCAACCGGGTCGGCCTGCCGCAGCATCACCGTCGCAGCCAGACCTCCGACCACGGTCAGTGCTACCAGCGCTGCGAGAACGGGAAGTCGGCCCGACCGTCGCCGGCGGACGGTGTCGGACGAGCGTGCCCGCAACGTCGCCGTGGTGACGTCGAACGACGACGACGGTGCCACGACATTCGACAGGGTGTCACCGGACCGGTCGATATCGTGATCCTCGCGCCGAACGGGTCCCCGCGGACGGGTGACGACAGCGGCGACGTGCGACCACGCGCGGCGGACGTCGGCATCGGTCTCGCGGCGATCCGGCGAGGCAACCGGAGGCACGTCGAGTACGGTCCGGACTCCGGCTTCTCCGAGTGTTCGGCGGATGTCGGTGGATCCGGGACTCGACATCGACTGTGTCGCATCGTATTTGACGACGACAACGCGCTCGGTCCAGTGAGCATGTCCGGATTCCCTCAGCTCGTCGAGGACGGTGACCACTCTCTCGGCGGCATCCTCGGCGTGGGGCATCGGGAAGACGACGACGTCGGCCCCGTCGAGGAGGCGCAGGAACGACGGCTGGCCATGGCGGGCGTGAACGACGACGGTCTGACGATGGTGCGTCAGCACGGTGAGGACATCTTCGATCTCGAGGTCGCCCAGCGGGGGTGCGTCGGCGGACAGTACCTCGTGCCCGCGCGCGCCGTGGTCGAGATAGAGGGACAGCGCGCGGGGGTCGCATTCGGGCGACAGGAGATCGTCGGCGTTCGCGGCGATGCGGCGGGCAGGCGAGTCCGACTGCTGCTCACCGGCGAGATCCCACGCGACGACACCACCGGGGCGATGCTCACCGACAGCGGCGGCCAACTCGCGGAGGGTGTCGACGCTCCAGTTCCCGTGCAGACCCAGTTCGGCGACCACGATGCGATGCCGAACCGGGAGAGCGCCGGCGAGGATCCTCGAGTCGTTCCGATCGATGCCCGAGTCGGCAGAACCGGATGGACTGGCCAGTGAGGCGAATCTGCGCACGCGGTCGTGCCCGGCGCCGCGAGGAGACTCCCTGTCGAGGAATGTCGCCATCAGAAGCCGGACGCCGACGCCTGCGGGCCGAGCGCGGAAACGTTCGATCGACCGTGAATATGCGTCATCCGTCGAACCCCCGTCCCGTTCCCACCCCTGTAACGGTCTCCCCGACCGCAGTCGTGGAGAATATAGCGCACGCGCACGACGTGTGGGCCGGCTCGCGATCTACGAACGAGCGGCGAGTGTGGGCGCGTCTCCGAACGGAACGGATGGTTCTCTGCGCAGGCCGCTCGCGCGGAGCACCCGGCGACGAACTCCGGCTCGAACCGCGGCCTCGCTCCCGATGATGCGCACCGTCGACCGGGACCGCGTGATCGCCGTGTACAGCAACTCTCGGGTGAGCAGGGACGACATCTCGTCGGGGATGATCACCGATACGGTGTCGTACTGGCTCCCCTGACTCCGGTGAATCGTCATCGCGTAGACGGTCTGGGCCGCGGACAACCGACTCGGGTGCACCAGGAACGGATCCGAGCCGCGAGCGAAGGCCGCGACGATGCCACCCTTGCCGTCGTCGACGACTACTCCCGTGTCTCCGTTGTAGATCCGGTTGTCGTGGTCGTTGACCGTCACCAGCAGTGGCTGACCGCGGTACCACTGCGAGGCGTCGAGAAACGTTCCGCTGTCGGCTCCGACTCGATCCATCGCCCAGCGAGCCCAGTGGTCCACACCGAACGGGCCCTCCCTGTGCGCGCACAGAAGTCGGTGTCTCTCCATGGCCGCCAAGGCGCCGCCGGCATCGCCCTTACGGGCCGCGTCGGTGACCTCCCGCGCGGTGCTCACCACGTCGTGCTCCAGGCCGCCCAGCTCGGATGCGGGCCCGAAGACGACAGCAGGGTCGCCGCGCTCCAGCAACCGCATCACCTCGTCCTCGTTCCCGTCGCGCACCGCGACCGCGAGGTCGGCGATGGCTCCCCCGAATCGGCGACCACGACTCAGCCGCACGATGCCTCCGGCCAGACGCCGAATCTCCCTCTCGGACAACGCACGCTCCAGCGAATCCGCCGCGGCCGGCACCGAGTCGATGTCCGACCCGACCAGATCCGACACCACGGCGGACACGGTTCCCGACACGGGCCGCGCCACGAGGTCGGCGAGCACGGCTCCCGCGTCGACCGACGTCAACTGATCCGGATCTCCGACGAGAATGACGCGGGTGTCGGCGCGTACCGCTTCGAGGAGTCGACTCATCAACGTCGACGACACCATCGACGTCTCGTCGATCACGACGACGTCGTACGGCAGCCGGTTGTACGCGTCGTAGCGGAAGCGGCTGCGGCTTCCGGGTTGCCATCCGAGCAGACGATGCAGCGTCATGGCGGTCGTCGTCCCGTCGAGTCCGAGCTCGAGGGATTGTTCCGACACCGATTCCTGCAGACGAGCCGCGGCCTTGCCGGTCGGTGCCGCCAGCCCGATGCGCAGTCCCGGACCGTGCAGGGATGTCAGCAACGCCAGGATGCGGGCGACAGTGTGGGTCTTCCCGGTTCCGGGGCCACCCGCGATGACCGTCGTCCACCCTGTCGCGGCCAGTGCGGCGGCGATGCGTTGGCGGTCCGGTGCCGTCGCGTCGGGAAAGTAGCGGTGCAGCGCCGTCCGCACGGCATCGACGTCCACCGTCGGCGCCGACAGCGCACGTTCGGCGAGGACGTCGCGAATCATCTTCTCCTGCAGGAAGTAACGCTGGAGGTAGAGCAACGGCCCTTCCGCGGTATCGATCAGGATCACGGGACGCAACGGTCCGGTGCTGCCACCGACCACGAGCGGACTGACCCGCAGAGCCGCGACCACGGCCGCATCGTCCGGCCACGGCAGCGCCTCGACATCGACGCCGTCGTTCACGGTCACATCGCGCAGTCGGTTCAGGTCGAGACACACCGATCCCGCACGCACCGCTCGCACGACGAGTGCGACCGCGAACAGCACCAGTTCGTCGGGCTCGTCGCCCAGGATTCCCAGGCGCACGGCCACGTGGACGTCCGCCGCCGTGAAGGCTCCCGCGTCGTTGAAGTCGCGCAGGATCCCCCTGCCTCGCTGCGCGATGCCACCGGCCGTCATGACCACACCCCTGCCAGCAGGTCGGATGTCTCGGCCACCAAGTCGGCCGAGGGATGCCATTCGAAGACGCCCCGCCCCGGCGGGGTGTCGGGTCCGATCATCGCGCGCACGAAGTGGTACTGCACACCGCCGAGATGGGTACGCGGATCGTAATCGGGCATCCGCCATCGCAGATATCGATGTACCGCAACCGAATACAGCAACGCCTGCAAGGGATAGTGGGACTCCATCATCTCGGTCGCCATGGCGGGAACAGTGAAGTCGTCGACAGTGAGGTCGCCGCTCTTGATGCGATTCGTCTTGTAGTCGACGACGACGAATCGGGGATGCGCACCGTCCTGCACCCTCAACACCGTGTCGATGCTCCCGGTGAGGTAGCCGCGAAGCCGGCGGTCGTCCAGTCGCCGCATCCGCTGTGGGTAGGGCGCGAGGACATGGTCGGGTTCGAGGTGGCGAGCCAACAGGTCGGCGATCGAGTGCACGGTCACGACGGCGGACGCGGGGGCGTCCCCACCGGTCAGGGGCAGTTCGAAGTCCATCTCGGCGAGCCGGTCGGCGGGCGTGAAGTCCGCCAATGTCCCGAAGCCGAGAGGGGTCCGGAGAACGGAGGTCAGGGCCGTGGCCAGATGAGCAGGGTCGAGGTCGGCCCCGTGTGCGTCCGCCGCCTCAAGGCATCGACGAAGCACCTCCTCGTCGAGATCGGGTGCCGCCGTGTCGACGTACTCGAGGATCTCGTGGACGAGTGTTCCGAATGCCGCGCCGGCCGGGAGACCGTTCATCGGCGACGGAAGTCCGGTGGACTCGGCGGTGGCGAACGGATCGTCGGTCGGCTCGTCACCGATGGTGACCTCGTCCGACTCCGCCGCCTCCGCGGCCTGCTCGTGGGCACCGGCCGTCAACGCGGAATACGACGTGCGTCGCCACGATGTATCCAGAACCCGGTCGTAGGACGCCGCCGCGAGCGGTTCGCTCTCGCGCGCGAGTACGCGCGCCGGACGCTCGATCACAGGTACGCCGACCACCTGCTCGACCACGATCGACGAGCCCGCGCGGGTCTGCAGAGCGGTCAGCGTCGCCGCGTCGTCGACCAGTTTCACTTTCGGCTCGGGCTCCGAGACGCCGGGCGCACGGCCCAGCAGCAGCCGGTGCAGCGGAGACGTCTCGGTGGTGGCCGTCGGCGCCCACCACAGCACGATGCGCGACTTGGCACGAGTGAGCGCCACGTACAGCAGTCGTAGTTCCTCGCCGTCGGCCTCTTTGTCGTGCACCTGCTTCCGTGCGTGATAGCCGGGATGTTTCACCCCGCCGACATCGAGAATGCGACGGCCGTTCTCATGGAACAGCAGGGACGACGGCGTGAACGTCCCGAAGGGGCTCCAGGAGTACGGGATGTAGACGACCGGAAACTCGAGTCCTTTCATGGCGTGGACTGTCGCGATCTGGACGGCCTCGGCATCACTGTCCAACCGGCGGCTGCGGTCGGGAACGGAACCGCTCGACGGTTCCCGCACACGATCGCCCAGCCACCTGGCCAACGACGCCACACCACGCCCGTCCTCGAGCGACTGCCGCTGGAGGAGTTGAGCGATGTGGCGGAGGTCCGTCAGGTCGCGCTCCCCCGTCTCGGTGGCCAACAGACGTTGCTGCAGGCCCATGGTCGACGTGAGGTTCTCGACCATCGCCGCGAACCCGGCACGGGCGGCCAGTCCACTCCATTCACGGAACCGCGCACTCAACTCGGCCGTCGCGGAGTCGCCGCGGTCGTCCAGGTGCTGCGCCGTCCACCCCACCAGAGGCGACAGGGCGGCGCGCCGCACGACGTCGGCGCGATGCGGCTGCTCGAGCGCCTGCACGACTCGGAGCCAGTGTCCCGCGGCATCGGTCTCGAACACGGACGAGCCACTGGAGAGCACCGAGGGAACACCCGCTCGATCGAGCGCGGAGCGCACCATGTCCGCCTGGCGTCCTGTCCGCACCAGCACGGCGATGTCTCCGGGTGCGATCGGGCGGACGCCGTCGCCGTCGTCGAACGTCGTCCCGCTGTCGAGGAACTCGACGATGTCGCGCGCCACGTCGTCCGCGATGCGGACACGGACCTTGTCCGTCGCCGGCAAGCCTCTCCCGTTGAGAGGACCCGATCCGGAGCGTCCGAACACTCTGAGCCGCAACGGAACCAGTGGACCGTCGGGACCGGTGAGCCGGCGCTCCGAGTGCGAGGCAATGACCGGCGAGACGACGATGTCGGGATGACCGAGCGCAGCACCGCCGTACAGATGGGCGAGTGAGTCGATCAGCGCGGCGTCGCTCCGCCAGTTGGTGGACAAGGCCATGTGCCTGTCGGCGACCGCGACGGCATCGAGGTAGCTGAGCACCTCGGCCCCTCGGAACGCATAGATGGCCTGCTTCGGATCGCCCACCAGGATCAGCGCTCCGTGCCCGTGGAATGCGCGCCGCAGGATCGTCCACTGCAGCGGATCGGTGTCCTGGAACTCGTCGACGAGAACAACACTGAACTTCTCCCGCACGCGCTCGCACGCAGCGTCCCCGTGGATCGGGTCCGTGAGGACGTCGTGCAGCAGGACGAGAAGGTCGTCGAAGTCGCGCACACCCAGGCGACGCTTGCGGCGCTCGACCTCGGTCCGGGCCGCGCCGGCGAGACGGACGCGTTGGCCGCCGACGGTGTCCGCCGGCGCGTCGGGACTCAGTTCGGCACGGCGATCTCGCACGGCGTCCCGCGCGATCGATCTCGCGTCGGCGAGTGTCATCGGGGGTGACCCGTGCTCCCTGCTGTAGCGGCTGAGATAGAGATCGTCGGCAACGTCGACGACCACGTCGTCCACCGATTCGACGAACGTCGCAGTCGGCTCACGCTCACCGGCGATTCCCAGCCCGTCCAGCATGCGCTGGCAGAAGCTGTGCGTCGTGGCGATGGTTCCGGCATCGAACTCCGACAGCGCGGTGAGCAGGCGTCGACGGCGTTCCTCCACCACGACGTCGTCGGCACCGGCAAGGTAGGCCACCAGTTCGTCCCGATCACCGCGTGCCGACGCCGGATCGGCCAACGACGCGGCAAGTCCGGTGAAGCGGTCGCGGGTGCGCTCGCGCAGCTCGCGGGTGGCGCCTCTGCTGAAGGTCACCAGAAGCACTCCTGCGATATCGGTGATGCCCTCGGCCACGTAGCGTGCGGCGAGTCCGACTATCGCATAGGTCTTTCCGGTTCCCGCGCTCGCTTCGAGCACCGTCGTGCCGAGCGGAAGGGGGCCGGTGAGGTCGAAGGAACTCATGACACCTTCTCGTGGTTCAGGAGCGGAGACCAGAGACGGCGTGCCAGCACACCGAACCGCGTGGTGTCGGGCGACCACGTCGCTTCCTCGTCGGTGGGTCTCGCTGCCGACAGGAGCGAGAAGTCCGCCCCGGTGCCGTGGACCAGCACGATCCCCGCATCGGTCACGTCGCCGAACATGCCCGAGAATTCGTAGCGAGCGGCATCCAGCGCCATCTCCTCGCTGACACCTCGCGCAGCCTTGCTCGCGTATGCCTCACCAGCTTTGAGCGCGGCGGGCAGCGGTTCCCGCAGACCACGTTCACGAAGGTCCACCAGGTCGGCGAGGACGCGCCGGGGGTCCTCGGGCGCATGCAGGAGCGAGCGTGCCACCGGGCGAGACGACCTGCCTCGCGCCGTCGTGATCGCCGTCCAGTCCGAGACCTGATGGGGCGGCGACTGCGCCGTGACCGCGAGCAGGTGCACCCATGCCTCGAGGCGACGCTTCGGAGCCATCCGTGAATAGCTCGTGCGGGCGATGGTGGTGCCGTGAACGCCCGGCACCGTGCCCGTCAACCGTCGGCCGTCGCCGAGGTCCACCACGATGTCGACGGATTCGGGTGGCCCGGTGTGCACGTCGGCGGCCGCGGTCGCGATGGGAACCACGGCCTCCTCGATCGCTGTCAGCAGGCGGACTCCCTGCTCGAACGGGGGCAGCGTGCCGCGTCGCCACTCCGCCGCCTTGAAGTCGGCGATGTCGACACCCTTCAGGAGTGCCGTCAGCATCCGCTCGCCGATGTTCCACGTCGTCAACGCATCCGGATCGACGGCGAGCGCGTCCTCGACATCGTCGTTCGACTCCGACAGTCCGATGGTCAGGCGCTGCCGCAGGAACGCGGTGACCGGACTCTGCGCGAAGGACACCAGATGCGCGAGATCGATGTCGGACGAAGGCCTCGCCGGCAGTGGCCGGTCGAGGAAACCGACACGCTCGTGCGGCGCTCGCGTGGCCGCGACGGCGCCGGCCAGTGCCGCGGTGTCGAACCCGAAAGGATTGCGCCCGTCGAACAGCGAGGCATCGAACGGCTGCAACGGATGCCGAGTCACCGGGTCGACACCGGCTGTGACAGCGACGACGTCGATGAGCTCGGCCAGCGGAATGGCCGGCGGCTCGTGCGCTCCGGTCACCGGGTCGGCGCCCGTATGGAAGAGCACCAGTGTGTCGCCCGCCGACATGACCGCGTCGAGAAGAAGTTGACGGTCCTCGCTGCGGACGTCCCGCTCACCGATGAGGGGATCGCGGCCCAACGCGTCGTCTCCGTCGAGGTGACCGGCGCGGGGAAATACCTCGTCGTCCAGCCCGAGCAGCACCACGACCCGGTGGGGCACGGACCTCATGGGGACCATCGTGCACACGGTCAGCTCGCCGGTGCGAAAGTTCGACCGGGTGGGCCTGCCGGCGAGCCTGTCCCGCAGCATGGCGCGGACATCGGCGATCACGAGCGGTACGTCGTCGCCGTCCTGGAATGCGGACGACAACTCTCTCGATGCGTCGACTCGCTGCCAGGAGTCGGCCGGGCGGACATCGGTGAGCAGGTCGACGACGGACAGCAACCGCTCGCGCCACACGCGTCCGGGATGCTCCCCCTTCATCTCGTGCAGAACCTTCGACACCCGGTCGACCAGTTCCGCATAGCGGCCCACCAGGTCGATGTCGTTGCCGTCGACGTCGTCCACGGGGAGGGCCAGACCCAACCAGTCCCCGGTGGTCTCGTCCGCAGCCACGCCCAGCAGCAACCGATCCATCGCGAACTTGAACGTGTTCTGAGGAAAGTCACGGAGCCCGAACGCGGTGCGCTGCAGTGTGTCGATTCCCCACCGCGCACCCGACACCCGCGTCCATTCCCGTAGCCGCTCGAGGTCCTCGTCGGCGAAGCGGAAGCAGGTCCGAACTGCTTCTGTCGCAGCCAGATCGAGCATCTGCGTGGCGGTCACTCGGCCGCCGGCCATGTCGATCGTCGCGGCGACGACATCGAGAACCGGATTGGTGCGGCGCAGCCCCCGATCGGCGAGCCGAACGCGGAGGCCGTGGGCCGGGTGGACCGGCCCGTCCTCCGTGGTGCCCGTATTGCCGAACGCTGCTCGCACCAGCGGTGCGAACGTCTCGACATCCGGGCACATGATCAGAACGTCCCGCGGCTCCAGCGCCGGGTCGTCCTGGAAGAGGTGCAGGAGGGTGTCCCGGAGTACGTCGACCTGACGCGCGGGCCCGTGGCAGGCGTGGATCCGGAGGCTGCCGTCCATGCCGGGGACGGCCGGTGCTGCGGGTGCACGATCGGCGACGATGTCCCGCTGGAGGCGGCCGAGCACGGTGTCGGGCAGGTCCGCTGCAGGAAGGTGGTGGTCGGAATCCGCCAGCGGTACGAGGAGCGGCTGCAGTTCGCGGACGTCCCGCGCGAGGCTGACCAGGAGCGGATGCCCCGTCGTGATCGGAATCCGGCTGTCCGACCGGCGCGCGTTCCGCGGGGTATCGGCCGGTGCGGCACCGGACCACAGGGCCGGACTGGGGTGCGGAAGCCACAGGTGGACGTCGCGCCGAACCGCGACCGCGCGAAGAACGAGCCGTTGCATCGTAGACAGTCGCGTAGCGCCGAACAGTGACAGACGGGACGGCAGGCCTATCTCGTCGGGTCGCTCGGCGAGTGCGTCGCACACCTCGTCCAGACGCTCGGCCGGGCTCGAAACGGCGACGACATCGCGGATCTGCCGCCACAGTCGGGCCTGCCATACGAGGTCGGGAGCAAGCGGAGCGCCGGCGCCGTCGGTGTCCCGGCCGTTCGCCCAGTCGAGGATCATCTGCGGGCGTTGCGCCTGATAGGAGCGGAACAGCGACGAGACGTGCGACGCCGTCGACCAGCGCCGGCCGCGGCGGTGATCGTCCGGCGCTGCACCGACGCCGCCGATGCTGTTCGCGAGCACCGCACACCACGGCTCGCCGATGCATGCGTCGATGACGCGCAGCGTCGTCCACAGCAACGGACCGGCGGCCCAGGGGTCGGAGTCGACACTCACTCCGGACATCACGCTCACGGCGTCCTCGACCAGCGCCGACGGTGACGGGAAACTGATATTGGCCGCGATCCCGTCCGATCCGGACTGCGTTCCCAGAGCTCCGGAGAGGCTCTGCTGCAACCACCGCTCGACACCCTTGGCAGGGACGGACACCACCTCGGGAGTGAACGGGTCGGCGAGCGGCTCGCGCAGCAGGTCCGCCAATCCGGCCGCCAATGTGCTCGCGCGTTCGGCGCGGTGAAGCACGAGCACGTCGATCTCCCCTCGGGTCGGTTCCGGACCGACCGTAACGCGTGCCTCCGACACCCGACCGTTGACAACCGGTGTGCCGTGGTTCACACTTCACCTGTCAGACAGCCTGACAGGAACCGAAGGAGATCACCGTGGCCGCCACGCGTACGGAACACGACCTGCTGGGCGACCGCGAGGTCCCCGCCGACGTGCTCTGGGGAATCCACACGCTGCGCGCCACGGAGAACTTCCCCATCACCGGACGACCGATCTCGTCGAACACGAAACTGATCCGCGCGCTCGCCGCCGTGAAGTACGCGGCCGCTGCGGCGAACATGGAACTGGGTCTCCTCGACCAGGTGCGTGGCGACGCCATCCTGCAGGCCGCCCGCGAGATCCTCGACGGCCTGTGGCACGACCAGTTCGTCGTCGACGTGATCCAGGGCGGCGCCGGCACGTCGACCAACATGAACGCCAACGAGGTGATCGCCAACCGCGCACTCGTCCTCCTGGGCCACCGTCCCGGCGAGTACACCCACCTCCATCCGAACGAGCATGTCAACCTCGGACAGTCCACGAACGACGTCTATCCCACTGCCTGCAACATCGCGACGATCCTCGCGGTGGCCGAACTGTCCGAGTCGATGCGCATCCTGCAGGACGCCTTCCGTGCGAAGGCGGAGGAGTTCCGCACCATCGTCAAGATGGGCCGGACCCAGCTTCAGGATGCCGTGCCGATGACACTGGGCCAGGAATTCGGGACGTTCGCCGTCATGATCGACGAGGACCGGGCCCGGCTCGAGGAGGCCTCGATGTTGGTGCACGAGATCAACATCGGTGCGACGGCCATCGGCACCGGCCTCAATGCCGCCCCCGGCTATCGCGAGGCGGCCGTGCGCCATCTCCGTGAGATCACGTCGCTCCCTCTGATCAGCGCGACCGACCTCGTGGAGGCCACCCAGGACGTGGGGCAGTTCGTGCATCTGTCCGGGGTGCTCAAGCGGTGCGCCGTGAAGCTGTCGAAGGTGTGCAACGACCTCCGACTCCTCTCCTCGGGACCGCGTGCAGGGTTCGGCGAGATCGACCTGCCCGCAGTTCAGGCGGGCTCGTCGATCATGCCCGGCAAGGTCAATCCCGTGATTCCCGAGGTGCTCAACCAAGTGGCCTTCCAGGTCATCGGTCAGGACGTCACCATCACCATGGCGGCCGAGGCAGGTCAGTTGCAGCTCAACGCATTCGAGCCGATCATCATGGAATCTCTGACCTCCGGGATGACTCATCTCGGCGCGGCCTGCCGGACTCTCGCCGACAAGTGCGTCGTCGGGATCACCGCTCATGCGGCCCATCTGCGGGACAGCGTCGAGCATTCGATCGGACTCGTCACCGCCCTCAATCCCCACATCGGCTACCAAGCCGCCACCGAGATCGCCAAGGAAGCACTCGAGAGCGGACGCGGCGTCGCCGAGCTCGTCCTCGAACGAGGCCTTCTCACCGCAGACCGACTCGAAGAACTCCTTCGCCCCGAGCACCTGGCGAACCTCCAGAACTGAGGACACCATGACGATTCCCACCACCGAGCACCAGGGCGCCGACGAGGCCCTCCACGCCGCCGAGAACGACGGCTATCACAAGGGTTTGAAAACGCGGCAGGTCCAGATGATCGCCATCGGCGGCGCGATCGGAACCGGCCTCTTCATGGGTGCAGGTGGGCGTCTGGCGCAAGCCGGCCCGGCACTCGTCATCGCCTACGCGGTGTGCGGATTCTTCGCATTTCTCATTCTGCGCGCACTGGGTGAACTGGTTCTGCATCGTCCGACATCCGGGTCGTTCGTCTCCTACGCCCGCGAATTCTTCGGTGAGAAAGCAGCATTCGTCTCCGGATGGCTCTACTGGCTGAACTGGTCGATGACCGCAGTCGTCGACGTGACCGCCGTGGCGCTGTACATGAATTTCTTCGGCCGGTACTGGGATCCGATCGCCTCGGTCCCGCAGTGGGTCTTCGCGCTCGCCGCACTGGTGCTGGTTCTGTCCCTGAACCTGGTGTCGGTGAAAGTGTTCGGGGAACTCGAATTCTGGTTCGCCTTGATCAAGGTCGTCGCCCTGGTCGCATTCCTGTGCATCGGGCTCTTCCTCCTCGTGAAGGGGACACCGAACCAGGAGCAGGGATTGTCGATGATCGCCGACAACGGCGGTCTGATTCCCAACGGTCTGCTGCCCGCCGTCGTCATCATCCAGGGCGTCGTCTTCGCCTACGCCTCCATCGAGCTGGTCGGCACCGCGGCGGGCGAGACGCCGAACCCCGAAAAGGTCATCCCGAAGGCGATCAACACCGTCATCATCCGTATCGCCGTCTTCTACGTCGGGTCGGTGCTCCTGTTGTCGCTGCTTCTCCCCTACTCCGCCTACCGAGCCGGTGAGAGCCCGTTCGTCACGTTCTTCGGATCGATCGGAGTCGAGGGTGCCGACACGGCCATGAACCTCATCGTTCTCACCGCGGCCCTGTCGTCTCTCAATGCCGGTCTGTATTCGACCGGACGCATCCTGCGGTCCATGGCCGCTGCCGGGAGCGCGCCGCGCTTCGCGATGAAGATGAGCAAGGCCGGCGTGCCCTACGGCGGGATCCTGCTGACGGCAGCGGTTACTCTGCTCGGAGTAGTGCTCAACGCCGTCGTTCCGGAGCAAGCTTTCGAGATCGTGCTGAATCTCGCGGCACTCGGCATCGTCAGCGCGTGGGCCATGATCGTGCTGTGCCAGCTCAAGCTCTGGCACCTGTCGAAGGAGGGCGTGGTGGCGCGGCCGTCCTTCCGGTTGTTCGGCGCCCCGTACACCGGCATCGCCACCCTGGTCTTCCTGGTGGTCGTCCTGATCCTGATGGGCTTCGACTACCCGATCGGCACCTGGACGCTCGCCTCACTCCTCGTCATCGTTCCCGCGCTGGCCATCGGCTGGCGCGCGGCGCGCCCGGGCATCGAGCGGCTCGCCCGCGAGCGCGCTCGTGCGGGAGGGGGAACGGTCGCCCGATGAGTTCACCCGCACTGCCGACGGTCGTCGTCCTGACCACCGGTGGAACCATCGCCAGCCGCGTCGGCCCCGACGGTGTCAGCACGACGGGCCGTCACGCCCACGACGTCCTGGTGGATGCCGGACTCCGCGTCGGCGTCCGGGTCCGAGTCACCGACGTCCTGTGCGTCGACAGTGCCGCGATGTCGCTCCTCGACATGGACACCGTCCGCGGCGCCGTCACCGAATCACTGCGTGACGACGCGGTGAGCGGTGTCGTCGTCCTGCACGGCACCGACTCCCTCGAGGAGACGGCGATGCTGATCGATCTCTCCCACACCGACGTTCGCCCCGTCGTGTTGACCGGCGCTCAGCGCACCGCGGATCACGTCGAGAGTGACGGCCCGCGCAACATCGAGTCGGCGCTCCGGGTGGCCGCCGATCCCGAGCGACGAGGGCACGGTGTGCTCGTCGCCTTCGGTCCGCGCGTGCTGCGCGCCCGCGGGGTACGCAAGTCGCACACGACCGCACTCGACGCATACTCCGGAACACCGGCGATAGGTCCGACCGCTCGGGAGACGCTGCCGGACAGTCCGATCGACGGGATCCGGGTCGACGTGGTCGCGCTCTACCCGGGTGTCGACGGACTCGTGATCGACGCACTGCGGTCCGCCGGCACCGACGGAATCGTCCTGCAGGCGATGGGCGCGGGCAACGCGAACGCCGCGGTCGTCGACGCGGTGCGCCGATGCACCGACGCCGGCGTCCCGGTGATGCTGTCGACGCGGGTGCCCTCCGGCGGCGTCCTCACGACCTACGGCGGCGGCGGCGGGGGCGCCGACCTGGTGCGTGCCGGTGCGGTGTCCGCGGGCGACCTCAGTCCCGCCCAGGCACGAATCCTGCTGTGCGCGTTGCTGAGCAACCGCCTACCGGTCACAGCGGACCTGGCCTCGATCAGTACTGCTCGGTGACCATCACCGCAGTCGTCCCGTTCTCCAGCGCCTCGAACACGTGGGGCACGTCGCCGGGATACGACAGGTAGTCCCCCGGTCCCAGTTCCTCGGTCGCGTCCACCGGCCCGCACACCGCCCGGCCGGACGACACCACCACGTGTTCGATCACCCCGTGCATGTGCGGATCGGACAGCCGCGGCGTCCCCACCTCGGCCGTGAGCAGGTACAGGTCGCGGCGTGCGGTCGGTGGGCAGGACGACAGCAGTGTCGCGGTGTAGTCGGACGACTCCGCCGCGATCGACGGACCCTCACCGCGTCGCACCAAACGGACTTCCTGCCGCGGCGGTTCCACCAGGCGCGCGAAGGGCACGTTCAGGGTCACGCTCAGCGCCCACAGTGTTTCGACGCTGGGATTCCCTGTTCCCGACTCGAGCTGAGAGAGGGTCGACTTCGCGATACCCGCGCGTCGGGCCACCTCCGCGAGAGAGAGTCCCGTTCGTCGACGCTCCCGCACGAGGGACGCGGCGATCGCGGCGATGGGTGCGCTGTCGGACATGACTGCATGATGCCACAGTGTTCGTCACACACTACGCTCGTTCGTCTTGACGAACGGCCCCGTGACCGTTCACCATGAGCACCATGCGTTCGATATGGCGAACACCTCTGTGGCTCACGCTCCGGGACGATCCCGACGTGGCGGTGCGGGACATCGCCGTGGTGTGCATGGCCGACGCCCTGGTCGGTGCCTCGCTCGGTGCGATCGCCGTCGCGTCCGACCTGCCGTGGTGGCTCCCTTGCCTGCTGTCGATCGCGGTGTTCGCCGGAGCCTCACAGTTCGTCTTCGTCGGAGTACTGACCAGCGGCGGCAGCGTTCTGGCCGCAGTGTCGAGCGCACTCCTCATCAACGGCAGACTGCTTCCACTCAGCTTCTCGGTGGCACCGCTGCTCGGTGACCGATCCGCCGCACGACTGCTCGGGGCCCATCTGGTCACCGACGAGTCGGTCGCCTTCTCGATGGCCTCGACCACCAGGCGGGGCAGGACCCTCTCGTTCTGGTTCTGCGGGGCGTTCCTCTTCGTCGCATGGAATCTGGGTGTGCTGGCCGGGGTGGGCCTCGGCGCCGGCGTGGAGAGCGCGGAGTCACTCGGACTCGACGCCGCCTTCCCCGCCGTCCTTCTCGCCCTCGTGATGCCCTCTCTGCGCGATCGGGTGACTCGCATCGCCGCGGGCATCGGCGCCGCCGTCGCCGTCGCCGCGGGCGTCGTGGTGCCCGCCGGTGTCTCCGTGGTGCTCGCCCTGATCGCCGTCATGCCGTTCGTGCTCAGATTCGGGCGCAGAAACGACGCCTCGTGAGCACCGGGGCCATTCTCGCGGGCGTTGCCGCACTCGCCGTCGGAACGTTCGCGCTGCGCCTGATCGGAATCGCGCTACGCGGACGGCGTGAGCTGTCCGCGTCGGCCGAGAAGTCGATGACCACCGCGGTCGCCGTCGTCTTCGTCGCCCTCGTCGCCACCTCGACGTTCCCCCGCGACGCGGGCCTCGCACTACCCGTGGGCGTCCTCGTGGCCGCGTTCCTCGCCTGGCGCAGAGCACCTTTCGTGCTCGTGGTCGTCGCTGCAGCGGCAGTCACCGCGGGTCTGCGCTGGCTCGGCGTCAGCTGACCCGGGCACGGGCGTAGCATCGTCCGAGTGCCTTTGCTCCTGACATCGCGTCGCTACGTCGACCTTCGCCTGCAGGCCAGCGCTATCTGTCGATAGACCGTGTTCCTCCCCGGTCTCTTCGTCCACCGCGCACCCTTTTCGGCCGTTGTCGTCCTCGGCCGCCCCAGCATTCTCGGAAGGCTCCACCATGTCCGCGCCCAGCGCTGCCCCCACCCGTCGACTGCCGCACTGGCTCACGTCGTTCGGGCCCCAGATCGTCGCCGGGTTGATCCTCGGCGTCGTCATCGGCCTCATCGCTCGATCCATGCCCGACGCCGCCGACGGTAATCCCAACTGGCTCGTCGAAACCGTCTCGACCATCGGATCGAGCTACGTCAAACTGCTCACCGTCGCCGTGGTCCCCCTCGTGTTCACGGCCATCGTCAGCTCCATCGCCAACCTGCGCGCCGTCACCAACGCGGCACGCCTGGCGGGCCAAACCCTCCTGTGGTTCGCAATCACCGCGTTCATCGCCGTGATCGTCGGCATCATCATCGGTCTTGTCGCGCAACCGGGTTCGCGAACCGGCGTCTCGCCGGATCTCGGGAAGGAACCGTCGAGCACAGGGTCGTGGTGGTCGTTCCTCACCGGCCTCGTCCCCAACAACTTCCTGGCACTGGGCGCCCGGACCAGCCAGACCGAGGGTGCTCTGAGCACCACACTGAACTTCAACATCCTGCAGCTGCTCGTCGTCGCGGCGGCCATCGGCATCGCCGCGCTGAAGGTCGGCAAGGCTGCCGAACCGTTCCTGACGTTCAACGCCTCTCTGCTCGCGATCGTGCAGAAGGTCCTGTGGTGGATCATCCGATTGGCTCCGATCGGTACGGCGGCGCTGATCGCCAACGCCGTCGCCACGTACGGATGGGACGCGATCGGTTCACTGGGCGTGTTCACGGTGTCGGTGTACGTCGGACTGGCCATCGTGTTCTTCGTCGTCTACCCGATCATCGTTCGGGCGCACGGTCTCTCGATCCGCAACTTCTACTCCGGCGTGTGGCCCGCGACGCAGCTCGGCTTCGTCTCCCGCTCGTCCATCGGCACTCTGCCGCTGACCCAGCGCGTCACCGAGCGCAATCTCGGTGTGCCCCGCGAGTACGCATCGTTCGCGGTTCCGCTCGGCGCTACCACCAAGATGGACGGCTGCGCCGCCATCTATCCCGCGATCGCCGCGATCTTCGTCGCGCAGTTCTACGGCGTGAACCTGACGCTCACCGACTACCTGCTGATCGTGGTCGTGTCCGTCGTCGGCTCCGCCGCGACGGCCGGAACCACCGGTGCCACCGTCATGCTCACCCTGACGCTGTCGACTCTGGGGCTGCCTCTCGCCGGCGTCGGCCTGCTGCTCGCCGTCGAGCCGATCGTCGACATGGGCCGCACCGCCGTCAACGTCACCGGCCAGGCGTTGATCCCGACCATCGTCGCCAAGCGCGAGGGCATCCTGGACCAGGAGGGATTCGACGCCCCGCGCAACGGCGATCCGTTCGTCGACGACGTGGAGCTCGCGCGCTAACTCACGAACAGCGGGCCGCGCACGAAGCCCACGATCAACACCAGTAGTCCGCCGATCTCGGTGGCCGCGAGCGCGTACATGAACACGTGCGTTCCCGGCACCGGGCGGACGAACTGGTTGTCGGTGTCGCGTAAGAAGCCGTGCACCACGTAACTGACGATCGCGGCGACGAAGAAGAACACGACGGCCCCCGACGCGACCAGGTTCACCCACGTCGGCCAGGCGCTGAAGTGGACCAGCGGCACCATCACCAGGGTCGCGAACGAGTACATCAGCGCAGCGCGGTGAGCGATGTCGACGTACGGATGGGCCTGCCCCGTCTCGGACGTCGCCATCTGGCGGAACTTCCAGACGCCGAGGATCAACGCGGCCAGCAGGATCAGCGCCGACACCAGGATCAGCAGCGTCGTGTCCCAGTCGACCACGCGGTACGTACGGAGCGTCACGCAAGCATTCGATCATGGTGAGGCAGAATCCCCACCATGCGCAGCACGACATCCATGCACAGCTCCGTCGAGGAGTACCGCGCGCGGTGGGACCACTTCGTCGCGGCCACGGCTGCCCTGTCGTCGGCGGTGGAGAAGTTCGTGTCCGACGCCGACATCGATGTCGATGCCGTGGAAGCCCGGACCAAGTCGGTCGAGTCCGCTGCCGGCAAGTTCGCGCGGTTGCGTCCCGACGGTTCGCTCGAGTTCACCGATCCGCTGGTCGAGGTCACCGACCTCGTCGGGATCCGTGTCATCACGTACCTGACCTCGGACATCGACAGGGTGGTCGACGCGATCTCGGACAAGTTCGTGCTGCTCAAGACCATCGACAAGTCGTCCCTGGCGCAGGAGTCGGGGGTGTTCGGCTACGCCGGAAAGCATCTGATCATGAGCGCCGACGGCGACCATGTTCCGGCCGGGTGCGAAGCCTTCGTGGGGCTCGGCTTCGAGGTGCAGATCCGCACGGTGCTGCAGCACGCGTGGGCCGAGATCGAGCACGACATCCGGTTCAAGAACTCACGCACGCAGGGCTCGCCCACGATCGATCGCGCGTTCACCCTCGCTGCCGGCCTCATCGAATTGGCGGATGCGCAGTTCGAACTGGCCGATCGTCATCACACCGAGAAGATCGCCGAGTTGCGTGCTGCCGATGCTGCGCGCGGTATGGATCTCGAACTGACGGCCGAACAGCTTCGGTCCGTCGTCACCGATCTGCTTCCCGACTACACCCCCAGTAAGAGCGGCCACTACGAGTGGTTGTTGACGCTGGTGAACGCCAACGGCATCACCACGGGTGCGGAACTCGAGGAGGCGCTGAACCCGTCGCGCGTCGAGTACGTCACGGCCGCCATGGACTACCAGTACCGACCTGGCCAGGTACGCATGGTCGACGATCTGCTGCTCGACCGTTTCGGCGAGGCACACATCGCTCGGACGTCGTCGCTCACCACCGAGCGTGACCGCCCCGGCAAACTGCGATACCGCTTGAGCAAGCTGCAGGCCCAGTCCGGCTGACGGATGTCGCATCGCTCTGGTATCCCTACTGCGTGACGACGCCACCGAACGACGCTCTGTCCACCATCACCGTGCGCGGCGCTCGGGAGAACAATCTGCGCGACGTCGACATCGACCTTCCCAAGCGGCAGCTCATCGTCTTCGCCGGTGTGTCGGGTTCCGGCAAGAGTTCGCTGGTCTTCGACACCATCGCCGCCGAAGCGCAGCGGCAGATCAATTCGACGTTCAGCGCGTTCGCCCAGACTTTTCTCCCGTCCTACGGGCGGCCCGACGCGGACCTCATCGCCAACCTGTCGGCCGTCATCATCGTCGACCAGAAGCGCCTCTTCGGCAGCCCGCGCTCGACCGTCGGAACGATCACGGACATCGGCGACTGGCTGCGCATGCTGTGGTCGCGTGGAGTGACCCCGTCCATCGGCTACGCGAACGCCTTCTCCTTCAACGACCCGGCGGGCATGTGCCCGGAGTGCGAGGGACTCGGTGAGGCGAAGGTCGTCGATCTCGACGAACTGGTGGACCAGTCGAAGTCGTTGCGAGAGGGGCCGATCAAGCACCCCGACTTCCTTCCGGGTAAGTGGCCGTATCGCCTCTACGCCGATTCGGGCCTGTTCGACCTCGACGTCCCGATCGAACAGTTCTCGCCGCGCGAGCGTCACCTGTTCTTCGATGCGGCTCCCGGCGAGGTCGAGATGAACAATCCCGATGCCGTCTTCAAGACGTACGAGGGGCTGCTGTCGCGCTTCCGACGCAGCTACCTCTCCAAGGATGCCGACGCCCTCAAAGGGAAGTCGAAGGAAGCGTACGACCGCATCGTCACACGCGGAGTGTGCCCGTCCTGCAACGGCACTCGGCTCAACGAGGTCGTCCACAACGCGAAGCTCGAAGGCATCTCGATCCCGGACGCCTTCGCCATGCAGGTGTCGGACCTCGCGGACGTCATGGACGGCTGGACTCTGGGAGACCTCGACGGCCCACGCCGGGAAGTGGTGACACAGCTGCGTCGGCTCGTCGATCTGGGGCTGGGATACCTCAGTCTCGACCGGGCGACCTCGACGCTGTCGGGTGGCGAGTCGCAGCGCATCAAGATGGTGCGCCACCTCGGCGCGACTCTCAACGACATGCTCTACGTCTTCGACGAGCCCACCACCGGTCTGCATCCGCGCGACGTCCACCGCCTGAACGAGATGCTGATCGCCCTGCGAGACAAGGGCAATACCGTGCTGGTGGTCGAACACGACTCGGAAGTGATGGCCATCGCCGACCGTATCGTCGAGATCGGCCCGGGCGCCGGTAAGCACGGCGGCACGGTCATCTTCGAGGGCACCTACGACCAACTCCGCGAGGCCGACACGCGCACCGGGCGAGCGCTGCGGCGGGACGGTCGCGGCCTCCGCTCGCCGCGCTCACCGTCGGGATGGATCACGATCTCGAACGCCGCCAGCCACAACCTGAAGAACGTCTCGGTCGACATTCCGCTCGGTGTGCTCGTCGCGGTCACCGGGGTTGCCGGATCCGGCAAGTCCAGCCTGATCCACGGGCACCTCCGTGATGCCCGCGCCGACGCCGTCGTCATCGACCAGGCACCGATCCGCGGGTCGAGGCGGTCGTCTCCCGCTACCTATACCGGCCTGCTCGACCCCATCCGCGCGCACTTCGCCAAGAAGACCGGGCAGCCCGCCGCGTTGTTCTCCCCCAACTCCGACGGCGCGTGCCCCGACTGTCAAGGCACCGGGATGATCTTCACCGATCTCGGCTTCACCGATCCCGTGTCCAGCACGTGCGAGACCTGTCAGGGACGACGCTTCCGAAGTGGCGCCATCAAGCACACTGTCGACGGGGTGTCCATCGCGGACGTGTTCGACATGTCCGTCGACGAGGCTCAGGAGTTCTTCACGGTCAAGAAGGTGCGCGACGTACTGCGCCGGTGCAGTGATGTCGGTCTCGGTTACCTGTCCCTCGGCCAGAATCTGACGTCGCTCTCCGGCGGAGAACGTCAGCGGTTGAAGCTGGCCTCGGAACTGGTGGGCAATTCGCCCGTCCTCGTCCTGGACGAACCGACGACCGGACTGCACTCCTCGGACGTGGACAACCTGGTAGGGCTGCTGTCCGGCATGGTCGACGAAGGTCGCTCCGTCATCGTGATCGAACACAACATGGACGTCGTGGCGGCCGCCGACTGGGTCATCGACCTGGGACCGGACGGTGGTCACGACGGCGGCGAGGTGGTCTTCACGGGCACGGTGAACGACCTTGCGGAGACCGATACCCACACCGGCACCTACCTCGCGCGAGCTCTGCGAACCTAAAGGGACGGTAAAGTGACGCCATGAGCGACATCGTCACTGCCGCCCCCGCCACGGAACTCGGCGGACTCGCCGGATGGGCCGTCGGCCTGATGGAGAGCATCGGCGGTCCGGGTGCCGGTCTCGCGGTCGCCGCCGAGAACTTCTTCCCACCGCTACCCAGTGAGATCATCCTGCCGCTCGCGGGCTTCACCGCGTCGCAAGGCGGGTTCAGTCTGTTCAGCGCACTGTTCTGGACGACAGCGGGCTCGGTGATCGGCGCGATGGTGCTGTACTGGCTCGGGCTGAAACTGGGACGCGATCGGATGTACGCGGCCGTGAACCGCATTCCCTTCGTCGACACCGACGACCTGGGCAAGGCGGAGCAATGGTTCGAGCGTCACGGCCGCTCGGCGGTGTTCTTCGGTCGCATGATCCCGGTCGTCAGATCCGGCATCTCTGTTCCGGCCGGCATCTCGCGGATGCCCGTGGCGCAGTTCCTGCTCTACACGACCCTGGGCAGCCTGCTTTGGAACTCGATCTTCGTGCTCGCCGGCTACTACCTCGGCGAGAACTGGCACTACGTGGAGCAGTACGCGTCGGTGTTCCAGTACATCGTCATCGGCATCGTCGTCGTACTGCTCGCAGTCTTCGTGACCAAGCGAGTGCGTCGACGACGGTCGTCCGACGTCAGCTAGGCCCCACCCCCGTCGCGAGTACGTCCATAGTGTCGCTGTACGGCCCGTGCCGACGACACTATCGACGTACTCGCGGGGTGGGGAACGGTCCTACTGCGCGAGAGTCGCGGTTGCCTGCGCCCACAGGAAGTACTTGTTGGTGCCCAGATCGCGCACCGTGGTGATGTTGAACGCCGCCTTCAGTTTCTCCGCATCACCGTCGCTGACACCCTTCAGGGCCGCGACCGGCGCGTCGGCCAGTTCCTCGATCGACTTGTCCGCGTATGCCTTGTCGAACTTGTCGGCGATGCCTGCCATGACGTCCTCCTCGTGTCGGCGCGCACCCTGCGCACCGCGGTCGACACTACGACGATCGACCGGCCCCGACCTGAGAGTGCGCTGACAGACTCAGCGCAGCAGTTCTTTCACCGACGCGAGGTCGGCAGCGACGGCGGCGCAGTCCCGCTCGAACTCGTCGTCGGTCATGTCCAGTTGCCGAACCGTGAACACCACCTCGGCGCCGTCCGGATGGGCCAGGACGCGCAGCGGATTGTTGACCACTGTCCCGTCGGGAAGCGTCACGTCGTGATCGAGTACGCCGAACGTATTGCGAGGCGCGAACCGCACCCGAACGGTTCCCATCGGTGAGTCGGCCAGGAGGTCGTCGCCGTCACGGGTGAATCCGGAGGCAAGACCGGCGGCCCAGGCCGGCAGGTTGTCGACGTCGGCCAGATAGTCGTACACGGCCTCGGGCGGCGCGGGTATCACTGCACTCACGTGTCGACTGATCATCGCCCGAGCGTAACCACGCCACCGGCTCTCCGCGAGTACGTCCGAAAGGTCGTGGTCAGCGGCGATCCCACGACACTATCGGCGTACTCGCGGAGCTCGAGAGGCCGTCACGTCAGGTCGGCGCGCGTCCAGGTGTTGACGAATCCGGTTCCGCTGCGCACGAAGAGCTGGGTGACGGGGCACCGACGCTCGACCTCGGACACGAAGTGCTCGAAGGCATCGCCGGTGGCGTCCGTCTCGACGGTGGCCTCGACGGTCACCGTGTCGAAGTTGGAGTTGCCCTCGACGCCCTTCACCAGTACGGCGGTGTCCAGGTCTCCCTGGATTCGGAAGGTGAACTTGCCCAGCGTGATGCCGAGGTCCTTCGCGACGAGGTTCGCGGTGACCTGGTTGCACGACGTCAGCGAGCCCAGCGCGAAGAACAGCGGGCTCGGGGCCTCGTCCTTGCCGCCGAACGCGGGGTAGGCGTCGGTGTCGAACTCGTGGCCGGCATCGCCCTGCACGACGAGGTGCTGGGCGACACCGGTTCCCGACGCCTCGACGACGAACGGGACGACCGATGTGCGGATGGTGGAAGTCATGGTGTCGACGCTCCTGCACGTCGAGCACGGTGCACAGTGTTGAGATCAGCGTGATTCTCGGCCCATCCGGTTACCCCCACCGCACCGATCCGTCCAGACCGGCGGAACCGGGTACTCCGTTTCGGCACTGCGCGGCTCCGCCCGGAACCCGGCAGACTGAGACGACACCGCCACCTGGACAGGAGCCACTACCGTGCCCTCATTCGATCGCGACGTCGCCATCGTCGGAGCGGGTCCCTCGGGCCTCGCCGCTGCCACTGCACTGCGCAAGGCGGGACTGAGCGTCGCCGTCCTCGAGGCACGGGACCGCGTCGGCGGACGCACCTGGACCAAGGACATCGACGGAGCGATTCTCGAACTCGGTGGCCAGTGGGTCTCCCCCGATCAGACCGCGCTGATCGGGCTGCTCGACGAGCTGGGACTCGAGACGTTCGACCGTTACCGCGAGGGACAGTCGGTCTACGTCGATCCGGCAGGTACCGCCACGCGCTACACCGGCGAGAACTTCCCCGTCGCCGAGTCGACGGTGAAGGAGATCGACCGCCTGATCGAGATGCTCGACAAACTCGCCGCGGAGATCGGTCCCGAGGAGCCCTGGGCGCACCCGCTGGCCCGCGAGCTCGACATCGTCTCGTTCGAGGGATGGCTCGCGCAGCAGTCGGACGATGCCGAGGCCACGGCCAACATCGGCATGTTCATCGCCGGCGGCATGCTGACCAAACCCGCCCACGCGTTCTCCGCGTTGCAGGCGATCCTCATGGCCGCGTCCGCCGGCTCCTTCACCAATCTGGTCGACGACGGCTTCATCCTCGACAAGCGCGTGGTCCGAGGCATGCAGCAGGTGTCGGTCAGCATGGCCGAACGCCTCGGCGAGGACGTGCACCTGAACGCTCCGGTCCGCACCGTCCGATGGTCCGAGGACGGCGTGACCGTGCTTGCCGACGGCGATCTCCAGGTGACGGCGCGGAAGGTGATCATCGCCGTCCCGCCGAACCTCTACACCCGCATCTCGTACGACCCGCCCCTCCCCCGCCGCCAGCATCAGATGCATCAACACCAGTCGCTCGGCCTCGTCATCAAGGTGCACGCGGTGTACGACACTCCGTTCTGGCGCGAGGAAGGGTTGTCGGGCACCGGTTTCGGCGCGAACCAGATCGCCCAGGAGGTGTACGACAACACCAACCACGAGGACTCACGCGGCACGCTCGTCGCCTTCGTCTCCGACGAGAAGGCCGACGCGATGTTCGAGTTGAGCGCCGAGGACCGCAAGCGCACCATCCTCGAGTCCATCGCGACCTACCTCGGACCGAAGGCACTCGAGCCCGTCGTCTACTACGAGTCCGACTGGGGCACCGAGGAATGGACCCGCGGTGCCTATGCCGCGAGCTTCGACCTCGGCGGCCTGCACCGCTACGGTCGCGACGCCCGTACGCCCGTCGGCCCTATCCACTTCTCGTGCTCCGACATCGCCGCCGAGGGTTACCAGCACGTCGACGGCGCGGTGCGCATGGGTCACCGCACCGCCGAGGTCATCTCGGGGCTGCTGGAACGCTGAGTCAGGTCCCGCGTGCGATGAGGGCGAGCAACAGCTCGGCACGCACGCGGGCATCGTCCAGATCGACCCCGATGGTCGACTCGATACGAGCAATCCTGCTGCGCAACGTATGTCGGTGAACACCCAGCGTCGAGGCCGCCGACTCCCAGTGCCCGTTGGCGTCGAGAAACGCGCGTAGCGACGCCACCAGATCGGTCCCGTTGGCGGTGTCGTACTTCTCGAGCGGGGACACGGTGGCCTCACCGACGGTAGCCAACGCTTCTCGCGTCGACGCGTGCGCGAGAAGCACTCCGCCGACCAGGGAGCCGAACTCGACGGGATCCGCACCTGCGGACGCGGACGACGCCGCGAGTCGGGATTCCTGCACCGCCTGCTCGAGACTTTCCACCGGGTGCGGCGCGCTCATTCCTACGCGGAGCCTCCTGCGTTCCGACACATCCAGCGACGCCAGCGTGGACTGCACGAAAGCCTTGTCGTCCGATCCGCGCACCACGAGGGTGACGCGGGTCTTCCAGCGCTGACCGAACACCTGGCGCCCTGCCTCGGTGGAGCGTGCGGACATGGCCGCCAGGACCCGTTCGGCTCGGGTGACGGTATCGGCGTTCACGGTCACCGCTCGTACCGTTCCGTCGCCGCCCGCTGCCGACTCGATCTGCGACCACACCGGCGCCAGTCCGTCGAGATCCGACAGAACCAGGCTCAACGCAACCGAATTGAGCTTGTCCTGCGCGGACTGCACCCGTGCCGGCTTCTCGAAATCGAGAGCCAGCAGCGATGCCGCGTGCCCCACCAGGATGTGGTCGACGTTTCCCAGCACGGGGCCCACCACGGCGACGTGACCGTGGGTGGCGGAGCCGATCGCGATGCGCTGCACACTGATCGACACGCCTGCCTTCGTCATGGCGACCCTGCTGGCCACCGAACCCTTCTCCTCGGTCAATGCGCGGATGTCGTCGAGTACGCCGATACCGCTCCCGCGAGGGTGATGCTCGAGCACTCTCCCCATGTCGTCGAGAAGCACCACGGCGGACGATGTCGCCGACGCCAATTCGCGGACGATCGCGGCCGCTCCTCCGGCCACCACCGCCCGGGTCATCCGCGGCTGAGCACGCGACGCGCGAACCACAGCGTCGTACTGCTGCTCGGCGAGGCGGTTCATCACCAGTTTGACCACCGCGGCGAACGGCGTCGGCAACGGAACCTCGAGAATCGGCAGACCCAGCCCGTCGGCAGCCTCGACCAGATCGGACGGCACCTCCGAGAACGAGAGTCCCGTGCCGAAACCCACCGCCGCGACACCGGCGTCGTTCAATGCTCCGAGATACGCCACCCGCTCCGGCGTGGTCAGCGGCAGCCGGAGCCCCGTCGTCAACAACAGCTCGCCGCCGGACAACCATCGGAACGGGTCGGACAACTCGGTCGTGTGCGCGAAGGACACCTCGCGGTCGAGGCCGCTCGCGCCTGCGCGCAGCTCCATCGCGAGCGCTTTCTGCGCCAACACCCAGCGGACAGACACCGTCATGATCCGACCCGCCTTCCTCCGCCCGTGAATCACAGCGAACACCAGGTGGGCCGCAATGGACAAGTCGGAGTGCCCGCGCCCCCGGGAATCATCGTTTTGTCCGCTGCCCGCAGGCGCCGTCGAGCGCACACTGATCGAACCACCAGCGCCCACAACCGAGAGGGACCGATGTCGCACGACGTGCTTCGGAACTACATCGACGGCCAGTTCGTCGTCAGCTCGTCCACCGAGACCCTGGACCTGATCAGTCCGGTCACCGAGGAGGTCGTGGGCGTCTCCCCCATCTCTACCGAGGCCGACGTGAACGACGCTGTGGCCGCCGCGGAACGCGCCTTCGCGAGCTGGGGGAAGACGACCCCGAAGACCCGTCAGACGGCACTGCTGAAGCTCGCCGATGCGCTCGAGGCACACTCCGACGAGCTGGTCGAGGCGCAGAGCCGCAACACCGGTCAGCTGAAGCAGGTCATCGCGGACGAGGAGGTGACGGTCGGCGCGGACCAGCTGCGCTTCTTCGCCGGTGCCGCCCGCATGCTCGAGGGCAAGTCCGCCGGTGAGTACATGGAGGGCTTCACCTCGTACGTCCGCCGTGAGCCCATCGGCGTCGTCGGGCAGGTGACCCCGTGGAACTACCCGCTGATGATGGCGATCTGGAAGATCGGCCCGGCTCTGGCCGCCGGCAACACGATCGTCCTCAAGCCGAGCGACACGACGCCGGAGAGCACGCTGGTACTCGCGAAACTGTCGAAGGGCATTCTTCCGGACGGTGTCCTGAACGTGGTCCTCGGCAACGGTGCGACCGGCGCCACCCTCGTCGGGCACCCCGCCCTCGGACTCGTCTCCATCACGGGGTCCGTGCGAGCGGGAATCGAGGTGGCCGTGGCTGCCGCCCGTCAGCTCAAGCGAGCCCATCTCGAACTCGGTGGGAAAGCTCCGGCCATCGTCTTCGGAGACGTCGACATCGACAAGACGGCCGGCGGCATCGCCGAAGCAGCGTTCTTCAACGCCGGCCAGGACTGCACCGCCGCGACGCGTGTGCTGGTGCACGAGTCGATCCACGACAAGCTCGTCGACGCTCTCGCCGAGAAGGCACGCGAGCTGACTCCGGGCAGCCCTGACGATTCCGACGCGTTCTACGGCCCGCTGAACAACGTCCGCCACTTCGATTCCGTCACGACGAAGATCGCGAACCTGCCGGCCCACGCCTCGATCGTGACCGGCGGCAACCGAGTCGGAGACACCGGTTTCTACTTCGAACCCACGATCGTCACCGGAGTCGAACAGAAGGACGACATCGTCCAGGAGGAGACGTTCGGTCCGGTTCTCACGGTGCAGTCGTTCACCGACGAGGCGGATGCGATCACCAAGGCCAACGACGTGCGCTTCGGACTGGCGTCCAGCCTGTGGACCAACGACCACGGCATCACCCAACGGGTCAGCGCTGCACTGGACTTCGGCGCAGTCTGGATCAACTGCCACATCCCGCTCGTGGCCGAGATGCCGCACGGCGGCTTCAAGTACTCCGGCTACGGCAAGGACCTCTCGGCGTACGGAGTCGAGGACTACACGCGACTCAAGCACGTCATGAGCTCCCACGACTGACATTCACTGCTCTCCGAAGGACTTCACCATGGACATCACCTACCGCCTTCCTCAGAAGCGCGCCCTTCTCACCGAACTTCCCGGACCGCGTTCGCAGGAACTGACAGCCCGTCGCCGTGCCACCGTCGCCGCCGGCGTCGGTTCCAGCGTCCCCGTCTACGCTGCCGATGCCGACGGCGGCGTGATCGTCGACGTCGACGGCAACTCGATGATCGACCTCGGAGCCGGCATCGCCGTCACCAGCGTCGGCGCCTCCGATCCCGCTGTTGCGGAGGCCGTCCGGGAGCAGGTCGGTCACTTCACGCACACCTGCTTCATGGTCACGCCCTACGAGGGATACATCGCGGTGGCCGAGCAACTGGCCGCCCTGACGCCCGGTGATCACGAGAAGCGCAGCGTCCTGTTCAATTCCGGCGCGGAAGCCGTCGAGAACGCGATCAAGGTCGCGCGATTGGCGACCGGCCGCGACGCCGTCGTCGCGTTCGACCACGCTTATCACGGCCGCACCAACCTGACGATGGCGCTGACGGCGAAGACCATGCCGTACAAGACGAATTTCGGGCCGTTCGCACCGGAGATCTACCGGATGCCGATGTCGTACCCCTACCGCGACCAGGCCGGCCTGACCGGTGAGCAGGCCGCGCTGGCGTCGATCGACCGCATGGAGAAGCAGATCGGCGCCGACTCGTTGGCCGCCATCATCATCGAGCCCATCCAGGGCGAGGGTGGCTTCATCGTTCCCGCACCCGGCTTCCTGCCGACGCTCCAGGCCTGGGCGCGGGAGAACGGCGTCGTCTTCATCGCCGACGAGGTACAGACCGGGTTCTGCCGAACCGGGTCGTGGTTCGCCAGCGACGACGAGGGCATCGTCCCCGACATCATCACGATGGCGAAGGGTATGGCCGGCGGAATGCCGTTGTCGGCCATCACCGGTCGCGCAGATCTCCTCGATCTCGTGCATGCGGGCGGGCTCGGCGGAACGTACGGCGGCAACCCGGTGGCCTGCGCGGCTGCCCTCGCCGCCATCGAGACCATGAAGTCGCTCGACCTGTCAGGGCGCGCTCGGCACATCGAATCGGTCGCGATGCCGCGTCTGCGTGCCCTCGCGGAACAGACCTCCGTGATCGGCGACGTGCGTGGGCGCGGCGCCATGCTGGCCATCGAGCTGGTGGTTCCGGGGACCGATACACCGGACCCCGCCATCACCAAAGCCATTGCGGCGCATGCACTGGCGGAGGGTGTCGTACTCCTGACATGCGGCACGTACGGAAACGTCATCCGGTTGTTGCCCCCGCTGGTCATCAGCGACGAACTTCTCGACGACGCGCTGACTGTCCTCGAGACCGTCGTCCGGAAGCTGGCAGCACAGTGACCGACAGGGCTGCATTACTCGCGAGCATCCCCACCGGTCTGTGGATCGACGGTGCCTTCGTCGACGCCGCCGACGGCGGCACGTTCGCCGTGCACGATCCCGCAACCGGTGACGTCCTCGCACACGTCGCCGACGCCGGCGAGAAGGATGCGCTGCGCGCGCTCGACAGTGCAGCTGCGGCGCAGAACGATTGGGCGGCGACCGCGCCCCGGACACGGTCGCTCATTCTGCGCACGGCGTGGGAGAAGGTGATCGAGCGAACCGAGGATCTCGCGCTGCTCATGACACTGGAGATGGGCAAGGCACTCCCCGAGAGTCGGGGAGAGGTGACGTACGGCGCCGAATTCCTCCGCTGGTTCAGCGAGGAGGCAGTACGGATCCAGGGCCGTTACACGCAGTCCCCGTCGGGCGCCGGTCGCATCCTGGTGACCAAGGTCCCTGTCGGCCCCGTACTGGCGATCACACCGTGGAACTTCCCGCTGGCCATGGGAACTCGAAAAATCGGTCCGGCGCTCGCGGCGGGCTGCACCGTCCTCGTCAAGCCCGCCGAGGACACCCCGCTGACCATGCTGTTGCTCGCACAGATCATGTCCGAGGCCGGCGTGCCGCCAGGGGTTCTGTCGGTGCTGCCCGCCTCGAACGCGGCGGGAGTCACCGAACCGCTCCTTGCCGACGACCGTCTGCGCAAGGTCACCTTCACCGGTTCCACCCGCGTCGGCAAGATCCTGATCGAGCAGTCGGCGAGAAACGTGCTGCGTACGTCGATGGAACTCGGTGGTAACGCACCGTTCGTAGTCTTCGACGATGCCGACATCGATGCCGCCGTCGACGGTGCGATGGCCGCGAAGATGCGGAACGGCGGCGAAGCCTGCACGGCCGCGAACCGCATCATCGTCGCCAACAGTGTCCGTGAGGAATTCACGGTGAAACTCACCGAACGCATCGCCGCACTGACGGTCGGTCCGGGCTCCGAGGACGGCACGAACGTCGGCCCCCTGGTCAACGAGAAGCAGCGTCGCAACGTCGAGTCGCTCGTGGACGACGCCGTCGCGGCCGGTGCCCGTGTGCGGACGGGAGGCAGCGTCGTGGACGGGCCCGGGTGGTTCTACCGCCCCACCGTCCTCGACGGGGTGCCGGCCCACTCGCGCATCGTCCGCGAGGAGATCTTCGGTCCGGTCGCCGCCATCACCGGGTTCGACGACGAGCAGGACGGCATCGACGCCGCGAACGACACGGAGTACGGCTTGGCCGCGTACATCTACACCCGCGATCTCGATCGGGCACTCCGGGTCTCGGACAAGATCGCCTCCGGCATGGTCGGCGTCAACCGCGGCGTCGTGTCCGACGTCGCCGCACCGTTCGGTGGTGTCAAGCAGTCCGGCCTGGGCAGCGAAGGCGGCACCGAGGGCATCGACGAGTACCTCGACACCAAGTACGTCGCGTTCCAGTAATTCCGCCCGACACCCAGGGAGCTCTCCAATGCGGTTGATCGTCGGTTATCTCGCCACCCCCAGCGGGGAGGACGGGCTCGTGCTCGGTGTGCAGCTCGCTCGCAGTCTCGATGCGACGCTGGACATCTGCATGGTGCTGCCTCCGGACCGGGCCGTCCCCGCCGAGGCACATTTCGAGGATCTGCTGGCCGCGAAGGGCCGTCGATGGTTGGCGGACGCCGCAGCAACGGTGCCGAGTGACATCAGGACCGAGGTGCACCTGAGTTTCTCGGAGTCCTTCTCGGCCGGTCTGCTCGACGAGGCTGCCCGCCTCGACGCCGACGCCATCGTGATCGGCGGCGCGAAGGACGGGTTGCTCGGGCGACACTCGCTGGGAAGCGTGTCGACGGAACTGCTGCACTCGGCCCCGATTCCGCTGGCGCTCGCGCCCTTCGGGTATCGCAAGTCCGGAGCCGACCGCATCCGCGAGGTGACTGCCGCCCTGGGCACTCGACAGGGTGCTGATCTAGTGCTGCGGACCGCAGTTCGCTCGTGCGAGCGAATGCACACCTCCCTGCGGCTGCTGTCCCTGGTTCCGCTGGACGACATGTCGGGAATGGATGTGCGTCGCGATACCGGCAACGAGGCCCTGGCTATCGAGCATGCACGGACGCTGCACGATTCGGCTCGGAAGGGTCTGCCCGACGGATTGACCGTGACGTCGTCGGTCGCGGACGGATCGACCGTCGAGGCCGCCGTCGAGAGTCTGAGCTGGGAAGACGGCGACGTGGTCGTCGTCGGCTCCAGCCGTCTGGCGCAGCCCCGGCGTCTCTTCCTGGGATCGACCGCATCGAAGATGCTGCGCGTTCTTCCCGTTCCCATGGTGGTCGTCCCGGCCACCGAGTTCCTTCCCGAGACCGGCAGTTCCGACAGCACGGAGGCTTCCTGATGAGCACCGAGATCACCTCCTCGAAGGGACTGGCGGTCGGCCGCATCGGCACCCTGTCCGGAGCCGTACTGGGAATCTCCTCCGTTGCCCCGGGGTACACGCTCACCGCGAGTATCGGCCTCATCGTCGCCGCCGTCGGCCTGAAGATGCCCGCCATCTTCATCGCGGGATTCATCCCGATGTTCCTCACCGCGTACGCCTACCGCGAGCTCAACTCCGATTCACCGGACTGCGGTGCGTCGTTCACGTGGTCCACCAAGGCGTTCGGTCCGTACGTGGGCTGGATGTGCGGTTGGGGCATGGTGATCGCCACCATCATCGTGCTGTCCAACCTGGCGGCCATCGCCGTGCAGTTCTTCTATCTGTTCATCGCCAAGCTCTTCGACGCTCCGTCGATCGCCGATCTCCCGGGCAACAAGCTGGTCAATGTCGGCACCACGGTGGTGTTCATCGCGTTGGCCACCTGGATCGCGAGTCGCGGCATCACGACCAGCGAGAAGCTGCAGGTCGCGCTCGTCGGGTTCCAGATGGTGCTGCTCCTCGCCTTCGCCGTCGCCGCGCTGGTGCATGTCGGCACGGGTGATGCACCCGCCGGCCTCTCGTTCGACCTCGGCTGGTTCGATCCGTTCACCGGTCTGACAATGGGCGCCTTCGTGATCGGTCTGACCGGCTCGATCTTCGCGTTCTGGGGCTGGGATACGTGCCTCACCCTCGGCGAGGAGTCGAAGAACCCCAAGAAGACTCCCGGACGTGCCGGATTGCTCTGTGTGGCAACGATTCTACTGACCTACCTCCTTGTCGCGGTCGCGGCGATGATGTACGCCGGGGTGGGCGAGGACGGTCTCGGACTCGGCAATCCGGACAACGCCGAGAACGTGTTCGGTGCTCTCGCCGACCCGGTGCTGGGTAGTTGGGGCGGCATGCTGCTCTACCTGGCAGTGTTCGTCTCGTCCATCGCCAGCCTGCAGACCACGTTCCTCCCTGCTGCGAGAACGTCTCTCGCGATGGCGTCGTACGGAGCGTTCCCCAAGAAGCTGGCCGAGGTCAGTCCCCGGTTCCTGGTGCCGTCCGTCTCCACGGTCGCCGCCGGAGTCATCACCGCCGTCTTCTACACCGCCGTGACGTTCCTGTCCGAGAACACCCTGATCGACACCATCGCCGCGCTCGGCATCATGATCTGCTGGTACTACGGCATCACAGCTTTCGCCTGCGTCTGGTACTTCCGGCGCACGCTGTTCGCCAGCGTCCGGAACACGGTGTTCCGCCTGATCTTCCCGCTCGTCGGCGGGCTGATCCTTCTCGCGGTGTTCGTGGTCTCGCTCGAGGAGAGCATGGATCCGGAGAACGGGAGCGGCGCCGAGATCGGCGGCATCGGACTGGTGTTCTTCCTCGGCTTCGGCATCCTCATCGTCGGCGCCGTCCTGATGATGGTCATGCGGTTCCGGTCGCCGGCCTTCTTCCGCGGCGAGACGTTGACCACCGAGACCGAGGCACTGAGGGACGAATCCGACCTCGTCAGCTGACGCGAGCTCGCAGGCCTGCCACCAGGACACCGAGCCCGAATTCGAAGGACGCGTCCGCGCGGCCCGGAGCCGACGTCGCCAGCGCAGCGCGCAACGCGACGTCGGCGTCGTCCGATGGTGCCCAGACCTCCTCGGGCGCAGCGAGATCGAGCGCCGATCCGAGCACGAAACTGTCGACGGCCGTGATGGCGTGGAGCACGTCGGACGGCGAGAATCCCCCGTCGGTCAATGCCGTCGCCAAGGCGTTGTACATGTCGAACGCCACCGCGGCGCGGACGGTGTGCGCGGTGAACAGCGGAATCACCCGCGGGTGCCGCGCATAGTTGCGTCGATATTCGCGGGCGATACGCGTGACCGCCTCACTCCACGAGTCGACGTCCCGGGGGATCTCGATACCCGCCATCAGCCGGGTGCGCATCAACTCGACGATCGCCGCACGCCCGGACACGTGGTTGTACAACGACGACGGTCGCACCGACAGCTTCTCGGCCAACCCGGGCATCGTGAAGTCGCCACGCTGATCGACAAGGGCCAAGGCGGCATCGGTGATGAGGTCGGCGGAGAGCAACCGGGTGGACGGGCGCGGCATCGGAACTTCCTTCCTCTTGCGTCGAGGGCGTCGTCACACCATACTTAACGAATCACATTCGTTTTACGGACGAGGACCCCGATGTTGACCATCACCGCCACGACACCTCCCGACTCTCCCGCGCGGACTCGCGACACCGAGCGTGCGCCCGTCCGTATCGCCGTGGTCCAACACCGGTGGCACGAGGAGACACAGGCCGAACTCGAGGAGGGCATCGCCATCGCGGCGCGAGAGGGCGCAACTATCGCGTTCCTCCCGGAACTGACTCTGAGCCGGTACCCCGCGTTCGTACGGGGCGACCGCAATGCAGCCCGCGACGCGGAGGATCTGCTGACCGGTCCGACGTTCGCGTTCGCAGCGAACGCTGCAGCGCGCCACGGGATCGTCGTCCACGCGTCGCTGTACGAGAGGGACGACACATCCGACGACGGCCTCGGATTCAACACCGCCATGCTGGTCTCACCGGACGGCTCGCTTCTCGCTCGCACACGCAAGCTCCACATCCCGGTCACCGCCGGGTACTACGAGGACACCTACTTCCGCCCCGGACCGGCCGCCGATCCCTACCCCGTCCATCACGCGGCGAACGTCGCGCTCGGCATGCCGACGTGCTGGGACGAGTGGTTCCCCGAGGTCGCCCGGGCGTATTCCCTTGCCGGAGCCGAGGTGCTGGTATATCCGACGGCCATCGGCTCCGAGCCCGACCATCCCGCCTTCGATACCCAGCCACTGTGGCAGCAGGTGATCGTCGGCAACGGCATCGCCAACGGCACCTTCATGGTGGCGCCCAACCGCTACGGCAACGAGGGTGCGATCACGTTCTACGGGTCGTCGTTCGTCTCCGATCCCTACGGGCGCATCCTGGCCCAGGCGCCGCGCGACGAGTCGGCAGTTCTGGTCGTGGATCTCGACCTCGATCAGCGACGCGACTGGTTGACGCTGTTCCCGTTCCTGGACACCCGTCGCCCCGACACCTACGGCTCGCTCACCGAACCTGTGAGAAGTACACGATGACGTGGCGGATGCCGGCAGAGACCGCGCCCCACGAACGCACGTGGATGGCCTTCCCCAGCCCAGGATATTCGCTGGGCGACTCCCCCGAGGAGCACTACGAGGCCCGTTCGACCTGGGCGGCCGTCGCACACGCCGTCGCCGAGTTCGAACCGGTGACCGTGGTAGTGGACCCGCGCGAGACCGACATTGCACGAACGTATCTCGGAGCGGACATCACTATCGTCGACGCACCACTCGACGATGCGTGGATGCGCGACATCGGTCCCACGTTCGTCCTTGCCGACGACGGGACCCTCGGCGCCGTCGACTGGACGTTCAACGGGTGGGGCGCACAGGACTGGGCATCGTGGGGGAACGACTCCCTGATCGGCGCGCTGGTCGCCGCGGAATCCGGCGCGACTCTCGTCTCGTCGACCATGGTCGGCGAGGGCGGTGGCCTCCAGGTCGACGGCGCCGGCACAGTCCTGGTCACCGAGACGGTGCAGCGCGATCCCGGCCGCAATCCCGGGTGGTCGAGGGCCGACGTCGAGGCCGAGCTGACCCGCACACTCGGAGTCGACCGTGCAGTGTGGTTACCGCGAGGCCTCACACGCGACTCCGAGACCTACGGCACGCGTGGTCACGTCGACATCGTTGCGGCACTGCCGTCTCCCGGAGTTGCGCTGGTGCACGATCAGCGCGATCCGGCACACCCCGACCACGAGATCAGCCGCGAGGTCGCCGACATCCTGACCGCTGCCGGCATGCGCGTCGTCCCGGTGCCCGCACCGGAGACTCTGCGCGACGACGACGGGTTCGTCGACTACAGCTACATCAACCACTACGTGGTCAACGGTGGCGTCGTCGCGTGCAGTTTCGACGACCCGAACGATGCCGAGGCCGTGCGCATCCTGTCCGAGGCGTACCCGGGCAGGCGCGTCGTCACCGTCGACGCGCGCCCATTGTTCGCCCGCGGCGGGGGCATCCACTGCATCACCCAGAACCAACCCGCGGCTGTCGTACCCCTGCTCTAACTTCACGTCACCGACAACCGGGGGGACGGGAATCATGGGCGAATATCGACGGGGACGACGCACGCAGATCGACAGCAGAGTGGCGCGAGACCTCGGCGTGGAATACGGGGGCCGGTGGTATCTCGAGTCCGTCGGCTACTGCGATTGCGGAGACGAGGTGTGCCTCGGCGACACGCTGTACTGCGAGAACCGTGTCTTCGCCGACGAGTCTGCGATCGACCGCGCACTGGGGCGCGTAATTTGGCCCTCATGAGCAGAGCGCGCAGGTCGCACGTACCCAGAATCGTCGGGCGACTCGTCCTCGGCGCGTTTCTCGTGTTCGCCGGACTGAGCCACCTGTTCTGGGCGCGTCAGGAATTCGCGGCGCAGGTTCCCCCGTGGGTTCCGGTGGACACCGACGTGGTCGTGCTGGCGTCCGGAGTCGTGGAAATCGTGCTGGGACTCTGCCTGATACTGCTCCCCCACCGAGCGCCGGCAGTGGGATGGGTCGTCGCTCTCTTCTTCGTCGCCGTCTTCCCCGGCAACATCTCGCAGTTCGTCACCCACACCGACGCCTTCGGGCTCGATACCGACCGAGCGCGCGCCATCCGATTGGTGTTCCAGCCTGTGCTCGTCGTGTGGGCTCTGTGGTGCACGGGAGCGTGGGCGGCGTTCCGTCAGAGGCGTTCCACCGCACGCGCAGTCAGCCGCTGAATCTCGGCCGAGTACGCCACCAGAGTGACCAGATCGACCGACACGGGAGCGGTCGAGACGGCGCGTACCTGTTCCGCGACCGCCACCTCGACGGGCCATCCGTAGGCGCCACCCGAGATCAGGGGGAATGCGATCGAGGTGGCGCCCAAGGACTGCGCGAGGAGAAGAGACCGCTCGTACGCGGCGCGCAGGACTGCCGACCGATCTTCGCGGGCGGAGTACCTCGGGCCGACCGTGTGGATGACCCATCGAGCCGGCAACCGTCCTGCGGGCGTCGCGACGGCGGCGCCGGTGTCCAGACCGTTCGGCAGCGTCGTGGCGCGGATAAGCTTGCAGGCTGTCAGGATCTCCGGGCCACCGGCCCGATGGATCGCACCGTCCACCCCGCCGCCTCCGAGGAGCGTCGAGTTCGCGGCGTTGACGATGACGTCTGCTCGTACGGCGGTGATGTCTCCGGTGATCACATCGATGACGGTCATGCTTCTGCTCCTTCTACGAGACGCCGAGCGAGGTCGACGAGGTCCGCGCCGCTCCGTCCCGGGTACCCGTGCAGCATCGAGATCCACGCATCCGGTACCGCTGATACACCCCATCGTGCTCCGAGCAGTCCACCGGCGATTGCCGCCGTGGTGTCCGTATCGCCGCCCGCCCGAACGCACTTCTCCAATGCTGCGGTCAGCTGGTCGTCGTCTTCCTCCGTGGTGGAGATCGCCCACCAGGCCGTCTGCAACGCGTGCACCACCCAGCCGTTGTTCGCGAAGTCGGCAGGCGTCCCCTTCTCGGCGGCGTCCAGCAGGGGTGCCCAGTCACCGGCCGAGGCGCGGATCCCGTCGTAGTTCCCGTACAGAACGGCGTGCCTGATGCCGGCCGTCCACAACGCGCAGGCCTCACCGGCCTGTGGATCCGAGTGCGTGAGCGCACTGATACGGACGGACGCGTCGGCAAGCGCATCGGCGTCGCCCAGGAACGCCAGGGCCACCGGCGCAGTTCGCATCAACGATCCGTTGCCGCCTGTCCGACCGGCAATCCCCGAAGCAACCGTGGTCATCTCCGCCGCGGAACCACTGCGCGCCGACAGCACGGCGCGTGTCTGGTTGCCGACATCCGCGGGTTTCGTGTCGATCCACGCGACGAAGTTCTCCGCGATGCCGTCCAGTCCGCGGCCCTCCACCAGTGCGTCCACGATGCACACCGCCATGGAGGTGTCGTCCGTCCATTCGCCCGGTGCCCAGTCGAACGGTCCCCCGCCGATCATGTCGATCACGGTGTCCGGCGTCGGGTACCCGAACTCGTATCCGGCACCGAGCGCATCACCGGCCGCGGTCGCCACGAGTACGCCCTGTGCGCGAGTCATCTGATCACTGGTCAGCTTCATGCCGAACCCCTTTGCTCGATTGTGCGCTAACCATAACGCATGGCTGCGCTAAGCTGCAACCCATGACTACCGACCTGACCTCCTATCCGCGACCCTCCGTCGCCGTGGACGTCGCGGTCCTCACCGTGCACGGCGGGGCAGTCAACGTCGTCGTGGTCGAATCAGCTTGGGGTGCAGCGTTACCGGGGACATTCCTGCACTCGGGCGAGACCTTGGCCGACGCAGCACGGCGCGCACTGGCGACGAAGGCCCACATCGAGGGTCTGCACTTCCACCAACTGCGGATGTTCGACGACCCCGCCCGCGACGACAGGGGTTGGGTCCTGTCGATGGCGCATTGCGCGGAAGCCTCGCTGGACTCGCTCCCGGCCGACACCGAACTCGTCGCGGTGCACTCCGGCGCGCCCGTCGAGCCGATGGCCTTCGATCACGCCGACATGGTGTCCGCGGCGGTGAGCGACATGCGCGCCAGGTACGCCGTCCGCCCCGACCCCTCCCACCTGCTCCCCGACAGGTTCACCCTGCTGCAGCTACGCACGCTGTACGAGGTGGTGTTCGACAGGCCGCTGCGCAAGGACACGTTCCGTCGACACGTCATCGACTCGCTCACCGGCACGGGCGACACCACCTCCGCCGCAGGTGGGCGCCCGGCCGAACTGTACGAGCGTCGGCCCGATGCGACCTTCCCCAGTTCTATCGCAGCGCTTCTGCTGTAGGTCGCCGGCTCACCCCGTGGCGTAGGAGCGTGTGCGCCCACCACACGGCGGCCGAGCCGACCTGCACCGCCACCAGCGGCCACACCATCGGGGAATGCAGCATCACCGGCAGCCACGCCACGCTCACGCCGGTGACGACGAGCAGCGACGCCCGACGCCTCTGCACGATCATGACCGCTAGCACCGTATGCCCGACTCGCGCGATCAGGAAGAGGAGCGCCCACGCCTCGGTCAATGACGCCACGAACGCCGCACCCGGCGACGCCTCCACACTCGCGAATGCGGCCAGAGCACTGACGAAGATCGCCCCGAACCCCACCACATAAGCGATGGAGGCAACTGCGACCTGCGTCGCGAACGCGACAAGTACCGCCAATGGTGTTGCGTTGCTGAGTGTTCGGATACCGGTGTCCACATGTGTTTCTGTCATGACTTCCCTCCGTCGTCGGTACAGCCTTCGACGTGGGCCGGCCCGAAACGGTTCCGCTCGGTTGTGCGGTACCCGGCACGGTCGCGTCGCGCGCAGCGCGCGGGAAGTCGTCAGTTCTGCCCGGGGCGCGCCGCGCGCAGCGCACGGCGGTGTGCGCACATTGCAAAGTGCTCCGAGCGACGGGCGCAGCGCGTGGGTGTTCGTGATTTCTACCCGGGCGCGCCGCGCGCAGCGCACGGCGGTGTGCGCACATTGCAAAGTGCTCCGAGCGACGGGCGCAGCGCGCAACTCATGGAACCGTCTCCCCCATCGGTGCGTCCAACCCCCTGTGCAGCGAAACAGTGGAGCGATGGTCGCGGCGGGCGTAGCAATCGCTGCTCTCATCGTCGGTTGCGGCGAGGTCAGCGGCACCGCACAACCCGTGAGCAACGAACTGTTCGATCCCTGCGCCGTCGTACCTGATGAGGCCATCCGTGCGGCGGGGGCTGATCCGGCCGTCGTAAGCGACTCTCTCATCGGCGAGCGCGCGAATCAGACCTCCGACGTATGCATCTGGGCCGCTGAGACTTATTACCTCACGGTTCTGTCATCGGTCGAGTCGCAAGGCACCGTTATCGACGATCCCCGTTATGAAAGCAGGCGCATGGTGGAACTCCCGGGCCGACCAACCGCCTACGAACTCCGCCGACCCGACCCGATCGGGACTGCACCGTGCGACATCAGCTTCCCGTGGTCGCGGGGAATGGTGATCGTCAACGTCGAGTCCAAGGCAAGCAGTGCCGGCGTGATCGACAACTGTTCCAGGGCTATCAGTGCCGCCTCTGTTCTCAGTCCGACGTTGCCTAGGTAGATACGATCCAAGGGACGGTAGCCATGGAAATCAATGAAGACGCCGCGCGCAGATGCGCCGCGGCCTGCGACACCTTCGTGGAGAACTTGAATGCGACGGTGAAGACGATTGCAGAGAGTTCGTGGCCCGCGGGATTTGGGACACTCCCATCGGGAATCGCCCTAGCGCAGAAGTATTCGAACCTCACCCACGGCCCTGAGGGCTCCCTGGCCTCGACGCTTGCTGCTCACATTACCGTCGCCACTAATCTCCGCGAGGCTTTTCTCGCTGCCGGTGCAGGGTATGAAGCAACCGAAGACGCTGTGACGTCGCACATTACGCAGTCGGGTCCACGCTGACCTGATCAGTTCCAAATACGCGCACCGAACGCCAAGTGCACACCCCCTGCATCAAGTGCACACCCCTCACCGCATGCAGCAACGGGTGTGCACTCACCAGAACCGGTGTGCACACCCCTGCGTGGGCCCCGGTAAACGCACCCACCACGGAGCCGGACGCCGAGTGCACACCCCCTGCACCAAGCGCACACCCCCTACCGCCAGCAGCAACGGGTGTGCACTCACCACAACCCGTGTGCACACCCCCTGCAGCCCTCACCAGCACCGGTGCACACCCCCTGCAGCCAGCCGAGGAACTACTCAGCCACAGCACTCACGGTGAAGGGCTCCACGGGCACCCCGCCGCGCTTGTCGAACTGGCTGTTCACGACCAGAAGCTGGTCGTCGACGTCTGCCACTGTCGTGGGGTAGGCGAAGCTGGGGTCGGTGATCTGACCCGTGACTCGGCCGGACCGTCCGTCGTCGGCGAGGTCCACGGTGGCGATGAGGCTGTCTCGGTTGCGGACGACGTAGAGCGTGTCGTCCTCCATCTCCATGCCGTCGCCGTTCTTCAGCGCCTCCCCGCCGAGGTCGACCTGGGTCACGGCCTTGGACGGATCGACGCGGTACAGGTTGCCGGTGCTGGACTGCACGATCACCAGCACTCCGTCGTCGTCGGCTTCGACGATCCCGTTGGCGTTGAAGCCCTCCCCGTAGGCGAAGGGCGATCCGGTGAAGTCGACGAATGACTCGAGCCGGCCGTCACCGGATGCATCCGCCGGGATGCGCCACAGGTTGGGACTGCGGGAGTCGGTGATGAACGCATCGCCGTTGTCCGCGATGACGACATCGTTGAGGAACGTGGCGTCCTGTCCGAGTCCGTTGGTGAACTTTCCGCGGAGCTCGCCGGACTGCGCGTCGTAGATCCACACGGTCCCGGTGGCGCCGCCGGCCACGATCAGACGGTTGTCGTCGACGTCCAACCCGGCCGCTCCTGTACGACCGTCCTGGCCGCCGGGCAGGAACGGGGCGACATCGGGCGTGCCGACGGTGCCGCGGAAGACAGCGCCGTCCGAGGTCGAGGTGACGTAGAACGTGTCGTCGTCGGCCGTGATGCCCTCGGCGAACACGCCTGTTCCCGGCAATGTGTAGACGGTCGCTGCACTCGCGGACGCACTGGACGAGGCAGGAGTGGACGCGGCCGGACTGGACGAAGAAGGCGCAGGTGCAGCAGCATTCGGCGCCGTCTCCTCACTCGACGAGCATGAGGTGAGGACGAGGGCGGTAGCGCCTGCGAGAGCGACAGCAGCGGACAATCTGGTGCGGTTCATGACTCCACAATGCCGCAAAAGTCCGAAAAGCGTGATCAGGCGGAGTTACGGTCCGATCGCGGGGTGTTGTCGATCGCCACTTCGAGGTATTCGCCGAGCTGTTCCTGCAGGTTTCGGTCCAGCGTTCGGCCGAGCAGAGAATGCACGGAATCCACTGCGAGAGTGCGCATGATCTGCAACATCCGGGTAGCGCGGAGGACGTCCTCCCCCTCGGGAATCCAGCCTTCGCCGTACCGCGCAACAATGTGATGCTTCACAGTCGAGATCATGTCTTTCGAGATTCCGTCGACGGCGGCGTACATGCGCTCGTGAATGTCCATGAGCTCGCGGATCCCGAACCCGTATTCGGCCAGGGAGGTGAACCCCTGCAACAATTTCGGATCGGTGAAGGTGCACCGGTCGCCTTCTATGCGCGCCAGTCCGTAGGTGACGAGGCGGGCCAGTTGCTCCCCGTCCGGGTCCCCCAACGCGTCGCGCGCTTCGGTGACAGACAGGGACATCTCATCGTCGGTCGTCGACCACGGCTCGGTCAATGCGCGCTGGAGTCCGAGAACCTCGGTCAGGTCCTTGCCGCTTTCCCACCCGTCGATGAAGTCGCTGATGTGGGTGGTGGTGTACCCGCGTTGCAGCAGGATGTCGATCAGACGTAGACGCGCGAGATGCGTGTCGTCGTAGATACCGAGGCGGCCGCGTTTCTGCGGCGGTGGGAGCAGCCCCCGCTCACGGTAGGCACGGACGTTGCGCGACGTCGTGCCGGCCGCACGGGCGAGTTCGTCGATGCGGTACTCGGTCATCGACGAACTCCTCCCGTGCAGCGTTTCCACCAGACTAACGTGCCCCGACAACCTCGCCTGCCGACGTCGGGAGCGGCTCACTACCGCTCGTTGCCGCGGTCACCGAGTAGTCGGCCATGACGACCGTCTCGAGTTGCTTGACGTACTGGGTGGCGAAACCGGGGAACATGGTCGCGTTGAACCCGTCCTCGGTCAGGTACCAGCTCGAGCAGCCCGAGTTCCAGGTGGTCTTCGTCAGTCGCTGCTGCAGGTCCGCGTTGTAGGCGGCCTGCACTCCGGCGCGGACGTCGAGAACGAAGTTCTGGTTGACCGCCGTGGCGATCGCGTCGACGAGGTAGTCGATCTGCGCCTCCATGTAGACCAACGCGGAACTGTGGCCGGGGCCGGAGTTCGGTCCGAACGTGAAGTACATGTTCGGGTAGCCCGACACCGCGATCGACTTGTAGGCGTGCGCGCCCCTGCTCCACTCCTCACCCAGCACTCGACCGTCGCGGCCGGTGATGGGAATCGGTGAGCCCGTCTTGGAGACGTCGAATCCCGTGGCGAACACGATGGCGTCGAACTGGTGCTCGACACCCTCGACGGTCCGGATGCCCTTCTCGGACATTCCCGCGATGGGCCAGGTGACCAGTGTGCAGTTGTCCTGTTGCAGAGCCGGGTAGTACTTGCTCGTCATGAGCAGTCGCTTGCAGCCGGCACGGAACTCCGGCGTCAATTGACGACGCAGCCACGGGTCCGACACCTGGGAACGCAGGTGCAGCTTGGACACCCCTTCGACGACGCGTGTCAGCGGAGAGTTCCAGACCACGCCGAGGGCGACGGACTCGTGTCCCCAGAACCACGCCTTGCGGGCGAGAGCCTGGCTGCCGGGGACGGTGCGGTAGATCGCCCGGGTGAGTCCACGAGTACGGAAGTTGGTGCGCGGCAACACCCAGCCGGGCGTGCGCTGGAACACCTTCACCGACTCGGCGATCTTCACCAATTCGGGAACGATCTGCACGCCACTGGCACCGGTGCCGACGACCGCGACCTTCTTGCCCGTGAAGTCGTACTCGTGATCCCACCGAGCACTGTGGATCATTCTGCCCGCGTACGTCTCGACGCCGCGAATCTTGGGCAACGACACGTTGGCCAGCGGACCCGACGCCATGACCACGGTTCGCGCGAGCACCGGTGGCCGTCCGTCGACGGTGATCTCCCAGAGCGAGCGCTCCTCGTGCCATGTGACATCGACGACGGTGTGGTCGAAGCGCAGGAACTTGTCCAGCCCGAACTTCTCGACCATCGAGTCGATGTAGCCGAGGATCTCGGCGCTGCCCGAGTACGTGTGCGACCAATCGGGGTTCGGGGCGAAGCTGTAGGAGTAGAGCCGCGACGGGATGTCGCACGCGGCACCGGGATAAGTGTTGTCACGCCAGGTTCCACCGGGGCGGGTTCCTCGTTCGAGGATCGCGATGTCTCGAATGCCGCGCTGCTGCAGGCGGATAGCGGCACCGATTCCGGCGAAGCCACCGCCGATGATCGCGGTCGACAGGATTTCGGTCATGCGACGGGCTCGTAGGTGAGTTCCTTGGACCACGTCGGCTGCGGACGCAGCAGACGCTTCGGGTACTTGGCCGTCAGCGTCACCATCGAGTCGGCGAACTTGTGGTACGGGTGGTCGCGGTTGATGACGACGCTGCCGTGCCAGCTGATGAATCGGTACATCGGCAGGCGCTTCGGGAACTCACTGCGCTCGCCGACCTTCTTGAAGCGCTTCATCGCGGTGTAGAGGCGTTCTTCGTCGACGCCCATCTCGACGATGTTGTCGCGCATCTTGTTCAGCAACGGGATGTATCGCAGGGTTCCGATGAGGAGCGACGGGTGCATCCATGCCCCGACGGTCTCGACCAGGATCCGCCGCATCTTGGCGTGGCCGAGGAGGTCGATCACCTCGAAGTCGACGGCGAGGTGGCGGGACTCGTCGGCGTTGATGCGCTTGAACACTTCCTGGCACACCGGGTCGTCGATCTCGTCGACGATGAACTTCACCAGTGCTCCGTCGAGTGCGACCTCGAGCATCGGGATGACGGTGCCTAGCACGGCGAGCGGGGTCTGGTCGGAGTACTTGTCCAGCCAGTCGATGATCAGCTTGACGTTGACGTTCGGCTGCGGAATCTCGTCGTTCTCGAGCATGCCCCACCGACGCATCAGTGCCAGTTCGGCATTGGCGTGCTTCTGCTCCTCTGCGTGGAAGTACCGGTAGATCTCACGCAGCGTCTCCGTCGGCGCCTTCCGTGCCATGGCAGCGAAGCCGCGGGCACCGACGTTCTCGATCCACATGAGGTCGGAGAGGAAGGGCTTGAGTTTCGCGTGCTGCTCCGGCGGGATCATCTCCGCGCCGGGCGCATCCCAGTCGATGTCGGCAAGGGACCACTGTCGGTCCTTGATCTTGTCCAGCATTGCGTCGAAGTCGAAGGCCATCGTCATACTCCTGTCGAGGTGGTAACAGCGGAAAGGGCTTGTGGGGCGGGCTCGCCGGGGAGAAGTCGGTCGAGGAGACCGGCACCTCGGGTGTAGAGCGTGGGGACGAGGCGCTTGAGCAACCAGATCGCCTTGGCGTCGATCTGGGGCACGACGTAGAGGCGGCCCTTGTCCAGCGCATCGAGGGTGGTAACGGCCACCCGTTCCGGCGTGAACCCGGTCCAGCGCATCAACTTCTGCGCCAGCTCGGAGGATCGTTCGGTGATGCGCCCGTCGACAGCGACGTTGGTCTTGACGAAGGTGGGGCACAGCACCGTCACGCCGACGCCGGAGCCGGACAGTTCGGCGGCAAGGGTTTCCGAGAGGGACATCACGCCCGCCTTGCCGACGTTGTACGGGCCCATCGTCGGGGCCGCGGCGAATCCGGCGGCGGACGCGACGTTGATGATTCCGCCGCGCCCGGAGGCGCGCATCTGCGGAACGAAGGTCTCGCAGCCGTGCACGACGCCCCACAGGTTGATCCCGAGTGCCCAGTTCCAGTCGTCGAAACCGATGCTGCCGACGGGCTTTCCGCCGATACCGACGCCCGCGTTGTTGATCAGCACGGTCGGTGCGCCGCCGAATTCGAGCTCGGCGAACAGCGCGAGATCTTCGACCTGCGATTGCACGGACACGTCGCACTGCACGGCGAATCCCGGGCCGTCGAGCATCCGCACGGTGGCTTCGGCACGCTCGAGCGAGATGTCGGCGCAGACGACTCGCCCACCGCGACGGGCGAGTTCGACGGCGAACGCGCGGCCGATGCCGCTGCCGGCACCCGTGACGACGGCGTCGGCACCGTGGGTGAGGCGGGGTCTGGTTCGAGTGAACATCTACAGTCTCGTTTCTGATGTGGACGTGACGGCCAGGAGGTCGGCGACGCGGCGGAGCGCTCTGTCGGCTTCGGGTGCGATGCGGGGCAGCGCTTGGAAGACGTGCATCTGGTCGGGCCAGATTTCGAGGGTGCAGTCACCACCGGCGGTGACGAGGATGTCGCGCAGATGCTCGGCGTCCGCGACCAGCATCTCGGCTCCACCGGCCTGAACGATGAAGCGAGGCAGCGTCGTTCCCGCTTCCACGGCAAGCCGGAGGCGCGGCATGTCGGGCTGCTCGTCCCGCGTGTAGAGCGAGGTGAGTGCCCTCGCAGCCCTGGCGGAGATCATCGGATCACGCCGCTGCCGCTCGCGGTTCTCCGCGAGCGTGAACGTGAGGTCGATCAGCGGTGAGAACAACGCGACGGCGCGTGGTTGCGGCAACGACCGGCGCGCGTTGTCCAGGACCAGGTCGAGCGCGAGGTGCCCACCGGCCGAGTCCCCCGCGACCACGATCGAGTCGGCGTCGAATCCGCTCGTCAGCAACCACCGGTAGGCGGCCTCGACGTCGTCCGCCGCCGCCGGGAAGGGGAACTCCGGCGCCAATCGGTAGTCGACGACGAACACCGGGAGCCCGGTCGCCGCGGACAGCCGCGAGGCGAGTCCGCGGTGAGTGCGCGCCGAGCAGATCGCGTAGGCGCTTCCGTGCAGGTAGAGAATCGCGCCGGGCCGATTCACGCTTCCGGCGTCGACCCATTCCCCGATGACGCCGTCCTCGTCGACGCTGCGCACGGTGGTCCCGGGGGCGAGCCCGCCGCACGCTCGCATCGCGATCTCGACCATGACCCGAGCGACGCGTTCCCCGCCGCGACCGAAGGGGAGTCGGCATGCTAGCGGTCGGAGGGTGAGTGCGGTCGACCGCGCCGCACATCGAGACCGCAGGGATCCGCGGCTCGGGATCGAAGGTGCCGATGTCATGCCGGAAGCGTCACTGACAACCGTGCCATTTGTCAATGGCCTATAGTTCAATGAAACAATCCTTGTTGGTTCATCGAAGGGACCCCGCCGTGACGATCGACTCCGTGGACGTTGCCGTCCACACCGTTCGACTGCAGGTGGACGAGGTGATCCGCGAAACCGCCGACGCTGTCACCCTGGTGTTCTCGACCCCCCTCGACTACCGGCCGGGCCAGTTCCTGACTCTCGAGATCCCGAGTCCGGACGGCGAGCCGGCGGCACGGTGCTACTCGTTGTCAAGCAGTCCGGCCACCCGCGAGCGCGCTGCCATCTCGGTCAAGCGGACCGCCGGCGGGTTCGCGTCCAACTGGATCTGCGACACCGCAGCGGCAGGCATGACGCTGACGTCGCTCCACCCCGCAGGCACCTTCGTGCCGACACGGTGGGACCGTCCACTCGTCCTCGTCGCCGCCGGAAGCGGCATCACCCCGATCATGTCCATCCTGAAGACGGCGTTGACGTCACACGGAGAACGCGTCGTCCTGCTCTACGCCAATCGCTCCCGCGACTCGGTGATGTTCGCCGACACTCTCGACGAGCTCCTCCGCCGCTTTCCGACGCGGTTGACCGTCGCCCACTGGTACGAGGCGGAGTCGGGACTACCGACCGACGCGGGCCTGCGCGACCTCCTGGACACGTCGGTGGAGAACGCGGACGCGTACCTGTGCGGGCCGGAACCGTTCATGGAGGTCGCTCGCCGCAGCCTCGTGACGTCCGGGGTGTCGCAGGAGAACATCCACCGCGAGGTGTTCGCGTCGCTGACGAGCAATCCGTTCCGCGCGGTAGCCCCGACTCCCACGGGATCCGGCATCGGAACCCCGGTCGAGGCCGAGGTGGAGGGCGAAACGCACTCGTTCCATTGCCCTCCGGATACGGTACTTCTCGACGCGATGCTGAGCGAAGGCATCGACGCGCCGTTCGTCTGCCGCGAAGGCAATTGCGGTGCATGTGCTTTCACCCTCCTGAGCGGTGAGGTGCACATGCACGTCAATGACACGTTGGACGACTACGAGCTGAAGAAGGGAGTCCGACTGGCATGCCAATCAGTGCCCGTATCGGACTCCCTGCGACTGGAAATCGAGTAAGGACAGACATGGCCGTCATCACCAGACACGTCGAGATCGCAGCCTCCGCGGAGGCGACGTTCGACTACCTCTCCTCCCACGAGAACGTTCCGGACTGGATGTTCGGAGTCACCTCGTTCACACCCGTCGGCGAGGTGAAGCGCGCGCTCGGTGACCGCTTCGAGGCCGAGATGAAGCTGGGCCCGAAAACGCTCCGGTCGACAGTGGACATCGTCGAATGGGTTCCGGGATCGGTCATCTCACTGTCCTCGGTGGCAGGTTTCGAGACGAGTTCACGGTGGACCGTGACCCCCGTCGACGACGATCATTGCGTCGCGGACGTCGAGTTCGGCTACGAGTTCCCCGGCGGACTCACCGGCAAGGCCATGGCAAAGGTGGTCGAGCCGTTCATCAGCCAGGGCATCTCCGTCACGGATCGCACGCTCAGAGCCCGGCTGGAAGCACGCTAGGCCACCTAGACTCTCCTGCACCGGCGTCGGGTTCCCTGTGCCCTCGCACGAGTTGCGGAGGATGACGTGAGAAGACTCGCGCCGTGGTTGTCGCGCTTCGAGCCGATCGGACTCGTCGTCGGCCTCGTCTTCTACTGCTGGTCGATGTCGCCGTCGCTGCTCCCCCGGCCCTGGTATCTGCAGGCCGTGGCGACGGGACTGTCGGTTGCCTGCGGATACGGCGTCGGCGTCCTGGTGGTGTGGGGTGTCCGCCGGATGGAGCTCACGCGCGAGTGGCCGGATCGCCTGAAGCGCTGGGGGTGGTACGCGATCGCCCTCGCCGCCGTGATCGTGCTGCCCCTGTTCCTCGTACTGGGAGCGTGGTGGCAGAACATCTCCCGTGACCTGGTGGGTATCGAACCGAGCAGGTCGTGGGACTACGCCGGCGTCTTCGTCGTTGCCGCCATCCTCTTCGTCCTGGTTCTCCTGCTCGCCCGCGGGATCCGATGGGTCACCGACCGGCTGATCACGCTGATCGGTCGAGTTCTGCCCCCTCCCGTCTCGCGCGGTATCGCGGTCGTCGCTGTGGGTGTCGTGCTGGTCTTCGCAGTCGAGGGACTGCTCGCCACCGGGATCGCCCGCATCTCGAACGGCTCTGCTGCGGCGGCGGACACCGGAAGCGCCGAGGGCGTCGTACAACCCACCGCACCGGAGCGTTCGGGCTCGCCCCAGTCGAACGAGCAGTGGGACAGCCTGGGCAAGGAGGGCCGCACGTTCGTCGCGAGCGGTCCGACGTCGCAGGACATCACCGACCTCACCGGCTCCCCGGCGCTCACACCGATCCGTGTCTACGCCGGACGCAAGTCGGTCGACGCGGACGGCTTGGGCCTCGGACGGTCGACAGTCGACTCGCTGGCCGAGCGTCTCGTCGCCGAGTTGGATCGCACCGGCGCGTTCGACCGGAAGTACCTGGCTGTCGCCACGACGACCGGCCGCGGGTGGGTCAACAATTCCGTCGCGTCGTCGCTGGAATACCTCACCGGCGGGGATAGTGCGATCGCGGCGATCCAGTACTCGTTCCTGCCCAGCCCGCTGGCGTTCCTGGCCGACCGCGACACCCCGCTCATCGCCGGCCGCGCGGTCTTCGAAGCCGTGTACCAGCGCGTGCAGGAATTGCCCGAGAACGACCGTCCGAAGTTGCTGGTCTTCGGGGAGTCGCTCGGGTCCTACGGTGGCCAGGACGCCTTCTCCGGTGTGCAGGACATGTTGGCGCGCACCGACGGAGCGCTGTGGGTGGGGACGCCGAACTTCTCCGAGCAGTGGTCTCGCGTGACCGACTCCCGCGATCCGGGCAGCCCCGAGATCCTGCCGGTGATCTACGGCGGACAGAACGTCCGCTTCGCCGCCGAACCGTCGGATCTCGACGCACCGGGGCTGGTCGACTGGGAGAGCCCCCGAGTCGTCTACTGGCAGCACCCCAGCGACCCCATCGTCTGGTGGTCGTTCGACCTGCTGTTCGGCAAGCCGGACTGGCTCCGGGAGCCCCGCGGTGTCGACGTCGACAAGGGAATGACGTGGATTCCCCTGGTCACGTTCTGGCAGGTGACACTCGACATGGCACTCGCCGCCGAGGTTCCGGAAGGACACGGCCACGCCTACGGTCCCGATGCCGCCTCGATGTGGGCGTCGGTCCTCGGCATCGCGGATCCGGCGCTGGTCGAGCGCGTCACCGACGAACTCCGATAGGCACTCGTCCGCACCCACCACGCCACCGAGATCAGGGCGATCACCTCGACGACCACCAGTAGTCGTTCGACGTACCCGAGCGTGACGACGCGGTACCACGGCGTAGTCGTCGTCATGCCGATCAGCAGCGCGTACGCGATGGGCAGGACAGCCGCCACGGACAGCAGGCCGAGCGTCATCGTCCGACGTGCCTGCCGTCGCCACTGCGGTGATCGGATCCACGGAGCGGCGAAGGCGATGACTGCCACCGGGATGCTGACGAAGGCCACCGCGGCCCCACCGCGGTGCACAGCGCCGCCGAGGCCGAGCGTTGCGTCGTTGCTCCAGTCCTGCTTCGGCACGGCGACGACTGCGATCAGGCCGACAGTCCACAGGGTCATCGCGACCGCGGCGACCGACGACGCGCGCAGCAACGACTGCCGGACGGCAGCGACGAGAACAGCGCCGGATCCGACGGCGAGGAGCAACACCCCGACCGTGAACACCCATTGCTGCGCGCCCAACCCGTACTCGCTGATGGTGCGGCGCAGATGCGACGGCGACCCGAGCGCGGTGACGACATCGAGGACGACGACCGTCGCGGCGCCGAGCAGGATGGCGAGAAGCCCGAGGGAGGCGAGGCGGGTCTGCACAGGGTCCTTTCGGCAGCGGATCTACGACTCCACTGTGCCTGACGGTGAGCCGGACACGGCGACCGTCGGGAGACGCTCACGCGCACGGTCGATCTGGTCGAGGCACGAGGCCCGCCCTGCCGGATCCGTCATCTCCCGCCGACACGCCTCGTCGAGGAGGTCGAGGTGGTACCGGACGCGGTCGATCGACGCGGTCGCGGTCGCTGCCGCACCGAGCCGCTCCGCCATCCGGATACCGGCAGCGACCACCATGGGGCTCGCCATCGCGTAGATCCGTACCGCGCCGAGTGCGTGGTCGATCAGGTCGACCACGGGCACCCGACGCAGAACGATCCGTACCGTCCCGGCATCGTCGGTCCGGGCACCACACGGCGGCGGACGGCCGACGAGAGTCGCCATCCCGACGGACAGATCGTCCAGGGCATTGCGAGCCGTGTACGGGTCGTTGGTACCCGAGGACAGAGCCCGCACTGCCATCTCGGCCAGCTGCTCGACGGCGAACTCGATGTCGTGCTGCGGAGTGCGCTCGTCGCCGATCTCGACCGCGGACTCGATCTCGCGCAGGTGCGACGCGGAGGCGGATCCGCTCCACCGTCGTGACTCCGCGATGGCGTCTCCCTCGATCACGTGCTCGCCCGGTCTGCAGAGCAGCACCACGACGGCGTCGGCGTCGACGGCCGAGGACAACGCCGCGTCCTCGTCCACGTCGACGACGACTCCGGAACGCGGAGCACGCACCGTGTCGACGTGGTCGGGCAGCGTCACCTCGGAATCCGACGCCGCGTCGGCCGGCGGCTCCGTCGGGTAGAGCTCGTCGACGGCTGCGGAGAGTTCGTCGCGCACGCGCGAGGACAGCGTCGCCACCTGGATCGACTGGGCGATGTGGTGGATGAAGTACACCAGGACGCCGACGTCGAGCACCGCGAGGAGCACGGCGACGTTCACCGCGATGTCGGGTATGAAGACGTCGCCGTCCGAGTCGAGCGACCGGATCGAGCGCAGCACCATCAGTGCGTAGAGGAAGGTCGCCCCGAAGATGCCGAGCACCACCTGGTTCCCGCGGTCCGCCATGAAGTTGCGCACCAGTCGCGGGCCGTAGGTCGAACTGGCCGTCGCGAGGACCGAGATGGTGATGGAGAAGGACGTCGCCGCGACTCCGAGCATCGACCCGCCGATGGCGCCGAGGATGTCCCGGCTGCCACTGGCGCCCACGTGGTAGAGCAGCGACCCACCGATCCCGATGCCCCGATCGAGGAGCCACCGGTCCAGGGCGACCAGGAGTTGAGCCAGGACGACGGCGACGACGCCCAGGACCGCGGGAACGAACCAGAACGTGCCCTGCAGCCGTACCCACCGTCGTCTCATGGGTTCATGGTGCCCTGACGGTGGGTCGACGTGTCAGACCACCGCGATCGCGTCGATCTCGACGAGCATCTCCTCGCGCGGGAGTCCCGTGAAGACCGTTGTGCGACTGGGCAGGACGTCACCCTTCGTGTGTTCGAGGACGAAGGCGCCGTACGCCTCGTTCATGACGGCGAAGTCCTCACGCTTCGTCAGGTACACCCGCAGCATCACGACGTCGTCGAAGGTCGCACCACTCGCCTCGACGATGGCCTTGACGTTGGTCAGCGTCCGCGTGGTCTGCGCCGCGACGTCGCCGGGGTACAGGTACTCGTTGGTCGCCGGGTCGACGGGTCCCTGCCCGGACACCTGGACGAACGGGCCCTTGCGCACGCCCTGCGAGAAGGTGTGGGCGGGTGCAGGCGCGTCGGTCGTGAGGACGGCGATCTTGTCGGTCATGCGGGTTCCTTCGTCGGGGTCGGACTCCAGCCGAGTTCGGCGGAGATGGTCTCGGCCACCGCGCGCACCTGCGGCAGGGTGCCGAGGACGCGGGCGTGGTCGAGCAGCATGTCGGGCACGGACATCGACACCGCGGCGACGATCGAGCCGGTTCCGTCGCGCACCGGCACGCCGATGCAGTTGACGAACGACTCGTGTTCCTCGTGGTCCTCGGCGTATCCCTGACGGGCCACGAGGGCCAGTTCCTCGAGGTAGCGCTCGGGCGTGTCGATGGTGCGGTCGGTGAAGCGGGTGTACTCGATGCGATGGGCGACGCGGAGCTGCTCGTCCGCAGGCAGCCCGGAGATCAGGATCTTTCCGACGGCGGTGCAGTGCAACGGTGCCGGGCGTCCGATGCGCGAGTACATCCGCACACTCTGCGTCGCGTCGAACTTGTCGATGTAGACGGCTTCCCCGGACTCGTAGGTGGCGAGGTGGATCGTCTGCTTGGTCTCCGCGTTCAGTGTCGCGAGGTACGGCCGCGCCAGCGTCCGGATGTCCCGCTGCTCCAACGACCGGTTGGAGAGCTCGAAAAGCGTCGACCCGAGCCGGTAGCGATGTTCGTGGTCGTGCTGGACGAAGCGCTCCGCCTCCATCGCGCGCAGCAGTCGCAGGACCGTGGTCTTGTGCACGTCGAGGTGGGCAGCCAACTCGTCCAGCGATCGCGGACCGTCGGCCAACACCCGGAGCAGGCTGAGCGCGCGGGACACACTCTGACTCATACGGCGATTCCCCTCTCTGCGTCGTAGTCGATGCGCGACCACTCCTCGTTCGAGGATGTCACCAGTGCGTCGAGACGGCGCAGCGGAAGCAGATGGGCCGCGTCGCCGTGCGCGGTGAGAGCGCCGGCCGCGCACAGGTGCCCCAGCCTGATCGCACGCTGCTGATCGTCGCCGCGGAGGACACCGGCCAGGTAGCCACCCGCGAACGCGTCTCCCGCACCGATCTTCTCGACCACCGACAACCGCAGAGCCGGGACGTCGACACGCTCGGCGCCGTCGAATCCCACGACCACGTGGGCGTCGTTCTTGATCACCAGGCGGCGCGGCTCGGGGAACAGGGCACGCAGCGCGTCGGGGTCTCCGGTGCCGAACACCTCCTGCGCTTCGTCGGCGCCCATCAGCACGATGTCGCTGCGCCGGACCTGTTCTCCGAGAACGACATCAGCGCTCCGGGTGGTCCACAGCCGGGGACGGTGATTGAGGTCGAAACTCAGCAGACCGGGCGACGACGCCAGCGCGGCCGCAGCGTCGCGCGCGGTGTCCGACAGGGCGAGCGTGATGCCGCTGACGTGCACGAGGTCGGCCGCCGCGAGCATCTGCGTCGCACCGACGACATCGTCGACACACAGCGCACTGGCGGCGGAACCGCTGCGGAAGTATGTCATTCGGCTCTCCCCGGCGGGTAGGTCGGACGCGTGACCGCTGCCCGAACCACGCTCCTTGACGTACATCCCGGTGGTGCGGGTCTGGTCGACGATCACCGCCGACGTGTCCACCCCACTCGCGCGCAGCGTTTCCGTCAGGTAGCGGCCGAAGCCGTCGTCACCGACGCGCGAGAGCCAGGACGCCTCGACGTCCAACTGGGCGAGGACCCGCGCGACGTTGGCCTCGGCTCCCCCGGCCGACCGCTCGAACGTGTCCGAGTGTTCGAGGGGGCCGGGCTGCGCGACCATGACCACGAGCCCCTCGCCGACACACACCACCCGTGGAGTCGCCGCGCCGGGTGATCTCACATCAATTCCCTTCGATGTCTTGCGAGTTGTCCCTGTTCGTTGCAGACTAACGACACCGAACGCACTTTGCAATCAGCGTTGCAACATACGCAACGCTACAGCGCCGCATCCGGCGCAGGAGGATTCGATGATCGACAAGGCCGCCGTCGAGGCGCTGCACGACCGCACTCTCGGCCCCGAGTACAAGTCCGTCCCACCCGCCGCGTGGGGCCTCACCGTGCGCGACTATCTGGCGACGGCGCCCACTCTCGCCGAGTTCGCGACCCCGGTCGTCACGCTGGATCGCCGCCACCTCACGTCGAACATCGACGTGATGGCGCGGTGGGCCGATGCGGCCGGCATGCGTCTGGCACCGCACGGCAAGACCACGATGGCGCCGCAGCTCTGGGCCGAGCAGCTCGAGGCGGGCAGCTGGGGAATCACCCTCGCCACCGGGTGGCAGGTACAACTTGCTCGCGCATTCGGCGTGCAGAGCATCCTTCTCGCCAATGCCCTGATCGACCCGGTGACACTCCGCTGGATCTCGGCGGACCTCGACGACCACGACGACGTCGAGTTCGTCTGCTGGGCAGACAGTGTCGACACCGTGACACGCATGACGGAGATCCTGGGCGCCGTGACACGACCGATCCCGGTGATCGTCGAACTCGGTGGGCCGCACGGCCGCACCGGGGCACGCAGCGTGGACGAGGCACGACGCGTCGCGGCCGCGATCTCCTCATCGCCGTCGGTCACCCTCGCAGGAGTCGGCGGATACGAGGGCGCGCTGGCCCACGACCGCACACCCGCAGGACTGGACGCCGTGCGCGCCTACCTAGACGAGGTCGCCGCCCTGCACGCCGGTCTCGCCGCCGACGGCCTGTACGAGGGACGGGCGATCGTCACCGCGGGTGGGAGCGCGTACCAGGACCTGGTGGTCGAGCGGCTCTCGTCGGTCGTCGACGAGGACACGGCCGTCGTGCTGCGCTCGGGCGCCTACGTGGTGCACGACGACGGCTTCTACGCCGACATCTCCCCGCTCATCGCCTCCCGCGTCGGCGAGCAGCACCTGTCCTCCGCGATGCACGGCTGGGCACGCGTGGTGTCGCGCCCGGAACCCGAACTCGCACTGCTCGATGCGGGCAAGCGCGACTTCCCGTTCGACGAGGGGCTGCCGACACCGCAGCGCATCGGCGGCCGGGACGCGGAAGCGGGGCACCATATCTCGGCGCTCAACGATCAGCACGCCTTCCTCCGGACGCCGGGCACGGCCCGCGACGACGTTCCCGTCGGGACGGTCGCACGGCTCGGCCTGTCGCATCCCTGCACGGCGTTCGACAAGTGGCGTCTGCTTCCGGTCGTCGACGACGCCGACGCGGCGAACCCGCGCATCGTCGACCTGATCCACACCTTCTTCTGATCATGGCGGACATCCTCTTTCGCGGCGGTGACGTCGTCGACGGCACCGGGTCCGACCGAGTCCGCGCCGACGTTCTCGTCGACGACGGACGCATCACGCGGGTCGCGGCACCGGGCACCGTCGCCGACGCGCGGATCGTCGTCGACGTGCCTCGGGGCCACGTCGTCGCACCGGGTTTCATCGACATGCACGCCCACTCCGACCTCGGACTGCTGACCGCGCCCGGACACGTTCCGAAGATCACCCAGGGCGTCACCACCGAGGTGCTGGGTCAGGACGGGCTCTCCTACGCACCCGTCACCGACGAGACGCTCGCGGTCATCCGCCGTCAGATCTCCGGATGGAACGGCAATCCCACCGATCTCGTCATCACGTGGCGCTCGGTCGCCGAGTATCTGGACCGGCTCGACCGGGGCATCACCCCCAACGCCGCGTACCTGGTGCCGCAGGGAACGTTGCGCTATCTGGCCGTCGGAGCGGATCAGCGTCCCGCCACCGCTGCCGAGATCGAGCACATGCGAGAGCTGGTGGCACAAGGCATGTCCGAGGGCGCAGTCGGCATGTCGAGCGGACTGACCTACACGCCCGGGATGTACGCCGACACGGGCGAACTGCGTGCGCTGTGCGAGGTCGTCGCCGAGTTCGGTGGCTTCTACGCTCCGCACACTCGCTCCTACGGCAAGAACGCTCTCGGCGCGTATCGGGAGATGATCGACCTCTCCCGTGAGACCGGCTGCGCTCTGCACCTGACCCACGCCACCATGAACTTCGGCGAGAACAAGGGCCGCGCCGGCGAGTTCCTCGACATGGTCGACGCTGCGATCGACGACGGGTGCGACATCACGCTCGACACCTATCCCTACCTGCCCGGCGCCACCACCCTGTCCGCGCTGCTGCCCAGCTGGGCGATGTCCGGCGGACCCGATGCGGCGCTGGGCCGTCTCGACGATCCCGACGTGCGGCGCCGCATCACCGACGACGTGAATCGCTACGGCTCGGACGGCTGCCACGGCGTCACGGTGGAATGGGAGACGATCCAGCTCAGCGGTGTCGCCAACGCGGACCTCGACCGCTACGTCGGGAAGACCGTCCTCGACATCGCGACCGAGGAGGACCGCGCTCCCGTCGACGTGTTCTTCGACGTGCTCCAGCGAGATGCGTTGAGCACCACCATCCTGCAACACGTCGGGCACGAGGAGAACGTGCGCGCCATCATGGTGCATCCCCACCACATGGGCGGCAGCGACGCCATCCTGGTGGGCGAGCGTCCGCATCCGCGGGCCTGGGGCACGTTCCCGCGCTACCTCGGTCACTACGTCCGCGACGAGGGCCTGATGTCGCTCGAGGACTGCGTCCATCACCTCACGGGACGGCCCGGCGCACGACTCGGTCTCACCGATCGTGGTCTCGTCCGCGAGGGCCACGCAGCAGATCTCGTGGTCTTCGATCCGGCCACCGTCCGGGACACCGCCACTTTCGACCACCCCAAGCAGCAGGCCGTCGGCATCGCGCACGTTCTCGTCAACGGCTCCTTCGCCGTGCGCGACGGCGTCCCCACCGGAACACTCGCCGGCCGCTCCCTCCGCCGCACCTCTCACGGAAGAACCTCATGACGACCCGATTCGACGACGCACTCGCCACGATCATGGAGGACCGCGCACTCGTCGTGGTCCGCGCCCCGTCCATCTCCGACCCCGCCGCCTTGGCGGATGCCCTCGTCGCCGGCGGACTGCGCGCCGTCGAACTGACCTTCACCACACCGAACGTGCTGGACTGCCTGCGCGCCGCGTCGTCGTCCGGTGCCGTGATGGGCGCGGGCACCGTGATCACGGGGGACCAGGCTCGCGCCGCGATCGACGCGGGCGCACGCTTCCTCGTCACTCCCGGTCTCCGTCCCGACGTCGCCGCGGTGGCGCACGAACGGGACGTGCCCGTCATGATGGGCGCGCTCACGCCCACCGAGATCATGGCGGCGCTCGATCTGGGTGCCGCCGCGGTGAAGGTGTTCCCCGCGAAGCTGTTCGGCCCCAGCTACTTCGGCGATCTCCGCGGTCCGTTTCCCGACGTTCCCCTCGTTCCGTCCGGCGGCGTCAACGCCGACAATGCCGCCGACTACCTCGCCCGCGGCGCCGTCGCCGTCACCGCGGGCACCGACGTCGTTCCACCGGCCGCGGTCGCGGCCGGGCTCTGGGACGACATCACCGCACGCGCCACCTCGTTCGTCCACTCACTCTCCCGCTGACTCTCCACATACTTCGAAAGGCAACCTCATGGGTTCCGTCGTCGACTGGTTGAGGACGTCCACTCCCGGACTCCTCGTGCTGTGCGGTATCGCGATCGCGGTCCTGCTCGTCGTCATCATCAAGGTCAAGCTCGAACCGTTCATCGCGCTCCTCATCGTCGGTCTGGGACTCGCTGTCGCAGCCGGCCTTCCGGTGTCGCAGATCGTGGGTACCGCCATCAAGAGCGGCGACTCGATTCTCGAGACGGGCTTCGGTGGCATCCTCGGTCACATCGCCGTGATCATCGGACTGGGTACCGTTCTCGGCGCCATCCTCGAGAGGTCCGGTGGTGCGCAGGCACTCACCGCCAAGCTTCTCGGCGTCTTCGGTGATCGCGGCGCACCCATCGCGATGGGTCTGCTCGGCCTCATCTTCGGCATCCCCGTCTTCTTCGACATCGGCATCTTCGTTCTCGCCCCGCTCGTTTACGTCGCGGCGCGACAGGGCGGAAAGTCGTTGGTGTTGTATGCACTTCCGATGCTCGCGGGCCTGTCGATGACGCACGCGTTCCTGCCTCCGCACCCCGGCCCCGTCGCGCTGGGCGGCCTGCTCGAGGTCAACCTGGGCTGGCTGATCCTCATGGGCTTCATCTGCGGCATCCCCGGCTTCATCGCGGCCGGTCTCGTGTGGGGCAGCTACATCGGCAAGCGCATCATCGTCGAGGTGCCCGAGGACTTCGTCAACGATGCCGACGACAACGGACCGCACACGTCGGGCGGCACCGCCGTCGAGACCAAGCGTCCCGTGGTCACCACTCCCCCGTCCGTCGCGACCATCGGCGCCATCATCGCCGTGCCCCTGGTGCTCATCCTCGGCGCCACGTTCGGCACCATCCTGCTCGACGAGGGCAACCTGCTCCAGGTCCTCACGTTCTTCGGCACCCCCGCGGTCGCTCTGCTCATCGCGGTGCTCATCGCGTTCTACGTCCTGGGTATCCGCCGTGGTTCGACGGTGCAGGAATTGTCCACTCTCACCGGCGAATCGCTCCGCCCGGTCGGCATGCTGCTCCTCGTCGTCGGAGCGGGCGCGTTCTTCGGCAAGGTCATCTCGGCCACCGGAATCGGTACCGCACTCGCGGACACCATGTCCGCGGCGGGACTGCCGATCATCGTGCTCGCGTACATCATCAGCTGTGCGCTGCGTATCGCCCAGGGATCGGCGACCGTCGCCATCGTCACGACCGGTGGCATCGTCGGACCGCTCGTCGCGGCGCAGGACTACTCGCAGATGTCGGTCGCGCTCATCGCCATGGCGATCGCGGCGGGCTCCATCATCCTCAGCCACGTGAACGACGGTGGGTTCTGGATCATCGCCAAGTTCTTCAACCTCACCGTCAAGCAGACGCTGCAGACGTGGACCGTGTTGGAAACCGTGCTGTCGGTCGTCAGCTTCGCCGTGGCAGGGGTGTTGTTCGCGATCGTCAGCTGAGCGCCGTGCGGCCGCGTCGTGGACCGGTGCACGTACAGCCACGTAATCGTCCGGAAATGCACCGGATCGCGACAATCGTTCGCGATCCGGTGCATCGTCGTGCATCCCGGTCAGCCCCGGCTGGTCGACCTCAGGGGCGCCAGACCGTAGTGGCCTCGCAGCGTGGTCTGCGTGTACTCGGTACGGAACAGTCCACGGCGCTGCAGGATCGGGACGACTTGGTCGACGAACACATCGAGACCTCCCGGCAGATACGGCGGCATTATGTTGAACCCGTCCGCGGCGCCGCCCTCGAACGAGCACAGTTGCCATCGCGGTCGGCGAGCGATTCGTATTTCCCGAAGAGGAGACGATTTCACCCGACTCTTGGATAGCGGGACTCGAGCAACTAGGCAAGGATGTCGCCATGATTGCTCAGCGGGGGTGGGGCAGGTGACGGGAGCGCGGCCGTGGCGGATCGGTGTCGTCGACGACCACGAGTCCGTCGTCGAGGGGCTCAGGTCGATCATCGACGAGGGCGAGGACATGGAGTTCGCCGCCGGGTCCGACACCGTGCACGGGCTCCTGCAGCTCGACACCAGCCTGGATCTCGTCGTTCTGGATCTGCGACTCGGTGACGGTTCGTCCCCCACGACCAACGTGGAGACCCTTCGCGACGCCGGCGTCAACACGCTCGTCTACACATCCGGTGACGAGGCGTACCTCGTCCAACTTGCCGCCGCTGCGGGCGTACTCGGCGTTCTCCGCAAGTCCGCACGTAAGAAGGAGATCCACGAGGCGGTGCGTGCCGCGGCGGCCGGGCACCAGGTGGCCACGATGGATTGGGCCGCGGCGATCGATTCCGACCCGGACTTCGTCGATCTGTCACCTCGGCTGCGACAGGTTCTCCAGCTCTACGCGGCCGGCGAACCGACGGTGCGTGTGGCGCGCGAAACAGGGCTCTCCCCGGATACCGTGACCGACTACGTCGACCGCATACGCCGCAAATACCGCGAGGTCGGACGTCCGGCGCCGACGAAGATCGACCTGTACAAACGAGCGATCGAGGATGGATGGCTGCCGATTCCGCGTCGCTTCCGACGCAGCTGAGCTCTCCCCACCCGTTCGAGCAGGCCGCGGGTGCCCGGATCGTGCAGCAGTTCACGCTGTTCGCGGGCGTCGGTTATCTGTTCTTCCTTCTCGTCACCCTGCCCTCCATCGTCCAGTCCCTCGACGTCATGGCCTGGTGGTGGACCGCCCTGGCAATGGTCTCCGTGTACGGAACAGGCGTGACCACCGGCATACTCGCGGTCCGTCGCGCCTCGACGGGTCGTCTGCGCACCGCCGCCTCCACCAGCGCCGTGGGATACGCGCTCGCGCTGGCGTTGTGGCCTCTCGGCTGGAACGGCAACCTTCTCGACTCGAACGCCATCTGGATCCAGGCGCTCGTCGGTCTGCCGGCACTCACCGCGGCCGCAGCATGGCGACCCGTGTGGCCGTTCGTCTACCTGACGGCCGTGGTCTTCGCGGTGAGCGCCATCAATCATGCGGTGCGAATTCCCGGCCGTGATGATCCCGTGGTCGTCGACGCAGCGTGGACGCTCGCGTTCTGCCTGGTGCCGGTCGCCGCGTCGGTCATGGGCATCCACTCGGCGCGGGTACTCGACGCCACCCGCGACTCCGCCTTCGCGACGGCCGGTGACGCCGCCGCCCTCGAAGCCCGAGCGCTGGAGAGGAACCGACTCGACGCCCTGACCCACGACGGCGTGATGACCACTCTCCTCACCGCGGCGCGGCAGGGCCGGACGCCGTCTGTGGCTCGGCAAGCTGTGAACACCCTGGCCGAGATGCGGACGCTCGCGCAGGGCGACACCGACCCGATCGCCACTCTCGACGCCCACTCCGTTCTGGCGCGGCTACGACACTCCGTCGCCGACGTGGACCCGGCCATCCCGCCGCAGGCAGCGATCACCGCCGACGACGAGTCGAGGTACCCGGCGGACGTCGTGAGCACGCTGGCATCGGCGGCCTCGGAAGCGTTGCGGAACAGTGTCCGACATGCCGGTCGCGACGCCGTGCGACGCGTGGACATCTCCGTCTCGGACGACCACCTCGCCATGACGGTTGCGGACGACGGCATCGGATTCGATCCGGCGTCGGTGCCGGCCCACCGACTCGGACTGGCCGTGAGTGTGCGCGGACGGATGACTCTGCTCCCCGGCGGCACAGCAGAGGTGGACTCCGCGCCCGCGTCGGGCACCTCGGTCCGGCTCGAATGGACGCGACCATGAGCGCGGGAGACATCCGCGGAGTCCTCGGCCTCCACACGCGATGGGCTCGGGTGATCGTCACCCTCTATGTCGGAGTGCTCGTCCTGGTCACGGTGCAGACCTCGCGTGGCGCGTCGTCGTGGTGGCCTCTCGCTGCCGGAACCATCATTCTGGCGCTGGCGACAATCGGACTGATCTCGTTCGCGGGCGATCCACTTCCTCGCCTCCCCACCGTGCTGGTGGCGGCTGCCGGTCCGCTCGCCTCCGCGTGTCATCTGGTGGCGCTCCCCGCACCCTTCCTCACTCCGCTACAGGCGTGGACCCACGGTGCGGGGGCAACGCTGTTCTGCTTTCTGTGTGTGCGAGGACGACCGGGTGCCGCGTGGGCGGGCTTCGTCGCGACAGCAGCGACATACGGTGCCTGGGGCTTCCTGACCGATCAGGGCTTCGTCGCCGGGGCGACCTACGTCTTCCCCGACGCGGGCGTGCTGTTGATGTCGACGTTCCTGTCACTCACCCTGCGCCCCAACAGCAATTCGATTCTCGTGCTGCGTGAATCGGCGCAGCGTCGTGCCGCCGCGGTGACGGCATCCCAGGCCGCGATGGACGAACGCGACACCCGGTTGCGCCATCTCGACCGGCTCGCGCGCCCACTCCTCGAACGCATCGCCCACGGACCCGAGCTGACCGACGCGGAACGGAAATCCTGCGAACTTCTCGAGGCGCATCTGCGCGATCGTCTCCGAGCTCCTGCGCTGTCCGACCCCCGCATCGACGACGCAGCACGTGTCGCGCGCAGTCGTGGCGTCGAGGTTTTGCTGATCGACGACCACGGCATGGACGACACCGCCGACACCGCGCAGCAGTGGGTGCGCGACTCCGTCGTCGACACACTGCGACGTGCAGAGGTCGGAGACGTCAGGGTGCGCATTCATCCTCGCGGCCGGGACGTGATGGCATCCATCTTCGTCGACGACCAGAACGGCCCCCGACGGACCGACTTCGACATCAGCGGTCGCAGGACCGGCGACTAGTTCGCTCGGCGAACGGTGCCCCCGGTATGCGGGTCCCCCGAAGACGCGGCTACCGCATCCCCCGAACAAAAACGTACGGTCTTTCCAGAAATGTCGACGATGACGGCGGCATGGCGAACGCAGGGGGCCATTCGATGCAGGCAGTGATGACCGACGACGTAGTGAGACCGGCGCTCAGCGCGCGGGAGATCGAGGTCCTGCGCGCCTGGATCATCAGCGACTCGAAGACGACCGTCGCCCGCACCCTCTACATCTCCCCCGCCACCGTCGGCACCCACATATCCCGCATCCGCGACAAGTACGACGCCGTCGGCCGCCCCGCCGGCTCCAAGGCCTCCCTCGTCGCGCGGGCGTTGCAGGACGGGCACGTGACGCTGGAGGAACTCTGAGCCGGGTTGTTCTGCTCCTCTCGAGCTCATGTGACGCGGGATCCCGCGCATTCTGGTGCCGAGAGGAGCAGAAACTCCACCGGTCAGACCACGACGACGGTGACCCCGGCATCGCGGAAGGGCTGCATCTGCTCCTCGGTCGCACTGGCGTCCGTGACCAGGGTGACTCCCTCGGGCAGGGGCGCCCAGGCGTGGAACGGGCGCTGACCCAGCTTCGCCGCGTGCGCGAGCACGTAGACCGTGCCGGCGCGTTCGATCATCAACTCCTTGAGCCGGGTCTGCTCCAGCTCGGCCTCGCAGATGCCGCGGTCGGCGGTCACCGCGTCGGCACCGAGGAAGGCGCGGTCGAACGACACACGTGCCAACGACGCCTCGGCGAGCGGTCCGACGAATCCCTGCGACAGGTGACGCAGCGTGCCGCCCAGGCACTCGACGCGCACGTCGTCGGCATCCGCCAGCGCCTCGAGCGCGGTGAGACCCGCGGCGATGACCGTGAGTCCCGTCGAGTCACGGAGGTACTCCCCCATGGCACCGACGGTGGTGCCGGCGTCGAGAAGCACCGTCTCGCCCGGGCGCACCTCTCCCGCAGCCCACTTCGCGATCGCACGCTTGGCGTCGAAGCCCTCGACCGCACGCTGGCGCAGCGACGACTCGGGGTGCGGGTCGAGCGCGATCGCGCCCCCGTACGTGCGCGCGAGAAGTCCCTCGGCGGTCAGCTGCGACAGATCCCGACGGATGGTCGAGGCCGTCACGCCGAACTGCACCGACAGGTCCTCCACACTTGCCAGACCACTCGTCTTGGCCAGTCGGACGATCTCCGCGCGCCGCGCCTGTGACTCCCTGAGCGCCATACCCGAAACCTAGCCGACGTCGGCGGTGCTGGTCGCCAGTTCGGCGGCCTGTCGCAGCGCTTCCACCATGCTGCCGGCCTCGGCGATGCCCTTGCCCGCGATGTCGAATGCCGTGCCGTGATCCACGGAGGTGCGGATGACGGGGAGTCCCACAGTGATGTTCACGCCGGCCTCGATGCCGAGAACCTTGACCGGTCCGTGGCCCTGGTCGTGGTACATCGCGACGATGAGGTCGTAGTCACCGCGACCCGCGAGGAAGAACGCGGTGTCCGCAGGCAGCGGTCCGACGGCGTCGATCCCGTCGGCCTGCAGTTTCTCGACGGCCGGGACGATCTTCTGATCCTCCTCGCCGTACCCGAACAGGCCGTTCTCGCCGGCGTGCGGGTTGATGCCGCACAGGCCGATCTTCGGGTTGCTGTTCCCCGATCGCACCAGCGCCTCGTACCCGCGGCGGACGGTGCGCTCGACGAGCCCCGGCTCGATCTTCGCGACGGCGTCGAGCAGTCCGATGTGGGTTGTCACGTGGATGACCTTGAGCTTGGGCGTCGAGAGCATCATCGACACCTCCTCGGTACCGGTGAGGTGCGCGAGCAGCTCGGTGTGGCCCGGGAAGATGTGTCCGGCGGCGTGCAGCGCCTCCTTGTTGAGCGGTGCGGTGCAGATCGCCTGGACGTCGCCCGCCACGGCGAGTTCGGCTGCGACACGGATGTATTCGTAGGCAGCATGCCCCGCCACGGCGGACAGCTCACCCCAGGCCAGATCCGCGGGCAGCAACCCGAGGTCGACGACGTTGATGCGCCCGCTGGTGAACTCGGCGTCTGCGATGCGCTCGATCGAGACGATGTCGCACTGCACACCCAGGACGTCGGCGGCAAGGCGAAGACGCGCGGCGTCACCGATGACGACGGGCCGGCACCATCCCGCCACCTTCGCGTCGAGCACGGCGGGGACGATGACTTCGGGGCCGATACCCGCGCCGTCGCCCATCGTCAGGGCCACGACGGGCAGGTCGAGAGTCTGGAGATCGGTCGATGTCATGGCTGAGTCCTTCGGTCGGAGCGTGGTGTCCGGCGAGTCGCCGGTGAGGTAGGAGTGGATGTCGGACAGGCTGTCTCGATCACCGAAACTGCCCGGCCGCGTGACGACGCGTCGGCCGCCCGGGTCGACGGACACGACGGCGCCGTAGTGCACGTGTCCGAGTGGGCGCAGGGTGTCGATGCCGAGCGCGGTGATGACGGCGCGTGCCGTCTCACCACCGGTGAGCGCGAGGTCGACCGACAGTCCGTCGGTTCCGGCTCGGACGTACTCCGCCAGGGCGACGGACAGGTCGCGGGTTCGTGCGACGTCCACGGAGCCGGTCACGGTGACCGCGACCGAGCCGTCGCGCAGGGCGGAGGAGAGAACCCGCGCGTCGGCGAGGCCGGCAAGCACATCACCCGCGTCCACGGCCAGCAGTCGCACGCCGTCCTCGGCGAGACGCCGCACCTGATCGACGGCCACCGAGGATGCGGTGCCCACGACGACGAGCACGGGATCGCCCGAACGCGAGACGGAGTGAGGCGTCGCAGTACCACCGAGATTCCGGGCGACAGCCGCGGCGAGCGCCGAGGTGCCAACCAGGGCCACCTCGGGGCGGTCGGCCACTGCCGCCACCACCGCGTCGAGATCGGCATCGGACTCGATGTCGCACACGACGACCCCGGTCGCGGCGGAGAGCGCATCGATGGTGACGAGCGGAGCATCGAGCATGTGCGGCAACGACTCCGGCGGCGCCTCGGATTCGGCATGCCACAGGTCGGTGTCGACGAGCGGCACACCGTCGACGTGGAGTACGCCGTCGCGGACGAGCCGGTTCAGCAGCGGGAGGCCGCCGGCAACTATCACCGGCCCACGCTCGGACAGGGCGCGCACCGTGGCTGCGACGTTGCCGCGCAGCAACGAGTCGATCTTCGCGAGAACCCGGCCGCCCGCGGGTACGGATCGCAGCGCGGACGACACCAGCAGTTCCGCCCGCTCGGCGGCCATCGCTCGGGTGTCGAGATCCACGACGGAGACTGCCGCGGAACCGATCACGGCGTCGAGGGTCAAAGACACGTCGGGCGTGCGGTCGAGGAACACCCCGGCCACCTCGGCGGCGCCGGAGAGGTCGTCGGCCAGTACGACGAGTGAGGTCATCGTTGCACCGCCCTTCCCTTTGTTGCGCGAACCACGCACACAACTGTAGCTGAGTTGCGTGTTTCGCGCAGTCGATTCACAACGACGCTCCCGCGCACTGCACGATCGCCTGGCCGGTGATGTTGCGACCGAGAGGACCGAGCAGGAAGCCGATGAGCCCCGCGACCTCCGACGGGTCGATGAAGTTTCCGAGGGGCGGGAGCTTGGGCGGAGTGTGCGCGCGGAACGGATCCCCCAGCATTGCGGTGTCCGTGGGTCCGGGCGCGACGACGTTGACGGTGATGCCGCGGGACACCAGTTCCATGGCCCATGACCGCGCCATGCCCGTCAGAGCGGACTTGGTGGCGACGTACTGACTCTTGCCGGCATTGCCGGTCATGGTGCGACTTCCGACGAGGACAACGCGGGCACCGGGTTCCAGAGCGTCGACCACGCCGTTCACCAGGACCTCGGCCGCGGCAACATGGACCTGCCACATGTCGCGGAGGTCGTCGACATTCAGCGACCCGAGTGGTGCCGAACGCTGCAGTCCCGCAGCATGAACGACGGCATCGACCGCGGAGAGGCCCGACGCGACCGATGCCACCGCGTCCAGATCGCCCAGGTCGGCCTCGACCCACGTCAGGTTGTCGTGCTCGATCTCCGGTTGCCGACGACTCAGCCCGGTGACGCGCCACCCGTCGTCGAGAAGCGAGAGTGCCGTGGCCGCACCGATTCCCGAACTGACGCCCGTGACGACGGCGTGCTTCACGACAGCCACTCCGGCCGCACCTCGCAGTACTCGATGGCCTGACGGAAGCGCGTGAAGGCCACATGCAGCGTCGGGCCGTCGGCCACGATGGACGGGTACGAGAACTCGCGGTTCAATCCGTCACGGGAGTTGTTCGACAGGCAGTACCCGTCGCCCTCCTCCAGGTTTCGGCGCACCGGCCAGGTGACACCGCGATCGGATGAGATCGCCAAGGCCATCGGCGCTCGGGGTGCGCCCCAGAAGGCGTGCCGCGGGTCGCCGTCGTCCAGAGGCGAGTCCGCCTCGACCGTCTCCTGCTTCTCCGCGATGCCGTGATCGTCGATCTCGTCGTACAGCGACAGTCGGCGCGCCGTGGCGTCCTCACGACTGGACTCGTTGTACACCAGGGCGAGTCGGTCGTCGGCCAGCACGACGAACTGCACCGACGAATTGTTGTTGGGCAGCTCGGTGGGGACGGGAGCGCTCCACGTATCACCGTCGTCGTCGGAGACGGAACGGTAGACGTGGTCCGCCCAGCGGCTGCGGTAGAGGGCGACGAGCTGACCGTCGGACAACCGGCCGATGTTCATGTGGACGCACCCGATGCTGTCGGGAACGATCACCTCGCGCCAGGTAGCGCCGTCGTCGTCGGACACCATGACGCCGGAGTAGTCGCGGTCGCCCACCCACTTGCGGCCTTCGATACGGACGCAGTGGAAGACAGGCAACAGAATCCGGCCGGAGGGCAGCGTGACCATGGGCTGGCGCACGAACACGCCACCGGCCTCGGTCTCCGGGATCAGGACGTCGGTCTCGCCCCAGGTGCGCCCGCCGTCGGGCGAGATCCGCCGCAGCACCCGTGCGGTGTCCTGATTGCCGGCGTGTTGCGAGGTCCACAGCAGCCAGATCTCACCGGACTCACGCACGTTCAGCACGGGATTCTGCTCCGACCGCGTCCCGTCGTCCGACAGCCGGATCGGCTGCGACCACTCGTCGCCGTCCCGTCGGGAGAACCACACGCTGATGTCCGGAACGCCCTCCTGTGTGCCGGCGAACCAGACGCACGCAAGTGAACCGTCCGGCAGCACAGCCAGATTGGCCGCGTGGTTCTGCACCTCGGGCGGGGTCAACAGCGCATCACGGCGCCCGGGCTCGGCGGTGGGGCGGACGATGCCGTCGGCATCCAGTGTAGTGGTCACGGGGATCTCCTCGATCAACTGACGAGTGTCGCGGCGGACAGGTTGTAGGAGTTGGTGGGACGCAGGGTCACGTCCTGGATGCGTTCACGACGCGCCATCACCGACTTGGGAACGAAGGACCACAGGCAGGGCACGGTGTCCCAGATCTGGCGCTGCGCGTCGGCGAGAAGCTGAGTGCGTCGGGTCTCGTCGACCTCCTCGGACGCACGCGCGATGGCCGCAGCGATCTCGGGGAACATGTACCCGTGGTACGTGTCTCGGGTCTGTTCCTTCTCCGGGGTGCCGGCGTACATGCCCTGCATGATGGTGATCGCGAGCCCGGTCGGACTTGGAAATCCGTTGCCCAGGATGTCCCAGTCGCCCGCCTTGCCCTGACGCCACTGCATGATGTCGCCGCCCGGCTCGAACTGTTGCAATGTGGTGCGGACGCCGATCGCCGAGAACATTTGGACGACCGACTCCATGATGTCGGTGTCGGCCGCGAACTCGCCGGACTCCCAGATGATCTTGAGCTCCAAATCGGAGATGCCGAGCGCGTCGAGCTCGCCACGCGCCCGTGCCGGGTCGTACGTGTACTCGCCGGTCTCGATGGCGCCGTCGAGGATCGCGGGAATGACGCCCTTGGACGCGGTCGCAGATCCCTGCATGACCTGGTCGATCAGCGCCGAACCGTTGATGGCGTACGTCAGCGCGCGGCGCACCCGAGCATCGGCGAGCGGGTGATCCGCGGGTTTGCGGAAGTTGTAGAACAGCTGGTTGAGCCGGACGCCGTCGACCCGGTCGACGACGACGTTCGACAAGCCCTCGAGCTGATCCGCTGCATCGGGCGTGATGGAGTCGATGACATCCACCTCGCCGCTGCGCAGCGTGACGACGCGCGACGACTCCTCGGGAACGAATCGCACGCGCACCGTCTCGATGTTCGGCGCCGGGCCCCAGTAGGAGGTGTTGCGTTCGAGCGTGTAGTTGCCGGTACCGCGGTCGGCCGACGTCACGACGTACGGGCCGGACCCGAGCCCGGTCTGCAGTTCCTCGGGCTTGTTGTCGGCCGCCGGCGTGATGAGGATGTTGGACATCAGGTAGTCGAGCACCGGAACGGGCTTGGTGGTCAGCAACGAGAAGCTGGTGTCGTCCATTTGCTCGACCGTGGGCCATTCGGGGAAGAAGCCGCCGACGAACGAACCGTCGACCTCGCTGTACATCCGGATGGCCGTGGCGACGTCCTGCACCTGCACGGGCGAGCCGTCGGAGTACACGGCGCCCTGCCGCAGGTGGACGAACCAGCGGGTCGGCTCGACCAGATCGAAGCGGTCGGCGAGGACGAGCTGCGGCTTCAGATTCGCGTCGATCTCGATGAGCGCCTGTCGCACGCCGCGCTGCACCGTGAGGGCGGCGTCGAACTGGTTGAGCTTGTTGTCCAGGCTCACCAGCGACCGGTTGAGCGCCAGGCTCACCGTCGTGGGGCCCGGTGTGCCGGTAGGCGTGGCGCACGCACTGGCACCCGCGCCCAACACCACGCCACCACCGAGCAGCATCCCGCCGCGCAGGAGATTGCGGCGGGAGAACTGCTGGTTGAACGGCGATCTGGTCATCGTCGACCTCTCTTCGAACTTCGAGCGTCATGAGGGGCTGCGGGTCAGGAGCGGAGCTGCACTGTGACCGCAAGCACACCTGGACTGTACGCAGGTCTGCACACAACACGCAACTACGAATTGCTAATTGCGCGATTCGCGCACAAGTGCCATTGTGAGCTGAGTTACATCGAAGCCCGCGCTCGTGACCCGCCAGCGCAGAGGCATCTCCCGAAAGGTCGTTCGATGCACACCACGAACACATGCGCGGTCCGACGGACGGTGACCCGGTGACCGCCGGCATGATCACGCCCGCCGACGCGCCGGCCGCCGAACCCGCGAAGACGAAGTCGAAGTCCGCGGGAACTGCGCGCTACATCGTCAAACGACTCGGTCAGAGCGCGCTCGCGATCTTCCTGACGCTCACCACGGTGTTCGTGCTGATCCGTCTCGCACCCGGCGATCCCGCCTACGCGATGGCGGGCCCGCTGGCCTCCAGCGAGGACATCGAGCGGATCCGGCAGAGCATGGGTCTCGACCAGTCGATCATCACGCAGTACCTGAAGTACCTGCAGGGACTGCTGCAGCTCGATCTCGGAACGTCGTACTCGTTCCAAGCGCCTGCCTTCGACGTGGTGCTCGATCGCCTCCCCTACACACTGACGCTCACGGTCGCCTCGATCGGACTGACGACACTGCTCGCCATCCCGCTCGGTGTCTGGATGGCACGCCGCGCGGACACCCGCCGCGAACTGGGCGCCAACGTCGTCACGATCGCAGGACAGTCCATGCCCGACTTCTGGACGGGCCTGATGCTCATCACCATCTTCGCCGTGGTGATCCCGATCTTCCCGGCCGCCGGCTTCGCGACGTGGTCGTCGCTCGTCCTGCCCATGGTCACCGTCGCCATCCTGCAGATCGCCCTGATCTCCCGCATGGTGCGTCGGGAGATGGTCGGCGCCTTCGGGTCCCAGTACGCGACGGTGGCCCGCGCACGCGGGGTGTCGGAGCGGAAACTCATCTGGCGCTACGCCCTGCGCAATTCGTCCATCCCCGTCCTGACCGCCCTCGGCACGCGCTTCGCGTCGATGCTCAACGGTGTCGTGGTGGTCGAGGTCGTGTTCGCCTGGCCCGGTGTCGGATCGCTCGTCGTCCGCGCGCTCGAGACCCGCGACTACCCCCTCATCCAGGCCACCGTGCTCGTCACCGCGGTGCTCGCCGTACTCGTCCAGCTCCTCGTCGACCTCTGCTACCCGCTTCTGGACCCCCGCGTCCGCCTGGGGAAGGGAACGTCCTAGATGACAACAACACTCGAGCCCCCGCAGGCGGAGCGCCCGTCGGCGGTCACCGCGAAGGACATCGCCAAGGCAGGCTCTACTCGGCGCGCCCGCGACAGCCGACTGAAGATCTGGGTGGGCAGCGTCTGCGCACTCGTCGTGATCCTCCCCGTCGCGTTCGCTCGTGTTCTGCCGCTGCAGGATCCGGACGCGACCGACCTCGGTGCCCGCCGTCTCGCACCGCTCACCGACGGCCACCTGTTCGGAACCGATCAGCTCGGACGCGACCTTCTCGCCCGCGTTCTCTACGGCGGCCAGGTGTCACTGCTCGTCGGCATCCTCGCCGTGCTTGTCTCCGGCCTCATCGGCCTGACCCTCGGCTCCATGGCCGGCTACTTCGGCGGCTGGGTCGACACCGTCATCAGCCGGTTGCTCGAAGCGCAGCTGTCCTTGCCGCTGCTCATGATGCTGCTCCTCGTCGTCGCCCTCTTCGGGCCGTCCATCCCGGTCATCACGTTCGTCATCGCGATCGCCCAGTGGCCCGAAATCGCCCGCCTGACGCGCTCTCTGGTGCTCGTGGAGCGCGAGAAGCCCTACGTCGCCGCGTCGCGGGTACTCGGCCTCGGCAAGGTCGCCATCCTCACGCGCCACATCATCCCGAACGTCATCAAGCAGACCTCGCTGGTGGTGCTGCTCCTCCTCGCGCAGGCGGTGCTGCTCGAGTCCGCCCTGAGCTACCTCGGCGCCGGACCGCAGCGACCGTTCGCCACGTGGGGCCGCATCATCTCCGACGGACAGGACTACATCACGACGTCGTGGTGGCTGGTCACCCTGCCGGGCCTCGTCATCGTGCTCCTCGTCATCGGCGTCAACCTCCTCGGCGACGGTCTGCGCGACCGTCCCGCCGGCTCGGGTCTGAAGGCTCTGCTGGGACGCTTCGCCATCTCGGGAAAGAAGGCCTGACATGACCGAGTCACTGCTCACCGTCGACGAACTGCAGATCGAGCTGGTCACGGACAACGGCATCGTCCGCGCCGTCGACGGGGTCTCCTTCGACATCGCGCCCGGCGAGACCGTTTGCATCATCGGCGAATCCGGCTCGGGTAAGTCGACCACCGCGATGGGAATCCTCGGGCTGCTGCCCGACGATCTCGCGGTCCTCTCCGGCCGTGCACGCTGGAAAGGGACCGACATCCTCGGCGACGACAAGGCGCTGCGGAAGGTCCGAGGGACGGACATCGCCCTCATTCCCCAGGATCCGATGACGGCCCTCTCCCCCGTCCACACGGTGGGGTCGCAGCTGCGAGAGGCCATTCACCACAGCGGCGTTCGCGGCAAGTCCGCGCAGACCACCCGCGCCGTCGAGTTGCTCGACCAGGTCCACATCGTCAACCCGGCGGACCAGCTGAACAGGTACCCGCACCAGTTGTCGGGCGGCATGTTGCAGCGTGTCCTCATCGCATGCGCCCTGGCCGCCGATCCCGACCTCATCGTCGCCGACGAGCCCACCAGCGCACTCGACGTCACCGTCCAGGCCAGCATCCTCGACCTCATGCTCGAACTGCAGGAGCGCACCGGCATCGGCATGCTGCTCATCACCCACGACCTGGGTGTGGCCCGGCTGATGTCCGACCGGATCCACGTCATGAAGTCGGGCCGGTTCGTCGAGAGCGGCGACGCCCAGTCGATGGTTCGCAATCCCCAGAACGCCTACACCAAGAAGCTTCTCGACGCGGTTCCCCAGCTGGGCACCTGGTCGGGCGCACCCGCCGATCAAGGAGTCCCGGCATGAGCCTGTTGACCGTCGACGACCTGGTCGTCGAATATCCCGTCGCCACCGGCACCTTCCGCGCCGTCGACGGTGTCAGCTTCAGCGTCGACAAAGGCCAGACCCTTGCCATCGTCGGCGAGTCCGGCTGCGGCAAATCAACCATCGCCAAAGCCATCGTCCGGCTCCTGACACCGACGTCGGGACGCATCCTCGTCGACGGTGTGGATATCGCCGGGATGAAGGAGCGAGCCCTCAAGCCCTTCCGCTCGCGCGTGCAGATGGTCTTCCAGGACCCGTACGGTTCGCTGGATCCGCATCTCACGGCCGTCGACATCGTCGGTGAGCCGCTGCGCCTCAAAGGTGTTCGCTCCAAGGCGGACCGGGCCCGACGTGCCGCCGAGCTGATCGACCAGGTCCAGCTGCCGGCGTCCTCCCTGCACCGCCGTCCCGGTGAGTTCTCGGGAGGTCAGCGTCAACGCATCGGCATCGCGCGCGCCCTGGCGTCCGAACCCGAGATCCTCGTGTGCGACGAAGCCACCAGTGCGCTCGACGTGTCGGTGCAGGCACAGGTGCTCGACTTGCTCCGCACCATCCAGCACGACACCGGCATCACGTACGTCTTCATCTCGCACAACCTCGGCGTGGTGCGGGAGATCAGCGACAACGTCGTCGTCATGCGCAAGGGCGGCGTGGTCGAGAGCGGCGCCACCACAGACGTTCTGACCAACCCGCAGCACCCGTACACGGCAGCCCTGCGCGCCGCGGCGCTCGACCCCTCCACGATGGAGGGCGTCAAGCCGCGCTACGTTCTGTCGGGTCGACCGGCACCTACCTCTGGAGTACCCGCATGATGTTCGGCTCCCTGTCTTTCGGCCCGATGGTACTGGGCACCATGACCTTCGGTGACACTGTCGACCTCGAGGGTTCGCGCGCTCTGCTCGACACCGCACTCGACGCCGGCATCACCCACATCGACACTGCCAACGGATACGCGGGCGGCGAGTCCGAGCGCATCCTGGCGCAGTTGCTCGCTGGTCGACGTGACGAGGTCACCCTCGCCACCAAGGGCGGCATGTTCCTCGGTGACGCCGACGGCCACTCGCCCCTGTCGCCCGAGGGGCTGCGGCTCGGACTCGAAGCCAGCCTGCGCCGGCTCGGCACCGACCACGTCGACCTCTTCTACCTGCACCAGCCCGACCGCGCGTCGTCGCTCGAGGACACCCTCGGGACCGTCGCCAAGTTGGTGGCCGAAGGCAAGGTGGGGGCGCTGGGCGTCTCGAATTTCGCTGCCTGGCAGATCGCCGAGGTGAATCGCGTGTGCGACGAGGTGGGTGCGCCGCGACCCGTCGTCGCGCAGCAGCTCTACAACCTGTTGGCCCGCCGCATCGAGGAGGAGTACGCCGAGTTCGCCGCCGTCAGTGGCATCACCACGATGGTTTACAACCCGCTTGGCGGCGGGCTCCTCACCGGCAAGCACTCGTTCGACGAAGCGCCCGGCGAGGGACGGTTCGGCGATTCGCGCCTGGCCGAGATGTACCGCGAGCGGTACTGGAACACCCAGATCTTCGACGCGATCACACGCTTGTCCGCGGTGGCGTCGGACGCCGGCATGCCGCTCACCGAGCTCGCCCTGCGCTGGTTGCGATCGAAGCCCCTCACCGGGCCGATTCTGTTGGGCGGCTCCAAGACCAGCCACCTACAGGCCAACATCGACGCACTGGGCCGCGGTCCGCTCTCCGACGACGTCGTCGCCGCGTGCGACGAGGTCGGTGCGGCCATGCGCGGTCCCATGCCTGCCTACAACCGATAGGAACCCTTCATGTCTGCCGCCGATTTCGCCCGTCGCATCCGTTCCCGTGAACGGGCACTGGGCTACTGGTCCGTCATCGACTCCCCCGTCTCCACCGAGTGGCTCGCCCACGTCGGGTGGGACTACATCTGCCTCGATCTGCAGCACGGCCTCATCGGTTACGACGGGATGTTGCGCGGACTCACCGCCATCGACGCGGCGCAGGGCCCGGCCGGACTCGTGCGGGTCGAGTCCAACGACCAGACCTACATCGGCAAGGCGCTCGACGCCGGTGCGCGCGGCGTCATCGTGCCGCTGATCGACACCGCCGAGGACGCCGCCCGCGCCGTCTCCTACGTGCGCTACCCACCTGCCGGCGTGCGCTCGTACGGCCCGATGCGCTCACAGCTGCGCGTCGGCCCCCTGCCCGCCGACGCGAACGACGGTGTCGTGGTGCTCGCGATGATCGAGACCCCCGACGGCCTCGAGAACGTCGAGGCCATCTGCGCCGTGCCCGGACTCGACGGCGTGTACGTCGGACCGTCGGATCTGCGCATCGCCGTCGGTGGCGCCTCCCCCTCGGACAGCTCCGTGGACGACGTGTTCGACGCTGCTGTGGTGCGAGTGCAGGAGGCAGCCGCCGCTGCAGGTATCGCGGCCGGCATCCACACCCCCTCCGGCGAGGTCGCTGCGCGGCGCCTGGCGCAGGGCTACACCTTCGCGACCGTGGCCTCGGACCTCACCCACCTCAAGGCCGTGTCCGAGGGGCACCTGAAGGCAGCGCAAGGCTAGTAGTGGGCGTTTCCGCTCCTCTCGGGGACTTTCGGCGCGGGATCCCGCGCATTTCGGTGCGGAGAGGAGCAGAAACTCCACCGCTGACATCGCGACCCTCGAATCGCGGAAGGGCCTGTCGGACCACCGCGCTACCTTCTCCCTCCGCATCGACTTCCGGGGGGAATTTATGTGCAACGGGTGCATTTCTGTGCCAGACATCAAGAAGAAAATCGCTCGCCATGGGTGGGCGGTGACGGCGGTCGCGGGCTCAGGACACGAGCACCCCGACTTCGCCTATACGACGGGGCTCACGGAACGTTCACTGCCGGAGCTGATCGTCTACGGACTTCCGCTGCACCTCTCGGGCAGTCTGCTCAACGACATGGCATCGCAGATGGTGGCGGGGTTCGGGTTGACGTCGGGGATCAAGATCCACAGTGCGTCGGGTGAGGAGCCCGACATCGTCGTCATCCAGGTCGTCACCACCTCGGACATGGTGGTCACCGACGCCCTGTATACGAATTTTACTGCGCTACAGCTGGTCTGGCCGGATCTGGATGGCCACTTCCCGTGGGAGCCCCAGTACTCGATCTGCGAACACCAGCAGCCGCTCATGGGCGTGGGGTGGGTCTGATCGGTGCGGCCGACGATTCCCGTCGGCCGCACCGACCGATCACAGGGCTGCGATGCCCGCGTAGACAGCGAGTCCCACCAGGACAGCTCCTGTGAGCGCCTGGACCCGACGGTCGACGAGGCACATCAACGACAGGAAGCCGGGCATCGATCCGCCGCGTCGGGTGTGCAGGATCGCGAGCGCACTGGGCATGCACCGACCGAGGGAGACTGCGACGAAGACCGCGGCGCCCAGGATCGGCGAGCCGACCGCGGCAACTCCCAGCGCCATCAGGTAGTAGGCACTGGACCTGATGTAGATCAGGAAGCCGGGGCCGATGATCGCGCCGAAGAGCAGCGACACTTTCCACGGTTCCATGCTCCGACGGAGGTGGCGCGGAAGTTGCTGTCGACGCATCGGAGTCGGCATACGGAGGACGCCGAGCTCGTGCAGTCCGTACAGCAGTGCAAGCGTTGCCCATACGCCGAGAAGGAGGCCCACCGGCACTGAACCGAGCGCCAGATGTCCGAGAACGCCGACCGCTACACCGGTCACCGAACCCGTGGCTACCGATCCCAGCGCATGCCACCCCAACCGTCGCATCGGAGTCGACGACCCCGCGCGGCCGGGCTGTTTGGGGGCCACGACGACGCCGGCGACGGACATGCCGCACGTCGACCAGTTGGCGGCCAGAGCGGTGACGGCGCCTGCGCCGACTGCCGCTCCGGCCAGACCCACCGAGGGACTGGGTGCCGCCACGAGTGCCGCGCCTGCGCCCACAGCTGCCAACGCCGCAGTCAGGCCGGCACGTGTGCGGACCCCGACGGATCCGGTCAGCGTCGGACGCATCTGCGGCATGTCCTGTTGCAGCGCGGTGTGGTCGATGATGGTGGTCATGGTGCCTCCAGTTCTTCGGTCACGTCAGCCGACGTGGATGGTTCCTGACATGTAGGGATGGATGGAGCAGTGGTACTCGACGTCCCCGGCCTCCTCGAAGGTGAACCGAAAGGTGCTGTCGCCGTTGACACCACTGTCGAACACGCCGTCGGCATGGACCTCGTGCAGCAGACCCCCGTCGTCGAAAGTCCACTCGACGGTGCCGCCCACCGGGATGTGCACCTCCCGCGGTTCGAACCTGATGTTGCTGATCAGCACTGTCGCGTCGACATCGGGCTCCGACGTGCAGCCCACGGCCAGGAGCAGAACGGCAACAGCGACAACGGTTCTCACTCTTCGACGATCACTGTTCCGAGCATCATCGGGTGCGGTGTGCAGTGGTAGTCGAAGGTCCCGGCCTCGTCGAAGGTGTAGGAGTAGTCGCCCTCGGTCAGGAGCTCGCTCGTGAACAGGCCGCTACTGTCTTCCACGACGTCGTGCGGCAATCCGTTGTCTGCGAATACCCACTGCACCGTCTCACCCTTCTTGATGGTGACCGACGCGGGGTTGTAGCTCATGTTCTCCACCGTGACCGTCGCAGCCGGTGCCGCACTCCCCTCCTCCTCGCTGCTGCAGGCGGTGAGCCCGAGAAGTGCCGACAGGATCGCGAGAAGTACGAGAATTCTCTTCATGACTGTGCCTCTCATCTGATGTACATCATGTTCGCGGTCATACCCGCTTCGAAGTGATAGGCGTTGTGGCAATGGAACATCCACTCCCCCGGGTTGTCCGCGTCGAACTCGATCGCCAGGGAGGTGCCGGGGAGGACGTTGACCGTGTCGCGGCGCAGGCCGCCGTAGTCGGGTATCGCGAAAGTGTGGCCGTGCGTGTGCATCGGGTGCCACATCGTGGAGGTGTTGGTCATCGTGATGCGCACGCGCTCGCCCTGCTTCATGACGAGCTTGCCCGCATCGGCTCCGGCCATCGCCCACACGTAGCGGTCGCCCGCCTGCAGCAGATCGACCCGGTAGTCGCGGTCCACCGGCTTCGGGGACAGAACGACGCTCTCGGCCGGGCGGAGATCACTCTCGAGGACCAGTTGCCGCGACAACTCGGGGATAGTGCCCCCCACATCGGGGTTCGCGAGAGGCACCGCGTCGGTGCTCCGGAGAACTGTCGACGCGTACCCCGGCCTGCCTTCGACCGCGGCGACGACGGGCCACGCACCGGAGGCAACGGTCACCATGACGTCGTAGCGCTGCGCCATGCCGATCAGAATGGCGTCCGTGTCGGTGGGCACCACGTCGTAACCGTCCACTGCCACCACTGTCAGCCGGTGACCGGCGACGGCGAATCGATACGGCGTCTCGGCACCTGCGTTGATGATGCGCAGTCGCAACCGGGATCCCGGCGCAGCCTCGATCACCGCCGGATCGTTCGGAGGTCGGCCGTTGACGAGGTGCATCGGGTAGGCGATGTGCTGGGTCATACCGCCGAGGACGGCGGAGTCGCCGTGTCCGCCCGAGGTCAGTGACGTCGCCACCGCGGCGTCGTCTGCACCGATGGGAGCCGGCATGGCTGCGCCTCCGCCGTGGCCGGCATGTCCGCCGCTCAGAGCGGGGTTGAGAGCGGCCATCACGGCGTCGGGTGTCGTTCCCATCCCGTCGACCCAGTCGTCCAGCACGAGAACGGCATCCGCGTCGGCACCCGATGCATCGTTCGGGTCTTCGACGACCAGAGCACCGAACAGACCGCGGTCGGCCTGCAGGCCCGAGTGCGAGTGATACCAGTACGTTCCGGGATCAGGTGCGACGAAGGAATAGTCGAACGAAGTTCCCGACGCGATGGCTGCCTGCGTCACCGGTGGCACACCGTCCATGTCGTTGCGGACCCGGATGCCGTGCCAATGGATGCTGGTGTCGGCAGGAACACCGTTGCTGACCGACGCGGTCAGAGTGTCTCCCGCGCTCAACCGCAGTTCCGGCGCAACGGCACCGGCGCCGTAGGTCCACGTGTTCACCAGTCGGCCGCCGAGGTCGACGGTCGAGAGACCCGCGGCGAGTGCGAACGAGGCGGTCCGACCCGTCGACGTCCGCGCTGCCTCGGCCGCAGCAACTTCCGGGTCCGTGGGCGAGATGTAGTCGAGCTTCTCGCCGGAGCCGGATGCAGATCCGGAATCGGAACTGCATCCGGCCACACCGAGTGCGCCGATTCCTGCCAGGCCTACGCCGGCTGTCGCCAAGGACAGGAACCGTCGGCGATCGAGCATCGACCGGGGTGCCGGTCGAGTCATTCGATCACCTCGGGAGTGATCAGCGTCGTCACCGCATTCACGTTGCCGTCCAGGTCGACGGACGAGACCTGCTCGCCGCTGGTGGCATCGAAGCCGACCAGCTTCTGCGGAGCTTCACCGTCGACTTCCGCGCCGTCGCCCAGCACGTAGAAGGTGCGACCGTCCACGCTGTACGCCATGGAGGTGAAGCTCTCGATCCCGATGTCGGCCAACGAGTACGACCGAACGGGTGCGAGGTTCGCGGCGTCGAACACCACCACCTTGGCCACCGAACCGCCACGTGCGGAGTCCGGATGAATGATGCTGTCGGTGTACGTGACGGCGAGACGAGTCCCGTCGGCATTGATGACATTCTCGGAGAACCGGCCCGACGGATCACCGGCGTTGCCGACGGGAGTGACGGGTGCGGTCGGAAGGCCGTCGGAGAAGTCGAACACGAAGACGTCACCGTTCTCGCTCACGAGCAGAGCCTTCGACGCGTCGGCAGCGAACGTCGTCTTGCGGGCGCTGACGAAGTCGTCGGGCAGGACCTTCTCGCGGCCCACCTCGGTGGGCACTCCGTCGTCACCGATGTTGATGTGCAGCAACTCTCGGGTGTCTTCGCACACGCTGTAGAGGTCGTGACCGACCATCCACGTGAACGGGCCACACCCCACGATGCGAAGAGCACCGCTTTCCGTACCCGCTTCCAGGTCGACCACCCTGATTCCATAGAGGCCGTCGTCCCAGCTGACGAAGTACTTGCCGTCCGAGGTGACGGCGTTCGAGCCTTCGCGCGAATGCACTCGGGCTACATCGGGAAGGACGGCTTCCTTCGGCTCGAGCAGGTTGCCGGAGTACGTACTGACGACGAAATCCGCAGCGCCGCGGGATCCACGCGGGCGCCAGACCTCGGCCGCGAGAACGGCAGGGTCACTGGCCGTCTCGCCGACGAAGCCGTGTACGACGGGATCCCAGATACCGGGGCCGACAGTGACACGGGTGGTGATGTCCCCGGATGCCGGGTCGATGGCGTTGACCGTCATCTCGAGTTTGCCGAAGCCGCCCTCGATACCCAGAATCTGGTCGGCGCCGATCGGCGTGATCTCCCCGACGTGCAGCGGTTCGGGAATCTCACCGGTGATCTCCTGATCCTCGGTTCCGAGTCCGATACCGTCGCCCGGCGCCGTGAAATCGACGCTGGGATAGGTCACGTCGGTCGACGACGCGGCATCCTCGGTGTCGTCGCTCGAGGAACTGCACGACGTCACGGCGAGCAGCGCGGCCAGGGGCGCTGCGACGAGCAGCGCAGAACGTGGTCGCCTCACGAGCCCGCACCCACCTTGGGCCGCGCTGCCGGACGTGCCTGGCAGTCGGCGCCGACGATCGGCGCCATGGTGCACGTGTACGCCTGGGATTCGTCGGATACGCACCAGATGATTTCCTGGTCGTAGCTGCCGCTGACCGGGTTGTACATCGTCGCCTGCATGTCCGGTTCGCCGCAGAAGGCGTTGGAGCAGCTCGGTGCACCGCAGCAGTCGTAGTAGGCGATCAGGTAGGTCTTGCCGTCGGCCGGGTTGGTACAGCAGCCGACCCAGAATTCCGCACCGGGCTTGGACCCCGGGGCGCAGGTGGTGAGTCCACCGCCTTCACATGCAGCACAGGAGGTTCCGTCCATGCTGCACCACCGCCAGTAGTCGCATTCGGCCGGATTGGATCCGGTGTACTCGGGTACCTGCGGTTCCGGGGTGGGCGCCGCGGGGGTTTCCTGGGCGTAGGCGCGCGAGACCGGGAGCGAGCTCACGACGGCGACCCCCGAGGCTCCCAGCGTCCAGCGGCCGATCCTCGAGATCATCGATCGGCGCGACACGCGTTCGGACAGTCTGCGACCGGACCTGCTGGCGAAACTCCCGCCTCGTCCTGCCATCCACTCCGCCTGCTCGGCGACGGTGTTCTCGTCGACAGGGAAGCGCTGCTCGGTGCCGGCCGCGGACTGCGGATCGTGTGGGTGCGAGTGTTGGTCCATGTGCTCTCCGCTCAAGAAGTCTGGGTGGGAAATGGTCAGGCGACGCCCGCGCGGTTCGCGGCGGCGCGGGTATGGAGGTGCTGGAGCGACGGGGTGTCGGATTCGAGTGCGTTGAGCAGACTTTCGACCTGGGCCATGTGGTTGCAGAGGCCCTTGGCCTTGATCTTCCCGTGCTGGTCGAGCATCACTCCGAAAGGTGTGGTGCCCACCTGGTACGCGATGCCGACGTCGCGGCCGTCGACGTAGCTCATCTCCGAGCCGATAC
>NZ_JXQS01000037.1:0-67998 GCF_000834565.1 Rhodococcus sp. MEB064
ACCGGCATCCGTGCCCCGGCGGGCCTCGCACACCACTGCGAGGCCCGCCGACTTTTCGGTCCGACCCTGTTGGTTCACTGGGACTTCCATCCCGGCAGCCACGAGGAGTCTCCCGATGACCGAACCCACGACGTCCCTGGACGACATGAGAGCGCAGCTCGACACCGGTTTCGGCAAGCTCATCGGTCTCGAGTTCCACGATCTCGAACCCGATCGCGTCACCGCGCGGTGGACTGTCCGCGACGAGCTGTTGCAGCCGTTCGGCATCGTGCACGGGGGAGTGCACTGTTCCGTCATCGAGTCCGTCGCCAGCACCGCTGCAGCATTGTGGCTCGGGGGCCGCGGCCACGTGGTGGGAGTGAACAACACCACCGACTTCATCCGCGCAGCTCGCGCCGGAGTCCTGACCGCGGAAGCGGTTCCGGTGCACCGCGGACGCACTCAGCAGATCTGGACGGTCACGATCACCGACGAGTCGGACCGGCTGATCGCGCGAGGTCAGGTGCGGCTGCAGAACATCGAGGACACCGCGGCCATCGGCGGAGCCTGAAACCGGGCGATTCCCGCCTGCCGTGCACGATGCCCCGCCGCGTGCCAGCATTGCGGAGCCGCAGTCGCATTCCCGAAAGGACGTCACACCAGTGAGCAGGGTCGAGGCATGAGACTGTCGCCGCACGAGCAGGAGCGACTGCTGCTCAGTTACGCCGCCGAACTCGCGCGTCGGCGACGTCAGCGCGGTCTGCGGCTCAATCACCCCGAAGCGATCGCCGTCATCACCGATCACCTCCTCGAAGGTGCACGTGACGGGCGGACCGTCGCCGAACTGATGTCGTCGGGACGCGAGGTGCTCACCCGGGAGGACGTCATGGACGGCATCCCGGAGATGCTGCCCGAGGTGCAGGTCGAGGCGACCTTTCCCGACGGCACCAAGCTCATCACCGTCCACGATCCCATTTCATGAAGGGCGCCGAGCGCATGGATGACGGCAGAATCGTTCCGGGCGAGATCCTCGTCGAGGACGGTGTGATCGAACTCAACGCCGGCCGGGCAACCGTCACGCTGGACGTGGTCAACGACGGCGACCGTCCCGTACAGGTCGGCAGCCACGTGCACTTGCCGCAGTCGAACGCCGCCTTGACGTTCGACCGTGAAGCGGCACACGGCAAGCGGCTCGACATCCCTGCGGGAACGGCTGTGCGTTTCGAACCGGGTATCGCGCATCGCGTGACCGCCGTCGACATCGGCGGATCCCGTGAGGTGTACGGAATCTCGCTGACGCCTCCCGGTCGTCTGGATGCGGTCGAGACGACGGGCGGACTCTGATGTCCTTTCTCGACCGATCGCGGTACGCGCAGCTCTACGGGCCCACCACCGGCGATCGAATCCGGTTGGCGGACACCGATCTCGTCGTCGAGATCACCGAGGACCGTTGCGGCGGGCCGGGTCTCGCCGGTGACGAAGCCGTCTTCGGCGGCGGCAAGGTGATCCGCGAGTCGATGGGTCAGTCCCGCGCCACCCGTGCCGACGGCGCGCCGGACACGATCATCACGGGCGTGGTCGTGCTCGACCACTGGGGAATCATCAAGGCCGACGTCGGTATCCGCGACGGCCGTATCGTCGCGCTGGGCAAGGCGGGCAACCCCGACACGATGTCCGGGGTGCATCCGGACCTCGTCATCGGACCCTCCACCGAGATCATCGCCGGCAACGGCAGGATTCTCACCGCCGGAGCCATCGACTGCCATGTGCACCTGATCGCACCGCAGTTGATGGAGGAAGCGCTCGGCGGAGGCATCACCACGATCATCGCCGGCGGCACCGGTCCCGCCGAGGGGACTAAGGCCACCACGGTCACTCCGGGCGCATGGCACCTCGCACGCATGCTCGAGGCTCTCGACGGATGGCCGATGAACGTGGCGCTGCTGGGCAAGGGCAACACGGTCTCACCCGATGCGATGTGGGAGCAGTTGCGCGCCGGCGCATCGGGTTTCAAGCTGCACGAGGACTGGGGATCGACACCCGCCGCCATCGACGCCTGCCTGACGGTGTGCGATCAAGCGGGCGTTCAGGCCGCACTCCACTCGGACACCCTCAACGAGGCCGGCTTCGTCGAGGACACGCTCGGTGCGATCGCCGGTCGAGGAATCCACTCCTATCACACGGAGGGAGCCGGAGGCGGTCACGCACCCGACATCATCACCGTCGCCTCGCAGCCCCACGTACTCCCCAGCTCCACCAATCCCACTCGGCCGCACACGGTCAACACTCTCGACGAGCACCTCGACATGCTGATGGTGTGCCACCACCTCAGTCCGTCGATTCCGGAGGATCTCGCGTTCGCGGAAAGTCGGATCCGACCGTCGACGATCGCCGCCGAGGACCTGCTGCACGACATGGGAGCGATCTCGATGATCGGGAGCGATTCCCAGGCCATGGGCCGGATCGGGGAGGTCGTCCTGCGGACGTGGCAGACCGCGCACGTGATGAAGAAGCGCCGCGGCTTCCTCGCCGGCGACTACCGTGCGGACAACAACCGCGCCATGCGGTACGTCGCCAAGTACACGATCTGCCCCGCCGTGGCGCACGGTCTCGATGCCGAGGTCGGTTCGATCGAACCCGGCAAGCTGGCCGACCTGGTGTTGTGGGAACCGGCATTCTTCGGTGTCCGTCCGCACATGGTGATCAAGGGCGGCATGATTGCCTGGGCGACGATGGGCGACGCGAACGCGTCCATTCCCACACCTCAGCCCGAGCTCCCTCGGCCCATGTTCGGTGCGACACCGAAAGCCGCGGCGGCCACGTCCGTGCACTTCGTTGCGCCGCAGGCACTCGAGGACGGTCTCGCGAACCGGCTCGACGTCTCCCGCCGTCTGGTGCCCGTGGGCAACGTCCGCGGCATCGGCAAAGCGCAGATGGTGAACAACGACGCGGTGCCGCGCATCGAGGTGGATCCCGACACGTTCACCGTGCGTATCGATGGCGACGTGTGGACCGAGCAGCCGGCGACCGAACTGCCGATGGCGCAGCGGTACTTCCTGTTCTGATGACGACACTGGATCCGAGGACATCACTGTCTGCACCGTCCGGGCTCGCGATGCTCTTCACCCTCGCCGACTCCCGGTTGCCCATCGGGGGTCACGTGCACTCCGGTGGAGTGGAGGAAGCGATCACGGAAGGCCTCGTGCGCGACGTGGTGACTCTCGACGCGTATCTGCGTCGTCGGATGAGAATCAGTGGTGCGGTCGCGGCGTCCCTCGCGGCGGCCGTCTGCGCGGGCATCCTGTCCCCGGTCGACGCCGATCACGAGACGGACGCTCGCACACCGTCTCCCGCCGCGCGCGCGGCCTCTCGGTCCCAGGGACGGGGACTGCGCCGACTCGCCGAGACCGTGTGGCCCGATCACGACTGGTCGACGCTCGGTCGTCGTCCGCATCTTCCGGTCGTCTCCGGTGTCGTCGGTGCGCTCACCGGGTCCACCCCGTCGGAGACCGCGTCCGTTCAGATCTACACCGCGATGACCGGCGCGGCGATCGCCGCGCAGCGGCTCCTGGCTCTCGACCCCGGTGCCGTGGCGGCCTGCACGATCGGCCTCGCGAGCGAGTGCGACCGCATCGCCGACTCGGTCACCGCCGGCCTCCCTCGACTGGAGAACCTGTCCGACCCGCTGCTCGACTTCCTGGGCGAACGCCACGTACAGCGTGAACGACCACTGTTCGCGTCCTGACCGACAACACCGAAGGAGCCTTCACGATGCCTCCGCATCTCATCGACGGGGAACCGCACACGCACGACCTGGACCGCCCGAAGCGTTCTCGCACACCCGGCGAGGCTCTGCGGGTCGGCATCGGCGGCCCCGTGGGATCCGGCAAGACGGCGCTCGTCGCTGCTCTGTGCCGACAACTGCGGGACGAGCTGTCTCTCGCGGTGCTGACCAACGACATCTACACCACGGAGGACGCCGACTTCCTCCGTCGTCACGCGGTGCTGCCCGACCAGCGCATCACGGCCGTGCAGACCGGGGGATGCCCGCACACCGCTATCCGCGACGACATCACGGCGAACCTCGACGCCATCGACGATTTGATCGAGGCGAACCCGCCGCTGGATCTCATCCTCGTCGAGTCGGGTGGCGACAACCTCACCGCGACGTTCTCGTCCGGACTCATCGACGTCCAGATCTTCGTGGTGGACGTGGCCGGCGGCGACAAGGTGCCCCGCAAGGGCGGTCCGGGGGTGACGTACTCGGATCTGCTGGTCATCAACAAGACGGATCTGGCTCCGATGGTGGGAGCGGATCTCACGGTCATGGAGAACGACGCTGTCCGAGTGCGCGAAGGGCGGCCGACCGCGTTGATCTCACTGACGGAGGATCCGGCCGCGACCGACGTGCTGAGGTGGGTGCGAGATCAGCTCGCCGCCGTCGCTGTCTGAGCTGACGGCCCCGGTCGGCCGCGGGGCGTTGCAGTCCGTCGTGACCATCGTGGCGTCGCGTGCCCGCACGCCGCGGATCGAGGCCCGCGGTGGGTTGGCGGTCCGGCGGACAGGAGCGCATCGGGTGCATCTGATCGGCTCTGCCGCAACACCTCTCGGTGGGGACACGATCGAGGTTCGCATCGTCGTAGAGGCGGGTGCCCGACTCGAGGTCTGCACCGTCGCCGCGTCGGTGGCCCTCCCTGGACGCATCACCGACGTCTCACACGCGCGGTGGTCTCTCGAGGTGCACGACGGTGGGGACCTGGTCTTCGACCCGGAGCCGACCATCGTCGCGGGGTCGGCCGAGCATCACTCGACGGTCGGTCTGCACCTCGGGACGGGGTCGCGGGCAGTGGTTCGCGAGCGCGTGCAGCTCGGCCGCACCGGCGAACACCTCGGGCGATGGACGGGAACGTTCGACGTCGATACCGGTACGACGCCGGTGCTCCGTCACCGGCTGGACCTCGGGCCGGGAGCCGACGGTCACGACGCCCTGTTCGCCCCGATGGCGGCGATGAGCACTCTCACGTGGCCCTCGACGGCCTTGCCGGACGCCACCGGTGATGTGCGATCGGCCCTGGACACGACGATGCCGATGGCCGGCGGTGGAACTCTCTCCACCTGGCTCGGCCATCGGCTACCGGTCGTTCAGCCTGCGCGCTTGGCTCCTGCGGACTCCGCCGAGGACGGTTCTGCTCCCTGACGTTCCTCCGCCGTGGGGGACGCACCCGACGCGGCACGCTTCTCGGTGCTGTCCTGCTGCTTCTGCCGACCCTCGGCGTCCACCGTGACGCCGGACTCGCGGTCGGCGGCCTTGCTGGTCGCCTCGACCGTGCGCGTCGGGATGGAGATGCCCTCGACGCGGTTCTCCTTCTCGAGAGTGTGCAACTGCTCGATCGCGAGACGGGCGAACACCTGCTGCTCGGTCGACGCCATCTGCGCGCGACCGCGACCCAGGAAGGTCACGAACCACGAGATGACCGTCGTCAAGCGGTTGCGGTATCCCACCTGGTAGAAGAGGTGCAGGCCGAGCCACGCGACCCATGCGATGAAGCCACCGAACTCGAGCTTGCCGACCTTGCACACCGCGCTGAAACGCGACACGGTGGCCATCGAGCCCTTGTCGAAGTACGAGAACGGCTTGCGCTCGGCCGGGCTCTGTCCGTCGAGCGACGCCTTGATCTGCTTCACGGCGTACTTCGCACCCTGGATGGCGCCCTGCGCCATGCCGGGAACGTCCTTCACCGACATCATGTCGCCGACGACGAAGACCTCGGGGTGGCCCTTGATGGTCAGATCGGGCTCGACGACGACACGTCCGGCTCGGTCCACCTCGGTGCCGTCGGACTGGTCGGCGAGCTGCTTGCCGAGGGGGCTGGCCTGCACGCCGGCCGACCACACCTTGCACTGGGCCTCGATGCGACGCTCGGTGCCGTCCTTCTCCTTGACGGTCAGACCGTCGTTGTCGACGCCGGTCACCATAGCGTTGAGCTGGATGTCGACGCCCAGCTTCTCGAGGCGCTTGGCTGCCTTCTCGCCGAGCTTCTTGCCCATCGGCGGCAGAACGGCGGGCGCAGCGTCGAGCAGGACGACCTTGGCGTCCCTGGCATCGATGTTGCGGAACGCTCCGTCGAGGGTGCGGTTGGCCAGCTCCGATATCTGGCCGGCCAGCTCGACACCGGTGGGGCCTGCGCCGACGACGACGAACGTCATCAGACGCTCGCGCTCCGCAGGGTCCGTCGACAGCTCGGCCTGCTCGAACGCGCCGAGGATCCGTCCACGCAGCTCGAGGGCATCGTCGATGGTCTTCATACCCGGCGCGAACTCGGCGAAGTGATCGTTGCCGAAGTACGACTGCTGGGCACCGGCCGCGACGATCAGGCTGTCGAAGTGCGTCACCGTCTCACGCTCGAGCAGGCGCGACGTGACCGTCTTGTTCGTCAGATCGATGGTCTCGACGTCACCCATCAACACCTCGGCGTTCTTCTGCTTGCGCAGGATGACGCGGGTTGCGGGGGCGATCTCGCCGACGGACAGGATGCCGGTGGCAACCTGGTACAGCAACGGCTGGAACAGGTGGTGGGTGGTACGCGCGATGAGCGTGACGTCCACATCGGCTCGCTTGAGGGCCTGCGTGCCGAAGAGGCCACCGAATCCGGAACCGATGACGACGACGCGGTGACGCTTCTTCTCGTTCGTCTCGACGCTCATGTGTCCACTCCTAAAATGTCTGTGTTCTCGGGGACAACGGTAGTCTGCTGCGGCCCGACCTGCCGGTCAGGGTTCGAGAACGTACTTTCCGCGCGGGTGATTCGTGCCCAGTTCGCGATGAGCCCTCGCAGCCTCGTCCAACGGGTACTTCGCGGCGATCGTCACGGTGACCACGGACCCCGCGAGGTCGAGCAACGTCAGGCGGGCACGTTCACGACGGGCTGCGCTCTCCGCGTTCCCCCCGCCCACGGACGGGAAACCTTCGTCCGCGGCCCGTCCGAATGCCGCGATGGTGACGATCCTGGTGCGGTCCTCGACCAGGGCCAGCGACACGTCCACCGCCTCGTCGGTTCCGACGGTGTCCAGCGCCACGTCGACTCCGTCCGGTGCGGCGGTCCGGACACGGTCGAGCAGACCGTCGCCGTAGGGAACGGCCACGGCGCCGAGTGCACGCACCGCGTCCAGATTGCGAGGACTCGCGGTACCGATCACCTGCGCACCGCGATGGACGGCGAGTTGGACCGCCTGTGAGCCCACGGACCCGGACGCGCCATGGATCAGCACGCAGTCGCCCTCGCCGACGCCGGACAGTTCGACGATGTCCCAGGCGGTGGCAGCCGTGAGGAGATACGACGCCGCCTCGGCCCAATCGAGAGAAGCGGGCTTGGGCAGGACCGAGCCCGCCGGGGCGATGATGCGCTCGGCATACGCGCCGTCGGCGAGAACGATGACCTCGTCTCCGACCGACACGGGACCCGCAGGGCCGTCTGCATTCGCTCCGACGGCCAGCACGACACCGGATGCTTCGGCACCCAGCGGCATCGGAAGGCGACTGGAGTCGGTGCCGAACGCGCCGCTGTAGAGCTTGTAGTCGATGGGGTTCACCCCGGCCGCCCGTACCTCGACGAGAACCATGCCGTCGCCGGGTTCGCCCAGGTCCACCTCACGTATCTCGACGACCTCCGGGCCGCCGAAAGCCGTTGCCACTACTGTCCGAGTCGGAGCCGATTCATTCACACTCCGAACAACGCGCGACGATCCCGAATGTTCCCTCGCCGTGACTTCCGACGGTCCGGAACCGTACGCAGGGACGAAGTAGCAGCAGATCCGTTGCGAGAGACGAACGAGGAGACCCCATCGTGCAGTTGGCCGTTCATTATCCGTACTTCACCCTTCCGGGCGGGGCCGCCGCGACGGCCGGACTGCTCTCGGACAGCGCACGCGCCGCGGAGGACGGGGGGTGCACCCTGTTCACGCTGATGGATCACTGGTTCCAGATGGAGAACCTCGCCACCGCGCAGGACCCGATGCTCGAGGGCTACACCTCGTTGGGGTTCCTCGCGGGACGGACCGAGCGCATCAGGCTGGGCCTGCTGGTCACCGGCGTGACCTACCGCCATCCGGGTCTGCTGGCCAAGACCGTCACGACGCTCGACGTCCTGTCCGGGGGTCGGGCGATGCTGGGTATCGGCGCAGCCTGGTACGAACGCGAGCACAAGGGGCTGGGTGTCCCGTTCCCCTCCATGGCCGAGCGATTCGAGCGGCTCGAGGAGGCCGTGCGGATCTGCAAGCAGATGTGGAGCGACGACGACGGTCCGTTCGACGGACAGCACTACTCGTTGGCCGAGACGATCTGTGAGCCGAAACCGCTGCAGCGCCCCGAGCCGCCCATCATGATCGGCGGGTCCGGGGAGAAGAAGACGCTGGCCTTCGTCGCGCGGTACGGCTCACTCTGCAACCTTTTCGCGCCCGACCAGGACACCGTCGCCCACAAGCTCGACGTCCTGCGCGGTCACTGCGAGCGCGAGGGACGCCTCTACGCGGATATCGAGAAGACCATCATCACCTCGCTCGATCCGGTCGCGGACGGTGCCGGGTTCCTCCGTGAGATGGAAGGATTCGCCGCCCTGGGCGTCGACACGGTGTGTGTGAGCCCGCAGGGGCAGGATCCCGTCGCCTGGACGCGGTCGGCCACCGCGGCGACCGTCGGCTCGCTCTCCGAGATGGGCGTCTGACATGGAACTCGCCGGTAAGCATTTCCTGGTCACGGGCGCCTCGGGTGCTCTCGGCTCGCGGATCACCGCGCGTCTCGTCGACGCGGGTGCGACCGTGACGATCTCGGGACGGTCGGAGGACGCGCTGTCCGCGCTCGGCGTGGACGGGGCGCACGTCGTGGCAGCAGACCTGGCCCACCCCGGTGCACCGGAAGACCTCGTCGTGCAGGCGACGTCGCACGTCGGCCACCTCGACGGAGTCGTGATCGCGTCGGGAGTCGTGGCGTTCGGGCCGGCAGCGGAGGTGGACGACGACACCGTGGACGACCTGTTGCTCGTCGACCTGTTGGCGCCGCTGCGCCTCGTGCGGTCCGCCCTGACCCGCGTCGAGGCCGGGGGCGTCATCCTCAGCATCAGTGGGGTCATCGCCGAGAAGCCTGTCGGCGGGATGGCGGCCTACTGCGCGGCGAAGGCCGGTATCAGCGCATTCGTCGAGGCGGTACGACCCGAGGCGCGTCGACGCAAGGTGCGGGTGGTCGATGCCCGTCCGCCCCACACCGAGACCGGACTGGCGACGCGTGCGATCTCCGGCACGGCGCCGTCGATGCCGACGGGACTCGATCCGGACGACGTCGCCGCGCGCATCGTCGCTGCCATCGTGGACGACGAGAAAGAGCTTCCGTCCAGCGCTTTCAGCTGAGGCGTCGGCCGTCGCCCGGACCGTGGCGACGGACGTCGGTGGGAGTGAGGTCCCACCATCGGCGACACGCGCGGGTGAACGTCGACTGCTCGGACAGTCCGACGGCGGCGGCGATCTGACTCATGGGCAGCGATGTCGTCGTCAGGTAGCGGAGCGACTCCTCGCGCCGGACCTGGTCGACGATCGCCGCGAACGTGGTGTTCTCGCCGGACAATCGGCGTTGCAACGTGCGTGGATGCAGGCTGAGAAGGCGCGCTGCGTGGTCGATGTGCGGGGGAGTGGTCCCGAGTGACTGCTGCAGGATGGTCCGGACCCGCGGAGTGACGTCGGTCGTCGGTCCGGCGCCCTGTCTCGCCAGGAACGCGAGCGCCAACCGGTGCAGGTTGGAGTCGCCGCCGTGCATGGGCCGGTTCATCAGGGATGCCGGCACCCGCAGGATGGCGGCCGGTCGGCCGGTCCGGACGGCGACGCCGAAGAAGTTCTCGTACACCGACACCGGAGCGACGGGGACGTAGGGGAGCTCGACGGACCTCAGACCGTACGGACCACCGACCAGCGCGATGGTGGCCCGGTGCAGGAATCCCAGACCCATGTCGGTGCCCTGGATCGGTGCGATGATGCCGGGCCTGGTGCCGTACCTCAATCCGACGATTCCCGGTGTTCCGTAGGGGTCACGCTCGGGATGCAGAGACAGCGACTGGGCATGGATGAAGAGGTAGTGCTCCGTGCACTCGAGGGCCTCACCCACGGTCGCCGAGTTCTGGATCGCCAATGCGAGCGGGCCGAGCATGCCGAGGTCCTGTCGGCGGGCGATGCGGAGTCCGAGATCGGGGCAGTCGAGTTCCGCGGCCGCGATCTCGAGCACGCCGGCCATGGCGACGTCCTCGACCAGGAGGTCGTCCGCGTCCAGCGCGGCAACGGGAAGTCCGGCGGCGACCGCGTAGCTCTCCGCGTCGCCCCCCAGTTCGGCCACCGTGGCGCGGAAGCCTCTCAAACCGGCGGATCGAATAGCGGGCATGTCGCCAAGAATCAAGGACATGTCGTCCAGAGTCAAGTAATGTCGCGTCGGAGTCGGGAGACTGGTCGTATGACATCCACAGCCGATCATCTCGATCCGTCGTTCACCGATTCGACCCTCGAGCACGTCGACGTGGTCGTCGTCGGGGCAGGACTGTCCGGAATCGGCGCGGGCTACCGCTTGTCGACGGAGCATCCCGACAAGACCTGGGCGATTCTCGAGGCGCGAACCAGCATGGGCGGCACGTGGGATCTGTTCCGCTACCCGGGGGTGCGCTCGGATTCCGACATGTACACGTTGGGTTACCAGTTCAAGCCGTGGCGCGCGGAGAAGTCCATCGCCGACGGCGAGACGATCCTGGACTACATCAAGGAGACCGCCGCCGAGTTCGGTATCGACCGTCGTATCCGGTACGGCACGAAGGTCGTCGACGCCGACTACAGCACGGCCGATGCGACGTGGACTCTCACGCTGCAGGTCACCGACGAGTCCGGCACCTCCACCACGCAGATGACGTGCGGCTTCCTGTACTGCTGCGCCGGATATTACGACTACGACAAGGGGTACAACCCCGACATTGCCGGCCTCGACACGTTCGCCGGAACCACGGTCCATCCGCAGTTCTGGCCGGAGGATCTGGACTACGCGGGCAAGAACGTCGTCGTGATCGGAAGTGGTGCCACTGCAGTCACTCTCGTGCCCTCCATGTCGCGCACGGCGAACCATGTGACGATGCTGCAGCGCTCGCCCACCTGGATCAGCGCGGTGCCCGGTAGGGACAAGCTGGCCGACAGGATTCGCAAGTACCTCCCCGCGGGCATGGCGCACAGCGTCATTCGCACGAAGAACATTCTGTTCAGCACCGGCTTCTACCAGTTCTGCCGCCGCCGGCCCGAGTCCGCGCGCGCGCTGCTGACCAAGTTCTCCACCAAGATCCTCGGTGACGAGAAGCTGGTCGCGGAACACTTCACGCCGGAATACAACCCGTGGGATCAGCGCCTGTGCGCCATCCCGGACGCGGACCTCTTCAAGGCGATGAAGAAGGGCAAGGCCTCGGTCGTCACCGATCACATCGACACTGTCCTCCCGGACGGCATCCGCCTGAAGTCCGGAAAGACGTTGCCCGCGGACGTCATCATCACCGCAACGGGACTGCAGCTCCTGGCATTCGGCGGAATCACGCCGCACGTCGACGGGGTGGCCGTCGACCTGTCGAAGCAGTTCGTCTGGCAGGGCGCCATGATGACCGGCGTTCCCAACTTCGCCATCTGCATCGGCTACACCAACGCGTCGTGGACCCTGCGGGCCGACCTGACATCGCGTCTCGTCTGCCGCGTGCTCGAGTACATGGACAAGAACGATCTCGCCTCGGTGGTGCCGTCACCTCGGGGCCCCCTCGAGGAACGTCCCCTGCTCGATCTGCAGTCGGGGTACGTGCAGCGATCCATCGACGAGTTCCCCCGCCAGGGTGACCACGGTCCCTGGTTGGTCCGTCAGAACTACATTCTCGACTCGATGTCGACGCTCCGCGGCGACATGAGCAAGACGTTGAAGGGCACGGCGCGCAGCGCTGTGCGGAAGGTGGCGAACGTTCGCTGACGTCCCGTCGGTGCGAACCCCGCCCGTCAATCATGTGTTGACGGTCGGGGTTCGTCAACTTAGGGTTGACGCATGACGGACAAGACAGCAATCACGAACGTTCGACTCGACGACCTCATCGAAGCGATCTCACGGTCGAACGACGACGCACTGAGCCAGCTCAGCGGTGCGATGGTCGTCGCCGATCACCTCGGGGACGTGGCCGACCACCTCATCGGCCACTTCGTCGACCAGGCCCGTCGGTCGGGTGCATCGTGGACGGAGATCGGCCGCAGTATGGGCGTCAGTAAGCAGGCCGCCCAGAAGAAGTTCGTGGCCAAGCCTCGCTCGGAGGAACCGCTGAACGCGAGCCAGGGCTTCTCCCGATTCACGACGCGCGCTCGCAACGTCGTCGTCTCGGCGCAGACAGAGGCGAGGGACCGCAGATCCGCCACCATCACGCCGGGGCACCTCGTTCTGGGCATGCTGGCCGAGCCGGACTCGTTCGGCGTGCAACTGCTGGGGAAGCAGTCCATCTCGGTCGACGATCTGCGGAGTGCCGTGGGCACCGAACCGAGCCCTGTCGCTGCCGATCTACCTGCCCTGATCCCGTTCGATCAGGACGCCGCGAAGGCGCTGGAGTTGACGTTCCGGGAGGCGCTCCGGCTGGGCCACGACTACGTGGGGACCGAACACATCCTTCTCGCGCTGCTCGAACACGAAAACGGCTCCGGGCTGTTGCACGGCCTGGGCGCGAACAAGGCCAGGGTCGACGCCGATCTGGCGGAGGCCCTGGCCTTGTCGTGAGTGACGCTGCTACATGGCGCGGCGCATGACCGAGAAGTAGGTCGCCGGGAACAGTCGCGCGAGGATGTCGACGGAGTGCGCGCTCGCCGCGATCAGGACGCGGCCCTTGCGCTTCTCCACACCGTCGAGGATGCGTAGAGCGGCCTTGTCTGCCGGGTAGGTGAGCAGCTTCGCGAAGGTGGCCTTGCCCGCCGCGATCTCCTTGTCGGTGGCACCGGCGGCCGATCCGGCGGTCTCGGCGATCCGGGTCTTGATGCCGCCGGGATGCACGGACGTGACGCCGATGTTCGGAGCGAGTTCGTGGCGCAGGCACTCCGTGAAGCCGCGGATGGCGAACTTGCTCGAGGAGTACGCCGACTGGCCGGGAGGGGCCACGATCCCGAACAGGCTGGACACGTTGACGATGTGCGAGCCGGGCGAGCGACGCAACGTGGGAAGCAGTCGACGTGTGATGTCCACCGGCGCACGGAAGTTGATGTCCATCACCGTATCGAAATCCTTGGCCGACAGCTGCTCGAACGACCCGCCGAAGGCGATGCCGGCATTGTTGATCAGCAGATCGATGCGCTCGTGCCGCTCGACGATGCCGTCGATGGCGATACCCAGACGGTCCAGATCGGACAGATCGGCGACCACGGTGTCGATGGACCGGGCGGGGGAGGCCGTACCGATGGCCTGCGCGACATCCGCGAGACGCTCGGCGTCCCTGTCGAGAAGGATGAGATCGGTTCCGCGGCGGGCGAGTTCGTACGCCATCTGTTCGCCCATTCCACTGGCTGCGCCGGTGACGAGCGCGGTGGCGCCCGGGAAACGGAAGGGGGGGAGGGACGGCATGAACACTCCTGGAAGTAGGTGACGGTGTGCAGTCGACTCTGCACGACGCAGGCCGGTCCTTCTTGACTCTGTACGACACCACGTCGGAAACGGCATTCTCCGGTGGCGGCCTCGATACGGTGGCGCGGTGACCGAACCTTCCACACCCGCTCTCGCGTCGGGAACCGTCACGGTGCGCGCCGACGCCGACACCGTGTACGCCGCCGTCACGGACCTGGACCGTCTCGCCGACTTCGCCGACGAGGCCCACACGATGCGCTGGACGAGCGGCTCGTCGGCGGGAGTCGGTGCGACGTTCGTCGGGAGTAACCGCAACGGCCTGCACCGGTGGTCGACGACGTGCACCGTGACCGACGCCGATCCGGGGCGCGCGTTCGCCTTCGACGTCGCGTACGGACCTGTCTCCATCCCGATCGCGCACTGGCGATACGACGTGGAGCAGTCGTCGGACGGAACCGTGGTCACGGAGCGGATGTGGGATCGACGTCCGGGATGGTTCGTGGGCATCGGCGGGCTGGCCACGGGCGTCCGTGATCGTGCCACCGCCAACACCGCGAACATCGCGGCGACACTCGACAGGCTCAGGCAGTCGGTCGACCGGGTCTGACCCCGCCGCGTGCACACTGGTGAACATGACTTCCGACGCGACCATCGGCCTCTGGACGGGAACTCTCGACGGCGTGCCCGTCACCGACGTCACGGACGTGGTGAGGCAGGTCGAACAGCAGGGGTGGCACTCGCTCTGGTTCGGTGAGGCGTACGGGCGTGAAGCACTCACCGCGGCTCAGCTCTACCTCGGCGCCACGTCCTCGCTGGTGGTCGGAACCGGTATCGCCAGCATCTACGCCCGTGATGCCGTCGCGACGGCGTCCGCCGCGCGGACCCTGCACGCCGTGTCGGGCGGCCGCTTCGTCCTGGGTCTCGGTGTCTCCCACGCACCCCTCGTCGAACGTATGCGCGGGCATCTCTACGCGAAACCTGTTGCAGCGATGAGGGAGTACCTCGACGCTCTGGACGCTGCACCGGCCGCGGTGGCGGGGGAGGAGCAGAACCCGCCGCGGCTGCTCGCGGCCCTCGGTCCGAAGATGATCGAGCTGTCGCGGGATCGCACCGCAGGCGCTCATCCGTACCTCGTGACACCGGAGCACACGTCGATGGCGCGCGAGATCCTCGATGCGGGCGACAGCGAGCACCGTCCGGAACTCGTGGTCGAACAGGCCGCCGTGGTGGACCCGGCCGCGGACTCGGACGAGTCGGTGTGGAGCGAACGGGCTCACGCCCATCTGAACATCTACACGGGACTTCCCAACTACCGGAACAACTGGGAGCGACTGGGTTTCGGGCAGGACGACTTCGTCCGAGGCGGGAGCGCGAAGCTTGCCGATGCCATGGTCACGCGGGGCCTCGAGGCCACCACTCGACGCGTCCAGGAGCACATCGACGCCGGCGCGACGAGCGTGGTGGTCCAGGTGCTCGGCGCCCGGATGGACGTTCCACCGGTCGGGGACTGGGCGCGGCTCGCGGGTGCACTCGGGTTGGGTCGGTAGACGGGCGCAGCGCCTCTGAGGTTAGCCTTACTTCAAACGATCTGATCTCTCGAAGGGTGTCTCATGCGCGTCTCCGTCGGTGTGTCCGTCGCGGCCACGGTTCTACTTCTCGGCACGGCGGCGTGCAGCTCGTCGGACACCGACTCCGCACCGACGGAGTCGAACGGTGCCTTCCCGGCGCAGATCACCGACAAGTTCGGCACCGTGACGGTCGACGCCGCGCCGGAGCGCCTGGTGACCGCCGGGTACAACGATCAGGACTTTGCGCTCTCGCTGGGCGTCACGCCCGTCGCCACACGCGGTTTCTCCGGGTACGACTACGCGACCCGCCCGTGGGCGCAGGATCAACTGGCCGGCAACACCATCACCGAGGTCGGCAGCGACACACTCGACGTCGAAGGCGTGGCGGCGGCCGAACCGGACCTGATCATGGCCACCTACGCGTACCTCGAGGAGCCGGAGTACCAGCAGCTCGGTCGGATCGCGACCACGGTGGGCGATATCGCCGGTTCGGACGGGTCGGAGACGCCGTCGTGGCGGGATCAGCTGGCGGCCTACGGAACTGCGCTCGGCAAGACCGCCGAGGCGGACACCGTGCGCACGGAGGTGGACGCGAAGTTCTCCGACGCCACCGCGCAGAACCCGTCGTTCGAGGGTCGCACCGCCGCGGTCGCTCTGTACCTCGACGGCACGTTCTACATCCTCGACAGCGGAGATCCCCGCAACCGCTTCTTCACCGACCTCGGATTCACCACTCCGGAGACCACCGGACTCGTCAGCGCCGAGCGCTACGACCTGCTCGATCAGCAGACACTCGTCCTCCTCGGTGTCACACCCGAGGATGTCGCGGGCAACGCGTTGCTGCAGAGCCTGAACGTCGTGAAGGACGACCGGACGGTGTACGTCGGTGAGTTCGGCACACCGGTACCCGCTGCACTCGGCTTCGCGAGCCCGCTGAGCCTCCCGTACGCCGTGGATGCACTGGTTCCGGTGCTCTCCCGCGCATCCGACGACGACCCGTCGACCCGAGTCGGCACGGTGGAGGGCTGAGCGCACGGGTTAGTGTGACCCGACGACAGGGGTAACCGTAGGCATGAGTATCGAACAGCACCAGCGGGACGTGGATCCGCCCGAGACCGAGCACTGGTCGGAGGGTCCCGTCACGACGCCGGAGCGGGACCCGTTCTACCTCCCTCCCGAAGGCTTCGAGAACGCCGCCTGCGGTGATCTCCTGCGGTCGCGTCCCGTGCGCATCGGGGTGTTCGGCCGAGTGCGCCAACGTCTGCAGGCGTGGCAGTTGCTCTACCGCACGCAGGACCTCGAGCGGCACCCCCGTGTCGGCGTCACCACCGTGCTGCTGCCGGCCGGTGCTCGCCCGGATGCGCGCCGTCCGTTGTTGTCATACCAGTGCGCCATCGACGCGGTATCGGGCCGGTCGTTCCCGTCCTACGCACTGCGTCTGGGATCGCACGCGCGCGGCTCGGTGCCGCAGTACGAATTCCTGCTTGTGCTGCACGCGCTACGCCTGGGGTGGGCCGTGAGCATCCCCGATCACGAAGGTGCGGAGGGTCATTGGGGCGCTCCTCTCGAGCCCGGTTACTGCACCCTCGATGCCGTCCGGGCTGCCGTGTCGTTCGACGAACTGGGCCTCGACACCTCCACGCCCGTCGGCCTCTGGGGCTACTCCGGTGGTGGACTGGCCTCCTCGTGGGCCGCCGAGGCGGTCGACGAGCATGCCCCGGAACTCGACGTGGTCGGAGCGGTCCTCGGGTCACCGGTGGGTGACCCGGCATCGGCATTCTTCCGCCTCAACGCAACCCGCTACGCGGCGCTACCTGCCCTCGTCATCGAGGGGTTGCGGCTGACGTATCCCGACCTCGACGCGGTGATGCAGGAATTCGTGAACGACGAGGGCCTCGAGCTGCTCGCGTCGACGAACAAGATGACGACGATGCAGGCGATCATCGCGCTGCGCGGGTTCGACCTGGATCGCTACGCGACCATCCCCATCGCCGACGTCATGGCGAAACCCGAGATGGTGACGATCTTCGAGGAAATCCAACCCGGGCGTTCGGCTCCCGGGTTCCCGCTCCTCGTCCTGCAGGCGACGCACGATCAGATCATCGCGGTGGACGACGTCGACGGTCAGGTGACGCGGTACCGCGATGCGGGTGCCTCCGTGCAGTACATCCGCGACCGGACCAGCGAACACATCACCTTGCTGCCACTGTCGGTGCCGTTGACGCTTCGCTGGCTCGACGACCGGTTCGCCGGACGGCCGACGGGGGAGCAGTCGACCACGACGGTGTGGTCGGTCGCCTGGTCGCTGCGCAGCGCGGCGGGGTATCTCGCGCTCGCCGGGTCCGCAGCGAGAGCGCTCGTCGGTCTGCCTATCTCGACCCGCCGCTCTCGTCGCTGAGACGACACCACCCCCGCACCGAGGAACCGATGCGGGGGTGGTGATGGTCAGAAGAGAGATCAGGCCAGTTCGAAGCGATCCAGCATCATGACCTTGTCCCACGCGGCGACGAAGTCCTGGACGAACTTGTCCTTCGCATCGTCGCAGGCGTACACCTCGGCGATGGCACGGAGTTCGGAGTTCGAGCCGAACACCAGGTCGTTACGGGTGCCGGTCCACTTCGTCTCACCGGTGGCAGCATCCTTGGCCTCGTAGATGCCGTCCTCGGACGTGGGAACCCACTCGGTGCCCATGTCGAGGAGGTTCACGAAGAAGTCGTTGGACAGTGTGCCGACCTTGTCGGTCAGAACGCCGTGCGACGAGTTCTGGTAGTTGGCGCCGAGGACACGCAGACCACCGACGAGGACGGTCAGCTCGGGTGCGCTGAGCGACAACAGGTTCGCCCGGTCGACGAGGGAGTACTCCGCCGGCAGCTTCTGGCCCTTGCCGAGGAAGTTACGGAAGCCGTCGGCCTTCAGCTCGAGGTCGGAGAACGAATCGACGTCCGTCTGCTCCTGCGTGGTGTCCATGCGGCCCGGGGTGAACGGAACGCTGACGCCCGATGCCTTCTCGAGTGCCGCGACGCCGCCGAGGACGACGAGGTCGGCGAACGAGACCGTTCCGGAGAACGACTCCTGGATGCCCTCGAGCACGCGGATGACCTGTGCCAACTCGTCGGGCTCGTTGACCTCCCAGCCGGCCTGCGGCTGCAGGCGCAGGCGACCGCCGTTGGCACCGCCGCGCTTGTCGCTGACGCGGAAGGACGATGCTGCGGCCCACGCGGTCGAGATGAGCTGCTCGGTGCTCAGCCCGGAATCGAGGATCGCGGACTTGAGCTCGGCGATCTGTGCGTCACCGATCAGTTCGTGGTCGACGGCCGGGATCGGGTCCTGCCACAGCAGGGTCTCCGACGGCACCTCGGGTCCGAGGTACCGGCTGACCGGTCCCATGTCGCGGTGGGTCAGCTTGAACCACGCCTTCTGGAACTCTTCCGCGAGCTCCTCCGGGTGGTCGAGCCAGCGACGGGTGATCTGCTCGTAGATCGGGTCGACGCGCATCGCGATATCCGAGGTCAGCATCGACGGGTGGCGACGCTTCGTCGGGTCCGCGGGATCCGGAACCAGGTCCGCGCCCTCTCCGTTCTTCGGACGCCACTGGTGTGCGCCGCCGGGGCTCTTGTAGAGCTCCCACTCGAAGCCGTAGAGGGTCTCGAGGAAGGTGTTGTCCCACTGCGTCGGGGTCGGGGTCCAGATGACCTCGAGGCCACTCGTGATCGCGTCCGCGCCGACACCGCTCTGGAAGCTGTTCTTCCAGCCGAGGCCCATCTGCTCGATCGGGGCGCCCTCGGGCTCGGCTCCGATGTGCGCATCGGGGTCGGCTGCACCGTGGGTCTTGCCGAAGGTGTGTCCGCCGACGGCCAGTGCTGCGGTCTCGACGTCGTTCATGGCCATGCGGCCGAAGGTCTCGCGGATGTCCAGTGCGGACTGCACGGGATCCGGGTTGCCGTTCGGGCCTTCGGGATTGACGTAGATCAGACCCATCTGCACAGCGGCCAGCGGGTTCTCGAGGCTCGTGCGATCACCGTTGTAGCGCTCGTCACCCAGCCAGGTCTGCTCGGGGCCCCAGTAGACGTCCTCGTCCGGCTCCCAGGCGTCGACGCGACCGCCGGCGTAGCCGTAGGTCGGCAGTCCCATGGACTCGATGGCGACGTTGCCGGTGAGCACGATGAGGTCGGCCCAGGAGAGCTTGCGGCCGTACTTCTGCTTCACGGGCCAGATCAGGCGACGGGCCTTGTCGAGGCTGGCGTTGTCCGGCCAGCTGTTCAGAGGTGCGAAACGCTGCATGCCGGCTCCGGCGCCGCCGCGTCCGTCCTGCTTGCGGTACGTGCCGGCCGCGTGCCACGCCATGCGGATGAAGAAGGGGCCGTAGTGGCCGAAGTCCGCGGGCCACCAAGGCTGCGAGTTCGTCATGACGGCTTCGATGTCGCGCTTGACCTCGGCGAGATCGAGCGAATTGAACTCGGCCGCGTAGTCGTAGTCGGCGCCCATCGGATCACCGACGGCGGGGTTCTTCTTGAGGATCTTGAGGTTCAGTGCCTTGGGCCACCACTCGTGGTTGGTGCCACCCTCGACCGGCATCGGCATCTTGTCGTGCATGACAGGGCAGCCGCCGGACGCGTCCTGCGGCTGGTCCTGGTTCATCTCTTTTTCGCGTGTTGTGTGGTCCTCGGACACGAGTTTCCCTCCAAGAGAAGATGATTGAACTGATCTCGGGCGCCTTCGCGCCACGAGATCAGGGGCTGACGCTGGTGGAGCAGTTCTCGCACACGCCCCAGTAGATGACCTCGGCTTCGTCGACGACGAAACCATGGGCCTCCGACGGAGTGAGGCACGGAGCCTCGCCGACGGCGCATTCCACATCGGCGATGGTGCCGCACGCGCGGCACACGACATGGTGGTGATTGTCGCCGATTCTGCTCTCGTACCGCGACACCGAACCGGACGGCTGGATACGCCGGACCAGTCCCGCGGAGGTGAGGGCATGGAGCACGTCGTACACGGCCTGGCGGGACACGTCGGGCAGGGTGGCCCGAACGGCTCCGTAGACCGTGTCGGTATCGGCGTGCGGGTGTTCGTGCACCGCGTCGAGCACCGCCAGACGAGGGCGGGTGACTCGGAGCGCGGCACCACGCAGCATCTCCGGGTAGTTCGACGATGGGCTCACGTCGACCAGTATGCACGACTTATCTGGAATGAGTCAGGAAACGGGGCGCGAACACCGGCCGAACGGCGTGTCGTGGTGCCGTGGCACAGGCATGATGCGAGGCGACATCCATCGCTCGCAGGGGGACCGAAGATGACCGCATTCCAGACCGTCGCCAACGCTGCCAACACGATCGTCAGGCCCCTGATGGGCCTGCCGGTGCTCTCGTCCGTCCTCGGCCGCGGGCTCGCCACGCTGACCTATGTAGGTCGACGCTCGGGCAAGACCATCTCGTTGCCGGTGTCGTATCGGAAGTCCGGATCGACGGTCACGGTGATGGTCGCCGCACCGAGCCAGAAGTCGTGGTGGCGCAACTTCCACCCGGACGGCGCTCCGGTCACCGTGGACATCGCCGGCAGAAAGCATCAGGGAACGGCAGTGGCGACGGTCTCCGAGAAGGGTGGGGTGCGGGTCACCATCGACCTCGCGACGACGTCGTCGTGACTGCCTAGGAACCGTCACGTCGGTTGGCCGCGTGCGCCTTCCAGTTTCCTGATCGCCGCGGGACCCACCCCGTGAAGTGCTCGCAACTCGGCAAGATCTGTCGGCAGGTCGCTCACCGTGCAATAGCCCGCGTCGATCAAAGCGCCCACCGCCGGCCGACCGATGCGGACACCGTCGAACACGGGACCACGGTCGACCGGGTGGACCTCCATCAGCTGACGCCGAGGACCTTGATCGCGAAGATCAGCGAATCGCCGGCCTCGATGCCGGCGCGCGGCTGACCGTTGGGGTAGCCGTCTGCGGAGGTCACCGCGACGCCGATCGTGGATCCCACGGTCTGACCGGCGATGGCCTTCTGGAAACCGGCCACGACACCGTCGAGGGGGAATTCGACGGGGGCACCGCGCTCGTAGCTGCTGTCGAAGGTGGATCCGTCGCGTCCGTTCACGCCCATGTAGCAGACGGAGACGGTGGCATCCGCCGCGACGACAGGGCCGTCGCCGGCCTGCAGCGTCTTCACCTGTGTCTCGGCCACACCGAACGGGGCCTGCACGGTGACCAGGGGAGCGGCGTCGTCGGTGGATCCGGTCACCGCGATGCTGCCGGTGTCCCCGTCGAGCGTCCACTCGGCGGCAGCACCCGACTCGGGCGCGGCGGTGGGGCACGACTCCGCAGCGGCGGTCGACGATGATCCGGAGCCGGACGACGCGGTGGTCGAGGTGCCGGCAGACGTCGTGTCCGCATCGGAACTGCATCCGGACAGAACCAGGACGAGAGACGCGGACGAGGCCAGCAGGACACCGAGAGTGCGAGAAGAGTTCACGCACGACACGCTACAGCCGTCCGACTACTCGACCGCCCGGGCGAGTGCAGCGGTGACCGGGTCGAGCGATGACTTTCCCGGGGTCCATAGGTCATTGTGTTCGTGGGGCCGAACGGCGTCCACGGAGACCAACCGGAAGGAGTTCACCGATGCGCACACTGATCGTCACCGCGTTCGTCTCGCTCGACGGCGTGATGGAGGCGCCCGGTGGAGAGGCCGGCTACCGCAACGCGGGCTGGACCTTCAACGATGTCGAGTTCGACCCGGCTGCGTACGAGATCAAGGGTCGTGAGCAAGGGGAGTCCACCGCACTGTTGCTCGGTCGACGGTCGTATGAGGCGTTCGCGCCGGTGTGGCCGATGATGGAGGACTTCGCCGGGTACAACGCGATGCCGCGGTACGTGGTCTCGACGACCCTCGACGGGGACGACTCGCGTTGGCCCGCAACGGTTCTGCGGTCGGTCGACGACGTGGCCGCGTTGAAGGAAGCCGACGGCGGACCGATCATCGTGCACGGGAGCGCGACCCTGGGACGGGCATTGGCCGATGCCGGGTTGGTCGATCGGTACCACCTGCTGGTGTTTCCGTTGCTGCTCGGTGCAGGCAAGCGCCTGTTCAGCGACGCGGACAAGGATGCGACACTGCTGACACTGGTCGAGCACGAGGTCTACGGCAACGGGATACAGAAGCAGGTCTTCGATGTACGCAACTGATCGGTGGGGACACGGATGAGCAATCCGATCACGGTGACGATCGGCCGCGAAGAACTGATCATCAGACAACGGTGGGAAGTCGTCAGCATCGTCAACGACATCCTGGTCGCCGTGTGGTTCATCGCCGGCAGTGTTCTGTTCTTCCATGAATCGACCACCACGGCGGGAACGTGGCTGTTCCTGATCGGCAGCATCGAACTGTTGATCCGGCCGGTCATTCGACTCGCACGTCGGGTGCACCTGACTCGCCTGCACGCGCCGGCCGACGACAGTGACGGCGGGGAGTACTGAACCTCGCCCGGATTGGCATAACCTGACATAATGTCGATTATCGGCACAAAACGACGTGGTGGTGCCGGGATCCCGACGCGTCCGCACCAGCGCGCGTAGCCGCGATCCGGTGCTCGACGGTTGTAGCGTGTTCCGATGGATCTTGCGGAGGAATGGAACGCGTTGTCGATGGTCGTGCGACGACTGGCGCCCGTGACGGCGGCGGGAATCCGACCACCGGCTCCCGACAGCCGGGTTCGACAGGCCGAAGAACTCACCGCCCCGTGGACACAGGAACTGCGCGACTTCTATGCGCTTCACGATGGTCAGGACGCCATTGCCGGCAAAGGGACGCTTCTTCCGGCCGGTTCACTGCTCAGGGTGTCGGACATCCCTGACCGCCATGCCTTCTTGATCGACGTGATGAAGGACGTCGTCGCCGACGACGAGGACTTTTACGGTCCCTATTCCGACATCGTGGCGTCTTATGATGTCGCCGGCATCGACACGGACGACCATCTCTTTCTGCCGAGTTACATTCCGATCTCGCGCTGGGATTCGAACCACTTGTTCTGTGACACCCGCCCCGGAGAACGTCGAGGCTGCATATCGTTCCGAAGCTCTGACGGAGGTCACCTCGGCATCCCGCAGTGGTCGTCCTTGGCGTCGATGCTTCACGACATTCGCAGTGCTGTCGTCTCCGGCGAGCCGATCGGCGACTGGCATCCGGTTCTGGCCGATGGAACTCTCGACTGGGACGTCCGGGGGCCGGCGACGGCAGTCAAAGGCGTCGACAGTTCGCACAACGGTCTCCCGTCCGCTTTTCGAGCGCAACCCGATGTCGGCAACGTCTGGCGCGCTTCTGTCGTCGATCCGGGTCCTATGCCGTACGGCACCGTCCGCAATACCAGGCCTTGACGTCGCACTTGCATTTTGCAAGTGTATCCCTCATGAGCCTTTTCATCACCTGTTCGGTCGAGAGCGTCGAGCGCGCGACTACCTTCTACCGATCCCTCGGTTGGACTCTGAACGAGCAGATGTCGGATGACAACGTGTCGTGCTTCTCGATCGCCCCGGAGCAGTACGTCATGCTCGGCAGCCGCGAGATGTACGCGAGCGTCGGCGGCGCCGAGGACCTTGTCGGGGATTCTCGTACCCCGTCGAAGGTCACGGTGTCGTTCGATCTCGGCAGCCGCGAAGCGGTTGACGAACTCGTCGAGCGCGCCCGTGCCGCCGGTGGGCGGATCGGCGAGACCGACAATTACCCCTTCATGTACCAGCGGCAGTTCGACGACCTCGACGGCTACCACTACTCACCGTTCTGGATGAAGCCGGACGCCGATTCGGCGGAATGAGCAATCTCGCGCGGGCCCTCGACGTCGTCGGAGCGCGATGGGCGTTGCTGATCGTGGAGCGTCTACTCGACGGGCCGCAGCGTTACGGCGATCTCCAGCGCGATCTCGGAGTGCCGACCAACATGCTGGCCACCCGCCTCCGTGAGCTGCAGGAAGCCGGCGTTCTGACTCGACTCCCCCTGCGCCACAACACTCGGGCCTACGCGCTGACCGATCGTGGACTTGCTCTGCGCGACGCGATCGTCGCACTGGGACTCTGGGGCGAGGAGAACCCTGGAAGCTGACATGAGCGAGCGCAATCGTCCCCGTCACAGTCCGCAAACCCGTTACCTGCAACGGTCCCGGCAACCTGCAACGGCTGCAACCGCTGCAGGTTGCCAGAACCGTTGCGGGAACGTCGAAACTGCTCCGCTTCCAGCAATGCTCTCCGGTTACAACCGGAGCAGGTTTCCGAAACCGGAGGACGTCGGTCGATCGTGTGCTGCGCGTGTTCTACACCTTCGCCGTGCCGCACGTCGAGGACGTTGTCTACCGGTTCGAATGATGCGTGACCGCGCACCTAGCGAGACGGGTCCCCGATACCGCTGTCGTCGTCGCCCTCGGCCTGGTCGGGTTGGTGGGTCGTGGATTCGAGCATGTCGGGATCTGCGTCCGGGTCGTAATCGTCGGCCTGCTTGTCGGACGGGGTACTCATCACCATGTCGCACAGGTACCCGAGGGTCGCGCGGTGAAACCGGAGAGCGACTACTGCTGCCGTTGCTGGATGCGGATCAGGTTGCCGGCGGGGTCACGCACTGCGCAGTCTCGGATGCCGTACGGCTGATCGATGGGCTCCTGCACGATGTCGGCGTCGGCGGCCTGTAGCGCGTCGAAGGTCTTCTCGAGGTCGTCGCTGGCCAGGAGGATTCCGCCGTACGTGCCTTTGGCCATCATCTCGGTGATGACGCGGCGCTCGTCCTCCGTGATCGCCGGATCGACGGCGGGCGGGGTGAGAACGATGGCGGTGTCCGGTTGTCCGGGAGGGCCGACGGTGAGCCAGCGCAGATTTTCGTAGCCGACGTCGAGACGTACCTCGAAGCCGAGCAGGTCCCGGTAGAAGGTCAGCGCGGCCTCCGGGTCGTCCTGGGGAAGGAAGCTGGATGCAATGGTCAGTGTCATGGGGACGACCCTAGAGACGCCTGTGGCCGTTCGCTTCTCGATTCCTGATCGGTCGCGTGACCACCTTCTCGATGCAGGAGGGCGCGCCGGTGTCGGTGGCACGGTTCTGCTGCCGGTACGCGCTCGGCGAGGATCCGACGAGTTCGGTGAAGCGGGTGCTGAAGGTACCCAGCGACGAGCATCCGACGGCGAAACAGATGTCCGTCACCGACAGATCGCTCCCGCGCAGGAGCGCCATCGCACGCTCGATTCGTCTCGTCATCAGGTAGGAGTAGGGCGATTCGCCGTAGGCGGCGCGGAACTGCCTGCTGAGGTGGCCGGCGGACATGTGTGCGCCCTCCGCGAGCGCTTCCACGTTCAATGGTTGTGCGTAGTCGCGGTCCATACGATCGCGCACGCGGCGTAGTCGTCGGAGGTCCTCGAGCCGCTGCGCATCGGACGTGGTCATGGAATCGCGATCACTCGGCAACGTGGAGGAGACCGTGGAGCGCGCGCATGCAGAGCGCGTGCACATCCTCCGCCGAGATCGAGCGACGGTCCACCCAGTCGACGCACACTGCGCGGACGAACGCTACCCATCCCCGCACGGCCGCCCTGGTCACCTCGTCCGCACCGCCTTCGGGACCCAGTGCAGCGAGGATGCGCTCCTGCTGGATCTCGAGCTCCGCGGTCAGGGTGGCTTGTATCTCGACGTCACCGGACATGGTGCCGCGGTTGAGTGCTCGCAAACCGTGCGCATGGTCGGCGGAGTAGCCGATGTAGGCGGTGAGGCCCGCCGCGACCTGCTCGTCGACGGGAAGTGTGGTGTCCGGCGCGGTCAACTCGACCATGCGCGCAGATTCGAGCCGGATGATGTCGGCGAAGAAGTCACGCTTGGAGTCGAAGTAGTGATACATCAGACCGCGCGAGACGCCGGCGAGGTCCGCGACTTCCTCGATCCACACCTCGTCGTACGGCCGTTCGGCAAACAGCCGTGACCCGATCTCGAGCAGCTGGTGGCGGCGCTGATCGGGCGAGAGGCGCTTACGAGGGGTGGTCATGACGTGGGTCATCCTACGGGAGTGAGCGTGATACTTGACACGCGTTCAGTAGCGCGTAGCGTGCCTTGTTGCATGCCGGTTCAGTAAGCCGGGTCCTCTGCCGAAAGGTCCGACCGTGGCCACCACGATCCCGTCCGTAACCCCCGCGCTCCCCCACCCTCGTCGACGCCTTCCCCTGCTCGGCGATGTGCTCGGAGTGCACGCGACGACTCCGGTGCAGGATTCCGTGGCACTCGCACGAGAACTCGGTCCCATCTTCGAACGCGTCGTGCTCGGACGTCGCTTCGTGATCGTGTCCGGCGCTGACCTCGTGGAGGAGATGAGCGACGAGACACGTTTCGTCAAACACGTGGCGCCCGCGGTGGCAGGTCTCCGGTCGATCGGCGGGGACGGGCTGTTCACGGCGTACTCGCACGAGCCGAACTGGCGCAAGGCCCACGATCTGCTCCGACCGGCGTTCACGCAGTCGGCCATGCGCAGCTATCACGACATCATGCTCGACGTGGCAGGACAACTGGTGTCGCACTGGTCTTCTCGTGACCGAGTCGACGTCTCGTCGGACATGACGAAACTGACACTCGAGACCATCGGACGCACCGGTTTCAGCTACAGCTTCGACTCCTTCACGCGCGCCGAGACGCACCCGTTCGTGCGTGCGATGGTCCGTACTCTCCAGCACAACCAGCGGCGCGCACTCCTCCCTGTTCCCGGCAGTGATCTGTTGTTCCGGAGGAGGAATCGTCGCAACGACGAGGACAAAGCCTTCATGGCCGACCTTCTCGACGACATCGTGCGGGCACGCCGTGACGGTGAGACTCACGGGGACGGCGATCTGCTCGACATCATGTTGCAGGCGGCGCGGGACGGTGATCCGAACGCTCTGGACGAGGTCAACATCCGGCACCAGATCATCACCTTCCTCATCGCCGGCCACGAGACGACGTCGGGCTCGTTGTCCTTCGCGCTGTACTACCTCTCACGGAACCCCGAGCTGTGGGCGCAGGCCCGCGCGGAGGTCGACGAGGTCTGGGGATCGAGCGCCCCGTCGTTCGAGCAGGTCGGCAAGCTCCGTTTCGTGCGTCGGGTGCTCGACGAGGGGTTGCGTCTGTGGCCGACCGCGCCCGGGTACGCCCGCGAAGCCAGGACCGACACGACGGTGGGAGGTCGCCGAATGGCCGCCGGCGACTGGGCGCTGGTGCTGATCCCCGGGTTGCATCGCGACCCGGTGTGGGGCGCCGATCCGGAGAAGTTCGATCCCGACCGTTTCCTGTCGGCCAACGTCAGGGCGCGCCCCCCGCACGCCTACAAGCCGTTCGGAACGGGCGAGCGCGCCTGCATCGGCCGGCAGTTCGCGATCCACGAGTCGTTGATCGTCCTCGGCACGATCCTGCAGACGTTCGACGTGGCGCCCGATCCGGACTACGAGCTCGTCATCGAGGAGCGACTGACCCTCATGCCGAAGGGCTTCGAGCTGTCCTTGACACATCGGGCCGGAACTGTCTAGTTTCAGGACGCCTGCCGGGGGGTCCGTGCGGTGGAGAGGGTCCTTCATGAAATTGTCCCGTCGGTTCGTGGTGCTGACCGTCGCCGCCGCGCTCGTCGGAGTCGGCGCGGCACCCGCGTATGCCTCTCCCGCGGACGATTTCTACACCCCACCGACCACGCTCACGAGCGCTCCCGGCACCGTGATCAAGACGGAGCCGATGCCGCTCTATCTCGCGGCGCCCGGCGCCGGTGGGTCGTATCCGGCTGTGGCACAACGCGTCATGTACACCTCGCGAACCGAGAACGACGAGCCCGTCGCCGTCACCGGGACGTACATCGACACCGCCGTGCCGTGGCGCGGCTCCGGTCCGCGGCCCACCGTCGTGGTGGCTCCGGGCACCGTCGGGCAAGGCGATCAGTGCGCGCCCTCGCGAGCGTTCCCTCTCGCACTGAACCTCACGACGGACCCGCTGTCGCTGTCCGCGAACCAGGAGCTCGTGTCCTCGACCCTGTGGGGATCGATGGGCGCGCGGGTGTTCGTCACCGATTACATCGGACTCGGAACTCCCGGCGTGCACACCTACGTCAACCGTCCTGAGCAGGCGCACGCGGTGTTGGACGGTGCCCGCGCTGCCACTGCACTGGCCGGCGACCCGGACTCCCCCATCGGGCTCTGGGGATACTCGCAGGGCGGCGGTGCCACGGCAGCCGCGGCCGAATCCGCTGCGTCCTACGCACCGGACCTGAACATCAAGGGAACCTGGGCGGGCGCACCCACCGCCGATCTCCTCGACGTGTTGAACCGGGTGGACGGCACGTTGATCGGCGGGGTCATCGGGTACGCCCTCAACGGAGTTCTCGAACGCAACCCGTCGCTGCGCTCACGGGTCGAGGAGCGTGTGTCCGACTACGGCAAGGCGGTTCTGAGCGACCTCTCCACCGAGTGCATCGCCGACACGATCCTGAAGTACCCGTTCCTGCGCACCGAGACGCTGACGAAGGACGGGCTGTCGATGTCCGAGAACCTGCGGTCCATTCCCGAGGCAGGGCCCATCTTCGACAAGCTGCGCACCGGCACACTGACACCGTCGGTCCCGGTCTTGATCACCAGCGGCGTCAACGACGACACGGTGCCGTACGGACAGGCTCGGGACCTGGCGAACGAGTGGTGTGGGCAGGGTGCGTCGGTGACGTTCCGATCGAATCCGTTGCCGCCGATTCTTCCGGGGGCGGTGTTGCCCAACCACTTCGGGCCTCAGATCATCGACGGCTACGGCGGCGAGGCCGCGGCGTACCTGATGGACAGGTTCGCCGACGTCCCCACCGCCGGGTGCAGCATCGACTGATCGGTCCGGTCGGCGCGACGGAGTCACCGACCACGGTCGGCTCGGTCATTGTTACGGACGCCGAAGAGTCATAGTGTCACCGATCACAGTGGTACACCCGCGCGATCGAGGGATATAGATGACCATCCAGCACTCTCCGGACCGCACGACCGAGACATCGCCCGACGGGGAGGTGACAGCCGCCGTCGCCCGCGCCCGCGATGCGTTCCAGTGGTGGGGTCGGTTGGACTACGCGGACCGCAAGGGCTGGCTGCTCGAGTTCCGATCGACGATCGCGCGGACCTCCGCTTCTCTCATCGACACGATGCGGGAGGAGACGGGCAAACCGAAGGACGACGCCCTCCTCGAGGTGATGCTCGCGGTCGAACACCTGACGTGGGCGGCCAAGAACGCGCGCCGTGTGCTGCGGGAGCGATCGGTGTATCCGGGTGTCGTCAGCATCAATCATGCTGCGTCCGTGCGCTATCAGCCGATGGGTGTCGTCGGTGTCATCGGCCCGTGGAACTACCCGGTCTACACGCCGATGGGATCCATCGCGTACTCCATGGCCGCCGGCAACACGGTGGTGTTCAAGCCCAGCGAGCTGACTCCCCGCACCGGACTCTGGCTTGCCGACGCGTGGGCGTCGCTCGCGGCACCGCACCAGGTGCTGCAGACGGTGACCGGTGACGGCCGAGTCGGCGAGGCGCTGTGTCGATCCGGCGTGGACAAGCTCGCGTTCACCGGGTCGACGGCGACGGCCAAGAAGGTGATGGCGGTGTGCGCGGAGACGTTGACACCGATCGTCGTCGAAGGTGGGGGCAAGGACGCGCTCATCGTCGACGCGACCGCCGACATCGAGGCGGCGGCCACCTTCGCGGCGTTCGGCGCCATGGGCAACGCGGGGCAGACCTGCGCTGGTGTCGAGCGCATATACGTCGTCGACGAGGTGGCCGACAAGTTCATGGCGGCCCTCACCTCCCGTGTCCGCGGACTACGGGTCGGCGACGCGGACGACTCGCAGTACGGCCGCATGACGTTGCCGAAGCAGGTGGACATCGTGCGCGATCAGGTCGAGGACGCTCTCGCACGCGGCGGCCGCGCGGTGGTGGGCGGAATCGACTCGATCAGGGCACCGTTCGTCGACCCGATCGTGCTGGTCGACGTTCCCGAGGACAGTTCGGCCGTCGCCGAGGAAACGTTCGGCCCGACCGTGGTGGTGAACCGGATCCGCGACCTGGACGAAGGAATCGAGAAGGCCAACGCCTCGAAGTACGGCCTCGGCGCCTCCGTGTTCACGGCGTCGGCAGCAGCGGCAGAGCGCGCGGCGGACCGATTGCGGGTCGGTGTCGTCACCGTCAACTCCGTCCTGGGCTTCGCCGCCGTGGGAGCACTCCCGTTCGGCGGTGTCGGCGACTCCGGGTTCGGTCGCATCCACGGCGCCGACGGACTCCGCGAATTCTCACGGGTCAAGTCGGTCACGAAGCAACGTTTCGCAGCCCCGCTCGGCCTGGTGACCATGACGCGCAAGAAGCGCGATGTCACAGTCGCTCGATTGCTGCTGACGAAGGTCTACGGCCGATGACCACGGTCCTCCCGCGGCCCCGGCGGGGGCGCGGCGGGTGGGCGCAGGTGATCGACGAGCTGGATCCGGTGCGCGATGCCCCCACCATCGTGAAGATCACCGCCGGGTGTGAATTCCCGTGGGACTACCAGCGATCGCTCGAGTTCGCCCTGTTCCGCACGTACTGCGTTCCCACGATCTCGAACCTGCTCCGGCGGACCGGCGAGTTCGAGAAGCGCCCGCAGAAACGGTACGACGACACGGCGCTCCTGATGGGCGAACTCGTGGAGCACGGGTACGACTCGGAACGCGGACGTGCGTCGCTCCGCACGGTCAACCGCATGCACGCGCGCTACGACATCTCGAACGACGACATGCTGTACGTGCTGTCGACTTTCGCGTTCGATCCCCTCGACTGGATCGACCGGTACGGCTGGCGCCGACTGCGACCGAACGAGCGTCGCGCCGGAGTCGAGTTCTACCGCCAGGTGGGCATCCGTATGGGTATCCGGGACATCCCGACATCCGACGAGGAGTTCCACGCGTTCAAGCTCCGGTACGAACGGGAGCAGTTCCTCTTCTCCGACGACAACCGTGCGGTCGGCGAGTACACCCGTGACCTTCTCGCATCGTGGTACCCGAGGCCGCTGGGGCCGGTGGTCCGCACCGCCGTCCACTCGATGATCGACGCCGACATGACGGCAGCGTTCGGATTCCCGCCGGCACGCCCCGCTGTCACCTCGACACTCCGCGCGGCATTGCAGATGCGCTCCGGACTGGTGCGGGTACTACCGAAGCGGACCGTCTCGCGGTCCGGTCGAGATCCTCGTAATCGCACCTATCCCGGGTATCCGGACGGGTACCACCCCACCGATCTGGGGGTCCAGGCCTAGTCGGCCTGGAGGGTCATCGCAGTCGCTCGGCGTCCTTGGCCAAGGTCACGAGCTGTTCGCACAGTTCCGCCAGCTCCTCGGCGTTCGCGCCTTCCGCCACGGCGGTAGCCACGTCCTCGGCGGCGCAGCGGACCCCGAACGCCCGGTCCGCGGCGGCGACGACCTCGTCGTTGCTGAGGATCATCGCGTCGGCCGGGATCGTCGTGTCCTTGACGGATTCGCGCTGTTCGTAGGCTCGCTGTCGGCAGGACCGTCGGCAGTAGCGACGTCGCCGACCGAGGGCGACCTCGGCGACGGGGCGGCCACACCAGACGCAGGTCCCGGGTCGGCGCGAGCGTGCAGATCCGTCTCGTATCGCACTGTCGGTGACCGCCACGGTGGTGACGATACCGACAGCGCCGGACGGGGTAGAATAGGCCGTTCGTGTGCGGGAACGTTTCACCCGCGTCGTGCGTTGATGCTCTTCGTAGCGTGTTGTTCGTCGAGCTCGGTGCACGCTGACACGCATACGTTCCACGATCGAGAGAGGACTCCACCATGGCAGATCGCGTATTACGAGGTAGTCGACTCGGAGCGGTGAGCTACGAGACCGATCGCGACCACGATCTCGCACCCCGTCGGATGGCCAAGTACCGCACCGACAACGGCGAGGTGTTCGAGGTTCCCTTCGCCGACGATGCGGAACTGCCCGGAACCTGGTTGTGCCGCAACGGCATGGAGGGTGCTCTGCTCGAGGGCACCGCACCCGAGGCCAAGAAGGTCAAGCCTCCGCGTACCCACTGGGACATGCTGCTCGAGCGTCGTTCGGTCGAGGAGCTCGAAGAGCTGCTCAAGGAGCGGATGGATCTGCTCAAGGCGAAGCGCCGCGGCGCCGGCGTCTGACAGATCCGCTACGCCGACAAGGGCCCCGGAGCATTCGATGCTCCGGGGCCCTTTCGTGTGCGTCGGTCAGCGACCGCCGAGATGGCGGGCGACGACCGGCCCGATGACGGCGAGGGCTTCGGGGTCCGTCATCGCCGTGTGGGAGCACGGGACGGCGTAGTCGAAGATTCCGCCCGTCACGTGGCGACGCCACGCGGAGGCCGTTCGCCGCAGGTCCTTCTTGTTCACCTCGTCGTCGACGGCACTGAAGAAGAGGACATCGCACTCGGCGACACCGGGTTCGTACCCGTGCGCCAGCGTCGTCCCGTTCACGTAACCGGCGTACAGGCGCTCGAGGGTGTCGACCGTCAGTGCCGCGGCCGCGCCGCTCCGCTCGTCACCCAGCGCTGCCGCCGCGTCGGCCACCGTGAGTTCGACACCGTCGGGAAGCTCGTGACCGGTGAACTCGTGGACGAGGTCCCGCACCGACGGTGTCGACTCCAGGTACTCGTCGGCCAGCACGTAGCTGTCGAGCATCGTCAGGGTCCCGACCTTCTCCCCCACTCTCTGCAGTTCGACGGTCATCGCGTGCGCGATCAGACCGCCCAGGGACCACCCGAGCAGGTTGTACGGTCCGTGCGGCTGGATCGACCGGATCTCGCGGACGTAGTACCGAGCCAGCTCCTCCATCGTCCCGAACTCCTCGGTTCGGCCGGAGATGACCGGCGACTGCAGCCCGTAGACCGGTTGATCGGCGTCGACGTGCGCCAGGAGTCCGCTGTAACTCCACGAGAGCCCGAATGCGGGGTGGATGCAGAACACGGGTGACGCGGTGCCCTGCGGGCGCAACGGCAACACCATCTCCAGTGATCCTGTCGCCGTCGCGGTCACTTCGTCCGCGGACAGGTGTGCATTCTCGTCGATCCGCTGTGCGAGCGCGGCCGGTGTCGAATCGGTGAACAACCACTGCATGGGCACCGTCGCCCCGAGTGCCTCCTCGAGCCGCGCGACGACGCGCGTACCCACCAGCGAGGTGCCGCCGAGCTCGAAGAAGTTGTCGTCCAGTCCGACTCCGTGAGCTCCCAACACGTCCTGGTAGATCGCGCAGACTGCTCGTTCGGTCTCCGTCACGGGCTCGCGATGCTCACCGTTCACGGCGAAGACCGGGGCCGGCAGTGCACGGCGATCGAGCTTTCCGACGGCCGTCAACGGCAGCTCGTCGAGCAGCGTGATCGACTGCGGGACCATGTAGGCGGGAAGTCGTTCCTGCAGGTGTCGACGCAGCGACGCGGCATCGACAGCCGAATGGCTGTGTCGCAGAACGTAGGACACCAGGGCGGTGTCCCCCGACGGGAGAACGTGGCCCATCGTGGTCGAGAAGTCGACGCCGTCGTGGGCGTCGAACGCGGCGTCGATCTCGCCCAGTTCGATGCGGAAGCCTCGGACCTTGACCTGGTGATCGGAGCGGCCCACGTAGACGAGGCTCGGGTCGGTGTCCGGTGAGAACCGCCAGCGCACCAGGTCGCCGGTGCGGTACATCCGCTCACCCGGCTTGCCGTGCGGATCGGCCACGAACCGATCGGACGTCAAAGCGGCGCGGCCGAGATAGCCCCGAGCGAGCTCGGGCCCGGCGAGGTACAGCTCGCCGACGACACCGAAGGGCACGGGTTCGAGCTGACGGTCCAGGACCTGGGCGGCGACGCCGCGGATCGGTCCGCCGATGGTGACGGGTGCCTTCGGTTGCATCGGTGCACTGATCGTCGTGACGATCGTCGTCTCGGTAGGACCGTAGACGTTGTAGAGACGACGTCCGGGTGCCCACCGTTCCACGAGCTCGGGCGGGCACGCCTCACCTCCGACGAGGATGTGGCGCAACGACGTCGCCCGCGCCGGGTCCGCGGTGGACAGCGCCGCGGTGGTGACGAATGCGTGAGTGATCCGTTCGGAGCCCAGCAACTCGGACAGTTCGCGGCCCCCGTACACCCCGGGCGGGGACACGACCAGTGTCGCGCCGGAACCGTAGGCGAAGAGCTGGTCCATGACCGCGGCGTCGAAACTCGGTGTGGCGAAGTGCAACACCCGTGAGGTGGGATCGACATCGAAACGATCCCGCAGTTCGCCGGCGAAGTTGGAGATGCCGCCGTGCGTGACGACGACGCCCTTGGGAACTCCCGTCGATCCCGAGGTGTAGATGACGTAGGCGGGATTCGCCAGGGACGCAGTGCCGAGCAGTTCCGCCGGGACCAGGGGTTCCGACGACGTGCCTGCCAACTCGGTGGTGATCTCGTCGTCGTCGACGACGATCCACTGTGTCGATGCCACACCGTCGAACGTCGACCGGTGCTCGAGTGTGGTGAGACCACGAGCCGCGTGCGAGTCGGTGAGCATGTGCTGCACACGGTCGACCGGGTACGTGGGGTCGACGGGCAGGAACGCGGCGCCGGCCTTCGCCACCGCGAGAACGCCGATCAGGGACGCGAACGACCGCGTCGTCCCCAGAGCGACGAGCGTCTCCGGCCCGACGCCTCGAGTGATCAGCGCGCGGGCGAGAGCATTGGACCGGCGGTCGAGGTCCTCGTAGGTCATCGACGACCCGGCGAACTCCACCGCGACGCGGTCGGGGAACCGGTGCGCGGAGCGCTCGAAGATCTCGGCGAGCGACAACCTTGGGTCGGGGTTCGTCTCCGTGCCGTGGACGGGCACCAGGCGAGCGCGCTCCGCGGTGGTCAGCATCTCGACCCGCCCGACGGTGCGGTCCGGTTCGGTGGCGAGCACCGCGAGCATGTTGACGAAACGTTCGAGCATCGCCTCGACGGTCGATGCGTCGAACAGGTCCGTCGCGTAGTCGGCCGTGACGGTCAGACCGGCAGGCGCGCGGTCGTCCGTCCGGTGATCGGTGATCGTGAACTGGATGTCGAACTTGGCGATCGCGACGTCCACCTCGGCGGCGTCGACCTGCACGTCGCCCATGTGGGCGGACGTGGGCATGTCGTCACGCAGGGAGAGCATGACCTGGAACAGCGGATGGTGGCTCGCTGTCCGCTGCGGGTGCAGGACGTCCACCAGTCGCTCGAACGGCACGTCCGGGTGTGCGAAGGCGTCGAGGTCGACACGTCGGACATGACGCATCGCGTCGACGAGCGTGGACGCGGGTGACACTCTCGTCCGGAGAACGAGGGTGTTGACGAACATGCCGACGAGTCGATCGAGCGCTTCCTCGCCGCGACCGGCCACGGCTGTGCCGACGGTGGTGTCGAATCGACCGGCCAGGCGTCCGAGGACGATCGCGAGTGCGGTGTGCACGGCGATGAACAGCGTCGAGTTCTCGTCCCGTGCGAGGTCGAGGAGTCGGCGATGGGTGTCCGCGCCGACGGCAGCGGTCGCCGTCGCACCGCGATAGGACGGTGTACCCGGTCGTGGACAATCCGTAGGGATGTCGATGCGGTCCGGTGCGCCGGACAGCGCGGACGTCCAGTAGGCCAGTTGTGAGGACAGCAGACTGGTCGGATCGGTGTCGGATCCGAGTCGATCACGTTGCCACAGTGCGTAATCGGCGTACTGGACCGGAAGGGCGTCCGCCGTCGGCGGGTGCCCCTGCGTCCGTGCGGAGTAGGCCGTCATCATATCGGCGGCGAGGGGGGCCAACGACCATCCGTCGGCGGCGATGTGGTGCAGCGTGACGACGAGTACGTGCGTCACCTCGTCGATCTCGAACAGTCGCACCCGCAGCGGGGCCTCGGTCGTGACGTCGAATCCCCCGGAGGCGGACGCGACTACCGAGGCCGTGACGTCGTTCTCGGTGATCGTGACCGGGTCCAGTCGTACCGACACCTCGTCCGGTGACAGCACGACCTGGTGCGGACCGGCAGCCGAATCCGGATAGACCGTGCGCAGAATCTCGTGGCGCTCCACGAGGTCGTTCAGGGACATCTCCAATGCACCGACGTCCAGCGGTCCTGTCAGACGAACGGCGAACGGAACGTTGTAGGCACCCGATGTCGCGTCGAAGCGATTGAGGAACCACAGACGCTGCTGCGCCGAGGAGAGCGGCACGACATTCGGACGGGGACCGGCCTGCAGGACCGGGCCGACCGATGCGGCCAGCGTGCCGATGTGCGCAGCGAGCGCGGCCACCGTCGTGTGCTCGAAGAGAGCGCGGACCGGGACACGAACTCCCAGTTCGGAACCGAGCCGCGATGCCACCCGAGTGGCGAGCAGCGAGTTGCCGCCGAGCTCGAAGAAGCTGTCGCCGCGGCCGACCGGCTCACCGGTACCGAGTACGACGGACACGACATCGGCGACGGTGCGCTCGAGGTCCGTTGCGGGCGACTCGTGCACCGTGGTGGACGCGGTGACGGACGGAACCGGCAGGGCGCGCACGTCGAGCTTGCCGACCGGGGTCAGAGGGATTCTCTCCAGTGTGGTGAGCGACGCGGGGACCATGTGGGCCGGTAGGACAGCTCGGACGGCGTCGAGCGTTGTGTCCGTGTCGATGTCGGAGCCGGCCGCCGGAACGACGTAGGAGGCCAGGGAGCGCTGACCGGCCTCGTCGGTGTGGACGATCGTATGGGCGAACCCGACGCTGTCGACGCTGGTCAGGGCTGCATCGATCTCGCCGAGTTCGATGCGGAACCCACGGATCTTGACCTGGGTGTCGCTGCGACCGACGAAGTCGAGACTGCCGTCGGCAGTCCAGCGGACCACGTCGCCGGTGCGATACATCCGCTCCCCCGGCGCCCCGAACGGGTCGGCGACGAAGCGGCTCGAGGTGAGCGCGGTGCGTTCGAGGTAGCCGCGCGCCACCCCGACACCCGAGAGGTACAGCTCTCCGGTGACCCCGACGGGGACCGGATGCATGCGGGCGTCGAGGACGATCGCCCGCACACCGTCGATGGGTGAGCCGATCGTGACGGGAGCGTCGGCACGCAGCGAGGCGACCGCGGCGACGATCGTCGCCTCGGTGGGCCCGTAGCCGTTGAACATGGACCGTCCGACCGACCAGCGTCGCACCAGATCGGCCGAGCAGGCATCGCCGCCGACCACGACCGTTGCGAGGGTGGGCAGCGATCCGGGGGCGACGTCGACCGTCGCCAGTGCAGCGGGTGTCACGAAGGCGTGGGTCACCTGCTCGCGGTCGACCAGCTCGGCGAACTCCTCACCGCCGTAGACGTCGGTGGGAGCGACGACCATCGTCGACCCGGCGCCGAGGGCCATCAGCAGTTCCAGCACCGACGCGTCGAAGCTCGGCGACGCGAAGTGCAACGTCCGAGAGGACTCGGTGATGCCGAATCGTCGACGCTGGACGTCGGCGAAATTGGACAGGCCGCGATGAGTGACCGCCACACCCTTCGGGCGACCGGTCGAACCCGAGGTGAAGATCACGTACGCCGGGTGATCGAGCCGTACCGGGCTGATCCTGTCGTCGTCGGTGACCGGATCGGCGGATCGGCTCTCGATGTCGGCGACGCTGTCCGCGTCGTCGAGCAGAACCCAGTCCACCGGCGTCGCCGTGTCGTCGGGACGATCGGAGGAGACGGTGATGCCGAGGGCGGCGCCGCTGTCGGCCAGCATGTGCGCAACTCGATCCGCCGGGTAGCGAGGATCCACGGGGACCCACGCCGCACCGGTCTTCGCCACCGCGATCATCGCTGCGACGGACTCGAGCGAGCGGCCGAGTGCGATGGCCACGACGGACTCGGGGCCGGCGCCGCGGTCGATGAGCAACCGTGCGAGGCGGGAGGTGGACGTGTCCAGTCCCGCGTACGTCAGGGCGCGTCGTGCCGACGGATCGGTTCCGTGCGAACGGTCGTGCACCACGGCCACGGTGTCGGGATGCTCGCGGACCGCCGTGGTCCACAGGTCCGGAAGCGACACGGCCGCGGCGGGAGCGTCGCCGACACGGTGCGTCAGGTCGACCGTCTCGTCGTGCGAGAGCATGGCGATGTCGCCGACTGCCGACTCCGGGTGCTCCGACACGCGACCCAGCACCGCCGAGAAACGACGGGAGAAAGCCTCGATCGTGCTGTGCTCGTACAGGTCTCGCGTGTAGGTGACGCGGAAGCGCCAGGACCGCTCCCCGGCGTCGGACACGCTCTCGACGACGGCGAGCTCGACGTCGAACTTGCTGCGCTGCAGATCGATCTCGGAGGCGGTGACGGTGAGATCGTCGAGTGAACCCGACGTGGCGCCGTCGCTCTGGAACGCCAGAACGACCTGCACGAGCGGATGTCGACCACCCGCACGGGACGGTGAGACGGCGTCGACGATGCGCTCGAACGGCAGATCGGCATGCGCGAACGCGTCCAGGTCCACGCCGCGGACGCGACGCAGTACCTCGTCGAAGGTGTCCGCGGGAGAGACGTCCGACCGGAGAACGAGCGTGCCGACGAACATGCCGACCAGCTCGTCGAGAGCCGAGTCGCGACGGCCGGCGATCGGGGTTCCGATGACCACGTCGCGGGTGTCCGCGAGCCGGGCGAGCACGACGGCGAGCACGGCGTGCATCGCCATGAACACCGTGCTGCCGTTACGGTCGGCCACCTCGGCCAGGCGAGAGACGACGGCAGGATCCACGGCGAACTCGTGGGTGCCCGCCGTGTGCGTGGGAATCGCGGGACGCACATGGTCGCCGGGCAGCGTGCACTCGTCGGGCGGGTCGTCGAGCGTCGAGGTCCAGAACGCCAGTTCCGTTGCGGCGCGGCTGGACTCGTCGGTCTCGTCACCCAGCATCGCGCGTTGCCACAGGGTGAAGTCGGTGTACTGCACCGGAAGTGGGGTCCACTCGGGAGCGTGTCCGCGGGTGCGGGCCGAGTACGCACCCATCACGTCGCGTGTCAGAGGTCCGAGCGACCAGCCGTCGGCGGCGATGTGGTGCAGCACGAAGCCGAGGACGTGCTCGGTCTCGGACACCGACAGCAGGGTCACGCGCAGCGGTGTCTCGACGGTGAGGTCGAAGCCGCGTCGGGCGAACGACATCAGGGCGTCCTGCACGGCACCGGCCGAGGTGGGCGCAGGATCCAGATCGAACGGTTCCGGGGCCCGGACGACCTGGTGCGGGCCGTCGTGGCTCTCGGGGAACACCGTGCGCAGTGTCTCGTGGCGGGCCACGACGTCCGTCAGCGCGGCTTGCATCGCGTCGATGTCCAACGGCCCGTCGAGGGTCACGGAGAACGAGATGTTGTAGGCGTCCGAGGTCGGGTCGAACCGGTTCAGGAACCACAGGCGCTGTTGGGGCAGTGACAACGGAATCAGGGCCGGACGGTCGATCGGTGCGACCGCGAGCAGGGGCACCCGACGAGCGGTGCCGGTATCGGCATCGAGACGCGCGGCCAGTTCGCCGACGGTCGGAGCCTCGAAGACGGTGCGGACCTCGACATCTCGCTCGAGCGACGCGGCGAGTGCGGACGCGACGCGGGTGGCCATGAGCGAGTTGCCGCCCGATTCGAAGAAGTTGTCGTCGAGACCGATCCGGGCTGCCCCCAGAACATCGGCGAACGCGCGTGCGACAGCGAATTCCGTTGCCGTCCGCGGCTCCCGATACGTCGACGACACATCGAGGGCCGGCGTGGGGAGCGCGGTGCGATCCACCTTGCCGGAACGTGTGAGCGGAACGTCGTCGAGAACGACGACGGCGGAGGGAACCATGTAGGCGGGCAGCGAGGCACGGACGTGCTCGGTCAGCGTCGCGACGGACGGAGCGCCCTGCACCGTCACGTAGGAGACGAGGTGCGCGTCGGCGGAATCCCCGGCCACCACGGTCACGGAGAAGTCCACGTCCTGATGGCGCTGCAACGTGGCGTCGATCTCGGCGAGCTCGATGCGGTGACCACGGATCTTGACCTGGTCGTCGGCGCGCCCGCGGAACGTCAGGTGGGTTCCGTGCGCGGTCGCCGACGCGACGACGACGTCACCCGTGCGGTACATGCGGTCGCCGTCGGATCCGAAGGGGTCGGCGACGAAGCGTGAGGAAGTCAGGGCGAGCTGACCCAGGTAGCCGCGGGCCAGCGCCGGGCCGCTGAGATAGAGCTCTCCCCTGGCTCCGGCAACCACGGGGCGCAGACGCCGGTCCAGAACTCGGACGTTCACGCCGCGGCGCGGTGCGCCGATGGTGACCGGCTCACCGGGACGCATCGGCGGTGTGAGTGTCGCGACGACCGTGGCCTCCGACGGGCCGTACAGGTTGAGCATCCGACGATTCGGGGCCCACCGGTCGACCAGGGCCGGCGGGCACACGTCGCCGCCGACACCGACGAAACGGAGATCGGCGAGGTCCGACGAGTCGACGGTCTCGAGGGCGGCCGGTGTGACGAACGCGTGTGTCACCCGCTGATCGCGGAGCAGACGGGTGAGCGCGTCGCCCCCGAAGACGTCGGTTCCCGCCACGACGACCGTTGCCCCGGCGGCGAACCCCATGAGCAGTTCGAGCACCGACGCGTCGAAGCTGGGTGACGCGAAATGCAAAGTGCGCGAGGATGAATCGAGGTCGTAGCTGGACACCTGTTCACGGGCGAAGTCGGCGAGGCCGCGATGCGGCACCACGACGGCTTTCGGTCGGCCCGTCGAGCCGGAGGTGAAGATCAGGTATGCGGGGTTCTCGGGCCGGACGGGCACGGGCAGTGTGACGACAGGAGTGTCGTCATGACCGTCGACGCCGATCCACCGCACCGTGCCCGGCAGATCCGCGTCGGCCGACGCGATGCCCAGAGTCGAACCGGCGTCGTCGAGCATCGCCCTGATGCGGTCGGACGGGTAGCGAGGATCGACGGGGAGGAACGCTGCTCCGGACTTGGCCACTGCCCAGGTCGCGACGATCGACTCGACGGAACGTTCGATGCAGATCGGCACGATCGACTCCGGGCCGGCGCCGTGAGCGACGAGCGTGTGGGCCAGTCGATCGGACGCGGCGTCGATGTCGCCGTACGTGTAGGTCGCGTCGGCGGTCACGACGGCGGTCGCCGCCGGATCGCGACGAGCGGCCGAGACCAGGATGTCGGCGAGCGACGCCGTCGGTCCCGGTGCGGCGCCGGGAACGATCGTCGCCACGTCGGTCGATGCGGCGATGTCGATGTCTCCGACCGCGGTGGCAGGTTCGGCGGCGACGGCGTGCAGCACGGAGAGCAGCCGATCGGACATCGACTCGATCGTGCGCGCGTCGAACAGATCGCGTGCGAACCCGAACCTCGCGTCGAGTCCGCCCGGCCGACCGTCCGGCGTCGTGCGCTCGGACAGTTGCAGGGTGAGGTCGAACTTGGCCGTGTCGGAGGCGATCTCGCCCACCTCGACGACCAGTCCGGCCATCTCCACTCGCACGGGCTCGAGGTTCTCGAAGGACAGGACGACCTGGAACAACGGATTGCGCGACGTGGAACGCTCGGGTGCGACAGCGTCGACGATCCGCTCGAACGGTACGTCGGCGCGGGCGAACGCCTCGAGGTCGTTGTCGCGGACCTCGCGGAGCAGATCGGTGAACGGGACGTGCGGCGCCGGTGTCGACCGCAGGACGAGGGTGTTGACGAACATGCCCACGAGGGGATCCAGTGCGCGGTCGCCTCGGCCGGCGATCGGCGATCCGACGGCAACGTCGTCGACATCGGCGAGTCGCCCGAGCAGTACCGAGAGTGCAGCGTGCACGACCATGAACAGGCTGGCCGAGGCGTCGGTGGCGAGTCCGACCAGCTGTGTGTGCACGTCGGCGTCGATGGTGAAGTCGTGGGTTCCGCCCAGGTACGACGGTGTCGCGGGTCGCGGGCGATCCGTGGGCAGATCCAGGACGTCGGGCAGGCCGGCGAGACGCGTCGTCCAGTAGTCGATCTGTGTGCTCAGGATGCTCGTCGGGTCGTCCTCGGACCCCAGGACCTGGTGCTGCCACATACTGAAGTCGGCGTACTGGACGTCGAGGGGGGCCCACTGCGGCTCGCCTCCGGCGCGGCGCGCGGCGTAGGCAGTCATGACGTCGGTGGCCAGAGGACCGAAGGAGAAGCCGTCGGATGCGATGTGATGCAACACGACGGCGAGGGTGTGGCCGGTGTCCGAGGTGCGGAACAGTCGGACGCGGACCGGATGCTCGCGCGTGACGTCGAAACCGCGTGATGCGAACGCGCGCAGCGCATCCCCGAGTGCCACAGGATCGACTGCAACGGGCGTCAGGTCGTGGTCCGCCGGTTCCTGCACCAGCTGACGAGGTCCGTCGGCGGAATCGGGGAAGATCGTCCGGAGGGTCTCGTGGCGATCCAGGACGTCGCGCAGCGCGCTCTCGAGGGCTGCGGTGTCGAGGTCACCGTCGAGGGTGATCGCGAACGGCATGTTGTAGGCCGGCGACGCCGCGTCGAAACGGTTGAGGAACCACAGGCGCTGCTGGGCCAGCGACAGGGGGATGTGATCGGGACGCGGAAGCGGCACCAGGGGCGCACGGTTCGTGGACACGGGTGCGTGCGCTACGCGATCGGCGAGGCGTGCGACGGTGGGCGCTTCGAAGAGATCCTTGATGCCGATGTCCGCACCCAGTTCGGCGCTCAACCGGGAGACGACGCGCGTTGCCAGCAGCGAGTTGCCGCCGATGTCGAAGAAGCTGTCGTGGACTCCTGGCACGGGCACGTCCAGGACCTCGGCGATGGTGTCGGCGATGCGACGCTCGACCGCGGTACGCGGGGCCACCGACGGCACGTCGGACTGGCGACGGACCGGCTCCGGCAGCGCCTTGCGATCGACCTTGCCGTTGGCGCTGAGGGGAAGTTCCGGAAGAACTACCAGCAGAGACGGCACCATGTACGACGGAAGTCGTTGTCCCACAGTCGACGTGACGTCGGAGACATCGACGGACCCGGTCGGGGCACCCGGCTCGGATGCCACGTAGGCGACGAGTGCGGTTTCCCCGCGCTCGTCGACGTGCGCGACCGCGACAGCGTGATGCACGGACGGATGCGCCACCAGGGCGGCTTCGACATCGCCGAGTTCGATGCGGAGACCGCGGATCTTGACCTGGAAGTCGGTGCGCCCGAGGTATTCCACGGCTCCGTCCGCGCGCCAGCGCGCAAGGTCGCCGGTGCGGTACATCCGGCTGCCCTCGCCGGCCAGGGGCGATGCGACGAAGCGGTCTGCCGTCAGGTCGGGTCGGCCGACGTAGCCGCGGGCGAGTTGCTCACCCGCGAGGTACAGCTCACCCGCGGTGCCGACGGGCACGGGTTCGAGGCGGGCGTCGAGGATGTGGAGTGCGGTGTTCCAGACCGGGCGACCGATCGGCACGGTGACGCGATCGGCGTCGGTGACCTGCTGGTAGGTGACGTCGACCGCGGCTTCGGTCGGCCCGTACAGGTTGTGCAGCGCAGCCGATGTCAGGGCCCGGAACGCCGAGGCGGTTTCCGCCGGGAGGGCCTCGCCGCTGCAGAACACCAGCCGCAGCGTCTCGACGGAGCCGGCACCGGCGGCCTTCAGTTCGGCGGTGAAGGCGCCGAGCATCGAGGGCACGAAGTGGGCGGTGGTGATGCCCGCGTCGGCGATGACCCGGGCGAGGTAGCGCGGATCACGGTGACCGTCGGGTTCGGCGACGACGAGTCGTGCTCCCACCTGCAACGGCCAGAAGAACTCCCACACGGAGACATCGAACGTCGCGGGTGTCTTCTGCAGGACCGCGTCCCCGGAGTGCAGTCCGTACTCGTCCTGCATCCACAGCAGCCGGTTGACGATCGCCTGGTGGGACACGCCCACACCCTTGGGACGACCGGTGGACCCCGAGGTGAAGATGACGTAGGCCAGTGACTCGGGAAGCAGCGACCCCGTGCGCTCGTCGTCCGTGACGGGCGAACTGTCGACGCCGGCCAGGTCGAGAGTGTCGACGTCGACTCGGACAGCCGTTTCCGGCAGTTCGACGCCCTGCGTGGACACTGTGAGCACGGCTGTCGGGCGAGCGGTGTCGAGGACGTGCTCGAGCCGCTCGACAGGATGATCGGGGTCGAGAGGTACGTACGCTCCCCCGGCTTCGGTGATCGCGTACAGGGCGACGACCAGGTCGATCGACCGGTGCATCGCGACGCCGACCAGCGAGTCTGGACCCACTCCACGAGCGATGAGAGCCCGTGCCAGGCGCGACGAACGTCGCTTCAGCTCCGCGTAGTCGATGCTCTCGCCGCGGAACTCGAGTGCCGCGGCGTCCGGAGTGCGGCGCACCTGTGCGTCGAACAGATCCGTGAGAGTGGTGTGCGGAACGTCGACGTCCGTCGCGTTGAACTCCGTGACCACCTGCTCGTATTCGTCGGGCAGGATGACGTCGAGTCCGGAGACGCGGGTACGCGCGCCACGGCCGATGAAGTTCTCGAAGAACGCCATGTAGCGGCGATGGTGCGCTACGAGCGTCGCCTCGTCGTACAGCGCCGGGTTGGCCTCGAAGTCGATGTTCAGGCTGTTGCCGCCACCGCTGTTGTAGACGTTGAAGGTGAGGTCTTCGATCGGCCCGCTCGAGAGCAGGTGCAACCGGCCCACCAGGTCTCCCAGACCCACGGTCCAGTCGAACAGCATGATGTTGACCATCGGCCCGAAGAATCCACGGTGCATCGTCGAGCTGCCGTGATCGCGTCGGATGTCCTCGTGGCGGTACTTCTGGTGGCGCAGTGCGCCGGTGATCTCGAGCGTCACCGACGACACCAGGTCGCCCAGGTTCGTCTCCGGTGTGATGTGGATGCGGATCGGGACGACGTTGGAGACCATGCCGCCCGAGCGGCGCAGCGCTGCGGTGGTGCGCACCGAGACCGGGAGGCTCAGGACCACGTCCCGGCGGCCGGTGATGCGATGCAGGTATGCCGCGAACGACGCTGCGACCACCGCGGCGGCGCTGGCTTCGAACCGCGCCTCCGCAGCGGTCAGCATCTCACCGACCTCGTCGCCGAGGAATCCGTTGATGCGGCGGCGAGAAGGCATGGCCGACGACGTCCGATCAGCGAGGCCGAAGGAGTCGGGCAGACCGGCGAGCTTGTCCTTCCAGAACTCCCGGTCCGTCTCGAAGCGCGTCGACGATCGGTACGTGCGCTCGGCTGCGTACAGCGCCGACAGGTCGCCCGCCTTGCTGTCGGGGGTGTCGACGCCGGCCGATTCGTTGGTGTAGAGCTCGGCCACGCGCTTCATGGCGGTCACGGCGCCGTAACCGTCGCCGGCGATGTGGTGCATGCGGGTGTACCAGAAGTAACGGTGATCCTCGACGCGGAACACCACGTTGACGGTCAGAGGATCGCGGTCCAGGTCGACGGGGTTCTTCATCTCGTCCTGCATCCACTGCAGGGCGGACGCGACGGGGTCGGCCTCGGCGCGGAAGTCGAGGCGGGTGGTCCTGACGGTCGCCGCGGGATCGATCACCTGATAGGGCTGGCCGTCGATCTCGACGAGCCTGATCTGACCGGACTGCAGCTCGGCGGCGGCGATCGCGCCGACCCTCTCGAGCAGGTCGATGTCGAAATCGCCCTGCACATCGACGTACTGCGCTACGGTCAGAGGAACTTCGGGCGCAAGCTTCTGCGCGAACCACAGGCTCGCCTGGGCCGGCGACAGCGGAAAAGGCTCCGATGCGGTCGAGATGTTGCGATGGTCGTCGGTGCGCTGGGCGTTGTCCGCGGACGTCATGGTAGCTCCCGTTAGCTCGTCGGTCCCGTACCGAGACGACGCACACCTACCACCGAACAAAAGCATGAACTAGCCGACGACGAGGCAGACGCATCTGCCGCTCGTAGCGTGTATGTGTGACTTCCGGTGTCCCCGACCGTGGTCGCACTCATGTCAGATCAAACTGTGTAGCTCTATGCCGAGCCTTGTATGTGGCATTCGCTCAACCGCATCTTGTGGATGGGTGAGACTTACCAGTATCTCGCAAAAGGACCACAAAACGTTACAAGAATGGTGGTGACGAACCACCAAAGCGTCACGACGACTGCGCTGACCGCACAGTTCGGTGTCGACGGTTGATTACAGTGGCGCCGATCACGCCCGCAGCACCGAGCGCGACAAGTATCCACTCCGGAATCGGTCCGAGTCGGGTAGCCATTGTGGTCTCGGTGCGCAGGCCTACCGTGGACACCAGGTAGCTGGCGTCGAACAGCTCCGTCCGCGACGTCACGGACCCGTTCGGGGCGATGATCGCGCTGACCCCGCTGGTCGCGGCGACGATGACGGATCGGGAGTGCTCGACCGCGCGAACGCGGGACATGGCGAGCTGTTGGTAGGTCATCTCGGTGTCGCCGAAGGTCGCATTGTTCGTGGGGACCGCCAGGATCTGCGCGCCCGCGCGCACGGCCTCCGTCGGTGCTCGGTCGAAGGCCACCTCGTAACACGTCGCGACGCCGACGGCGAGGGCGATCTCGTCCCTCCCGGCACCTGCGGCCACGTGTACGACACCGTCACCGTCGCCGGGCACGAAGTTGCCGGCGGAGTCCGCATAGGAGGAGAAGAGTCGGAAGAAGCTGCGATACGGCAGGTATTCGCCGAAGGGCTGCACGATCTTCTTGTCGTGTCGTTCGCCCGGTCCGGCCGTCCCGTCCCATGCGATCACAGTGTTGGTCGACGTCCCGTCGGCGTTGGCGAGTACGGCGCCCACCAGGATCGGCGCGCCGATACGCACCGATGCGGCCGTGATGTCGGCGGCTGCCGTGCTGTCGCGGGTGGGGTCGACGTCGGATGCGTTCTCCGGCCAGATCACGACGTCGGGCTTCGGCGCGCGGCCGGCGTCGACGTCCTCCGCCAGTCTGACGGTTTCCTTCACGTGGTTCTCGAGCACCTGGCGCCGCTGCGCGTTGAAGTCGAGACCCAGACGCGGCACACTCCCTTGGATCGCGGCAATCGTGATGGTGCTGTCGCCGTCCTGCGGACCGGCGAGACCCGGGCGCAGGGCGAGTGCGACGACCGGACCGACCGCCGCCAGCACGACGAGTCCGAGGACCGCGAGAGTGCTGCGCGATCGCGCCGTCCTCCACGCCAGTGCCAGGCACATCCCGATCAGCGCCACCGCGGCACTGAGCAGAGGTGCCCCGCCGACGGATGCGAGCGGAAGAAGCACCGACTCGGACTGGCCGAAAGCCAATCGGCCCCAGGGGAACCCGCCGAACGGCACGGTGCTGCGCAACCACTCGACGGCGGAGAACACCGCGGTCAGCCACAGCGCCGCGAACGGCAGCCGGGACACCACGACTCCGGCCACCCCGAACAACCCCAGGAACAGTGACTCCGCGGTGGCGAGCGCGATCCACGGCAGTGGACCCACGTACACACCGATCCACGGAAGAAGTGGGAGGAAGAAGCCGAGTCCGAACGCGAGGCCGTAGAGGAAGCCACCCTTCTTGGACACATCCTTCTCGGTGAGCACGTACCCGATCAGGGCCAGCGCGACCGGGGCGAGGAACCACAGTGGGCGCGGCGGGAACGATGCGAACAGCAGGGCGCCCGCTCCTGCGGACAGCAGGAGCCGCGCGAGGGCGATCACGCTCGGAACACCGTGCTGCCGCGGTGGACCGTCTGCAGACACGTCGGATCCGGCGTGTCCGCATCGAGACGCGGAAGGGCGGGAACGCGTGAGCGCGGGTCGGTCGACCACCGCTGGACGGTGTCGCTGGGCGCGCTGACCACGAGCTCGCCCGCCTCCCACACCGCATAGCTGGCGGGTGCACCGGGCACCAATGTTCCGGCGAGCCCGTCCCGGACGCCGCCGGCACGCCACGCTCCACGCGTCGCGGCCGAGAACGCGGCACGTGGGGAGATGGCACTACCGGGTGTGCGATGAGACATGGCGGCGCGGACGCCGCGCCACGGCTCGAGCGGCGTGACCGGCGAATCGGATCCGATGGCCAGGGACACTCCCGCCGACGCCATCATCGCGAGCGGGTTGAGAGCGAGTGCGCGGTCGCGACCGAGTCGCGCGCTGTACAACCCGCTCTCGCCGCCCCAGTACGCGTCGAACACCGGCTGAACGCTGACGATGACGCCCCACGACGACAGCTTCGCGGCCTGCTCCTCGGTGACCATCTCGATGTGTTCGAGTCGGTGCCCTCGCGACGCCACCGCGGGCCCGCCGAGCTCGGCGACGACGCGACCGAAGGCCTCGACCACCGCATCGGTGGCTGCATCGCCGATGACGTGGAAGCCGGCCTGGATCTTCGCCTGCGTGCAGGCCGAGACGTGCGCCGCGATCGCGTCGACGTCCAGGTACGAGCGACCGCATCCCTCGTGATCCGCGTAGGGCTGATTCAGCCACGCGGTGTGCGAGCCGATCGATCCGTCGACGAAGAGATCGCCGCCCAGAGCGTGTGCTCCCGTCGCGGCGAGCAGATCCCGCGCGCCGTCGGCTGTCGTGACGGCCTCGCCCCAGTACCCGCGGACCTCGACGCCGTGCTCGAGGGCCAGCAGTTCCGCCATGTCGGTGCGACCGGAGATGTCCGGGCCCGCGCACTCGTGCACCGCGGCCACACCGTGAGCGGCCGCGTGATCGAGAGCCGCGATACGGGCCCGCTGACGACCGGCAGGACTCAGGAGTTCGAGTGCCGTGGTCCGCGCGGCATGGTGAGCCTCGGCGATCAACGGCAACTCCGGATCGGCCCCCACCACGTCGTCACCGGACGCACGCCGGAGCACGGTCGAGCACGCCGCGGAATGCGCATCGATGCGGGACAGGTAGATCGCTCGGCCGGGTGCCGCGTCGTCGAGTTCGCTGGTCGTCGGTGCCCGGCCTTCGGGCCAGGCCGACTCGTCCCAGTTCTGGCCCCAGACGAGGGCACCGGGCTCGCGGGCGGCGTACTCGGACACTGCTTGCAGACAGTCGGCGAGGGAGCGGGTGTCCGTCAGGTCGAGGCCGATCAGCGCGAGTCCCGTTGCCGTGGTGTGGACGTGGGTGTCGACGAAGGCGGGGGTCACGAAGGCGCCGTCCAGGTCGACCACCTCGGCACCCTGGTGAAGAGCGAGACCCGGACGGTCCTCCCCCACCCAGGCCACGACGCCGTCCGTGACGGCCATGGCTGTCGCATCGGGAGCGAACGGACTGTAGATGCGTCCGCCTACCAGCAGTTGCGTACTCACCGACGCCAGTGTGCCCGGTGCTCGCGTCGCGCTGTCCGGCCGGGTCAGCGTTCGTCGCGGCCGGTTGTGCCGTCGATCACCTGGAAGGTCTGGCGCGGTGTCCGCCGGGGGTCTTCCTGGACCACGTCACCGTCGATGACCACGTGACCCGCGGAGAATCCGCGAGGGCCGAAGGCTCCGGGTGGGAAGGCGCGACCGGAGGCGACTGCCGTCTCGACGCGCTTCGCGGCCGACCGGGCGATGATCGGACGCAGCGCGGCGCGGGTCAGCGGAATCATCAACAGCAGACCCAGCACGCTGGACACCAGACCGGGGATTGTCAGCAGCACCGACCCGAGCGCGACCAGTGCGCCGTCCGCGACGGCTCCACCGGGTGAGCGCCGACCCGCGTTGGCCGACCGGAGTTCCGAGAGCACCCTCCTGCCCTGGGAACGGATGCTGACCAGTCCGACGGCCGACAGCGCGATGACCGCGAACACGGTCCACAGGATGCCGACCGTCGAGGCCAGCCACACGAGGGCGCTGATCTCGACGACGAGGTAGAGGAAGAAGTAGAGCAGGGGCATCGTGGGAGTCCTTTCGGCGACTGGTCGAACCCGTCTTGCCTGTCCAACGGTCGAGGCCCTGCTTTTTCTCCCCGGCTCGGACTCGGTCCGATAACGGCTCAGGCGCCGGGCGTGACGAGGCCGAGCTCGTAGGCCAGTACCACTGCTTGCACACGGTCCCGCAGGCCCAGCTTGGTGAGCACGCGCCCGACGTGAGTCTTGACCGTGGCCTCGGACAGGAACAGGTGTGCCGCGATCTCGGCGTTGGAGTTCCCGGCCGCGATGAGCAAGAGGACTTCGCGTTCGCGGTCGGTCAACGATTCGACCTCCGCAGACGTGCCCGCCGTGGTCCGCCGCTCTCCGTCGACCATCCGGGAGATCAAGCGTCGGGTGACGCGCGGCGACACCACGGCGTCGCCCGCGGCGACACTGCGGACGGCGGACACCAGATCCTCCGGCGGAGTGTCCTTGAGCAGGAATCCGCTGGCCCCGGCACGGAGCGCACCCAGGGCGTGCTCGTCGAGGTCGAAGGTCGTCATCACGATGACCCGCACACCGGGTTGCGACGCGATGATGCGCTCCGTCGCCGACACTCCGTCGATGCCGGGCATCCGGACGTCCATCAGGACCACGTCGGGGCGGAGCCGAGCCGCGGCGGCGATCGCCGAGGCACCGTCCGCAGCCTCCCCCACCACGTCGATGTCGGTCTGGGCGCCGAGAACCATCGACAAGCCCATGCGCATCAGTTCCTGATCGTCGACGAGGAGCACCGAGATGGACACGGGTGACAACCTAACGGTCGAAGGCCACCTGATCGACCGGAAGTGTCGCGGCGACGCGCCACCGCCCGTCGGGCAACGGGCCGGCGCGGAGCTCACCACCGAGGACGGCGACCCGCTCGCGCATGCCGATCACGCCGAACCCGGAGCTTTCGTGGATGTCGCGGACCGGGGAGTCGCCCTCGGACGAGTTGACGACCGACACGGTCACCGCGCCCGGTTCACGCCGCACGGCCACCGCTGCGCGCGGTCGTTCTCCGCCGTGCCGCAGAACGTTGGTCAGGGACTCCTGCACCAGCCGATGTACGCCGAGCGAGACCGCGGGTGGGAGGTCGTCGAGTTCCCCCGTCTGTTCGATGGACACGCGCAACCCGGCGGCGCGCATCATCTCCACGATCTTCGCCAGCGCCGCGGTGCCGTACTCGGGATGCGACTCGGAACTGTCGTCGGTGCGCAGCAGCGACACCGTCCGGCGTAGTTCCGTCAGCGCGGTGCGCCCGGTGGCGGAGATGTTCGCGAGCGCGGCTTCGGCACGGTCCGGGTCGGACCGCAGCGCGTACGACGCTCCGTCCGCCTGCACGATCATGACGCTCACCGCATGCGCGACGACGTCGTGCAGTTCGCGGGCGATACGGGTGCGCTCGGCGGAGACCGCGTCGACTGCTCGTCGATCGCGGTCCGACTCCGCGACCGCGAGTCGCGCCCGAACCTCCATGACGTAGGCGCGGCGAGTCCCGAGGAACTCCGCCGTGATGTAGGCCAGGGCGTAGAGCAGAACGAAGAAGATCGTGGAGGTCCAGTCGGACCCGAGCACGAGTCGAACGACGACGATGTCAGCCGCGAGGCCTAGCGCGAAGAGCAGGGTCGTGCGCCGGTCGGTGTACACGGCCAACGTGTAGAGCATCACCACGAAGCCGAGCTGCCCGGGCGGGAGCGTGCGTGGTTCCTCCGATGCCCACACCATCAGTGTCGCGACCTGGCCGAGAGCGAGCGCCGTCCAGGCGGCGGCCACCGGGTAGCGGCGGCGCCAGGCGATCGGCGTGGACACGGCGACCGCCATCGCCACGTAGACGAGCGGTTGTCGCACGGCAGCGACGGCCGTGAGTTCGATGAGGAAGAGTGACACCGCCAGCGCACAGTCGACCCCGAACGGACGGTCGCGGAGCCACTCACTGAATCGGCGCATCGTGGGTGAATCGTAGTCCCGCAGTCGTGATGGAATGGCCGCATGGGTGTCGGTGATTGGTCGTTGTTGCTGGTCGCCGCACTCGCCGCGGGATGGGTGGACGCCGTGGTCGGTGGCGGCGGCCTGATCCTGCTTCCCGCGCTGTTGTTGGTCACGCCCGCGGCCACGACGCAGCAGACGGTGCTGGCCACCAACAAGTTGGCGTCCGTCGCCGGGACCACCGCGGCGGTGTTGACGTTCTCGCGCAAGGTCCCGATGGACTGGCGACTTCTCGCACCCGCCGGCGTCGTGGCGGCGGTGGGGTCCGCCTTCGGTGCCGCGACGGTCAGCCTCATCGACAAGGACCTCTTCATCCCGATCGTGTTGGTGGTGCTCATCGGCGTCGCAGTGCTCGTGACGGTGCGCCCCACGGTCGGGGTAGTGGTCGGTGATCCGCCGACTCGGCGCAGGATCGCGATCGTGGTGGTCACCGCTGCTGTGGTCATCGGCTTCTACGACGGAATCCTGGGCCCGGGTACGGGCACCTTCCTGATCATCACCTTCGCGACGCTGCTGGGCACCGAGTTCGTGCGCAGCGCGGCGATGGCCAAGGTTCTCAATCTCGGTTCCAACATCGGTGCCCTGCTGTACTTCTCCGCGACCGACGACGTGTTGTGGCTCCTCGGTCTGGCCATGGCGGTGGCAAACGTGGCGGGTTCCCTCGTCGGATCTCGCATGGCCATCTCCCGCGGCGCCGGGTTCGTGCGCGTGGTTCTTCTGGTGGTCGTCTTCGCGCTCGTCATCCGACTGGGGTGGCAACAGTTCGGCTAGCGTGACGCAGGTGAGAGATGTCGACAGCGATTTCGTCGCCCTACCGCTTCACGCGCTCGCGGACGCGGCACTGACCGCGGCCCGTGCCGCCGGTGCCACGCATGCCGACCTGCGGGTGCATCGGCTCCGGACACAGTCGTTGAGTCTGCGCGACGGTGCCGTCCAGTCCAGTGTCGAGGGCACGACCCTCGGCATGGCTGTGCGCGTCGTCGTCGACGGCACCTGGGGCTTCGCGTCGGGTGTCGTGCTGACGGTCGACGAGGCTGTGGCCGTGACATCGCGGTCGGTGCGGGTGGCGCAGGCTCTGCGTGATCTGAACCGCGAGCGCGTCGTGCTGGCGGCCGAGCCGGTGTACGAGGACGCGACATGGGTGTCCGACTACGCCATCGACCCCTTCGATGTCTTGACCTCGGACAAGGTGGGCCTGCTGAGCGAGTACTCCGGTCGGCTGTTGGCCTCCGACGGTGTCGACCACGTGAGTGCGTCCGTCCTGCAGGTCAAGGAGCAGACGTTCTACGCCGACCTCGCCGGGTCCCGCATCACGCAACAACGGGTACGTCTCCACCCGCAGATCGAGGCCGTGAGCGTCGATTCGGCGACCGGTGGCTTCGACTCCATGCGCACTCTCGCACCGCCTGTCGGGCGGGGATGGGAGTACCTGACCTCGGCCGGTACGGGCGGCGACGGACTGTGGGACTGGGACGACGAACTGGCCCGGATACCCGAGTGGCTCGCGGAGAAGTCGAAAGCTCCCAGCGTCGAGGCCGGGCTCACGGATCTGGTCATCGACCCGACCAATCTGTGGCTCACCATCCACGAGTCCATCGGCCATGCCACGGAGTACGACCGAGCCATCGGCTACGAGGCCGCCTATGCGGGAACCTCTTTCGCGACGCCGGATCAACTGGGGACCCTGCGCTACGGAAGCCCGATCATGCACGTGACTGCCGACCGGACCGAACGCCACGGCCTGTCGAGCACGGGATGGGACGACGACGGTGTCGCGGCGCAGTCGTGGGACCTCGTCGACAAGGGTGTGCTGGTCGGGTACCAGTTGGACCGAGTGTTCGCCCCACGGTTGGGTCTCGAGCGGTCCAACGGCTGCGCCTACGCGGACAGCGCGCACCACGTGCCGATCCAGCGGATGGCGAACGTGTCGCTGCAACCCGATCCGGAGGTCGATCGCAGCGTCGACGATCTGATCGCGGACGTCGAGCACGGCGTCTACGTGGTCGGCGACAAATCGTGGTCGATCGACATGCAGCGCTACAACTTCCAGTTCACGGCGCAGAGATTCTTCCGCATCGAGAACGGCGCTCTGGCCGGTCAGGTACGCGACATGGCGTACCAGGCCACGACGACGGACTTCTGGGGCTCGATGGACGCGGTCGGCGGTCCGTCGACCTGGCGGCTGGGCGGGGCGTTCAACTGCGGAAAGGCTCAACCCGGTCAGGTCGCTGCGGTGTCGCACGGGTGCCCGGCGGCACTGTTCCGCTCTGTCAACGTCCTGAACACGCGATCGGAGGCAGGACAGTGAGCGCGAACATCGTCCTCGGCGGCCACGACCTGGTCGAACGTGCACTGTCGTACGCCACGGTGTCCGACACCGTCGTCATCGTCGCCGACACGTCGGAAGCATCGTTGCGGTGGGCAGGTAATTCCATGACCACCAACGGTGTCGGCGACTCCCGCTCCTGGATCGTCGTGTCGATCGTCCGCGACGGCGACACTGCCCGGGTGGGCACCGTGTCGTCGACGAGCATGGATCCGGACGATGTCGCCGGTGTCGTCCGTGCCGCCGAGGACGCAGCGCGCGCCGCTCAGCCGGCTACCGACACGATGCCTCTGATCACGGCCGACGACGTGGACGCCGGCTGGGGCGACGTCACGGCACGGACCGGCATCGAGGTGTTCGATTCTGTCGTTCCGGGACTTGCGCAGGGCTTCGACGGAGCCGACGCGCTGTACGGGTTCGCGCACCACACCGTTCGCACCATCTGGTTGGGGACCTCCGCCGGTGTACGCCGCCGCCACGTCGAGCCCACCGGATCATTGGAGATCAACGGTAAGCGGGGCGGGCTCGCACACGGATCCAGCGCCTGGGTCGGCACCGGCACACGGGACTTCGTCGATATCGACATGGATGCGGCGCTGGCGGAACTCTCTCGCCGGCTCGACTGGTCCGCTCGCAGAGTCGAATTGCCTGCCGGACGGTACGAGACGCTGCTCCCGCCGTCCGCGGTGGCCGATCTGATGATCGACCTGATGTGGACGATGGAAGGCCGCGGGGCTCACGAAGGGCGAACAGCCCTGTCGGCCCCCGGCGGCACGCGGATCGGCGAGCAGTTGGGGACGCTGGGTCTGACCATGTACTCCGACCCGGCCGAGCCCGGCCTCGAGTACGCACCGTTCGTCGTGACGGGCTCGTCGAGCGACTCCGTATCGGTGTTCGACAACGGCATGAGCGCCGACCGTGTCGACTGGCTCCGGGACGGCGCCATCACCTCGTTGACGTATCCGCGTTCCGCTGCGGTCGAATTCGGTACCGCTGCAACAGCTCCGGGCGACAACCTGATCATGACGGGCGGCTCGGGTGGTTCCATCGACGACATGGTCGCGCGCACCGAGCGGGGGCTGCTGCTGACCACCCTCTGGTACATCCGCGAGGTCGACCCCACGACATTGTTGCTCACCGGTCTGACCCGGGACGGCGTGTACCTCGTGGAGGACGGTGCAGTGACCGCTGCTGTCAACAACTTCCGCTTCAACGAGAGCCCGCTGGATCTGCTGCGGCGCGCTACGGAGGCGGGCACGACAGTGCCCACCCTGCCGCGTGAGTGGTCGGACTGGTTCACCCGCGCGGCGATGCCCCCGTTGCGGGTCCCGGACTTCCACATGTCCTCCGTCAGTGAGGCTCAGTAGTCGGTTCATTCGCCGGGTGCGGTGAGGTAGTCGTTGCCGTGGGAGTCGCGGATGTGGACGATGCCGTCGCGGAGCATGCGGTAGTGCCACTGTCTCCGAGTTTTCAGCCCATGGTGCCGGCGGCACAAGGGTTCGAGGTTGCCCGTGACGGTCCAGCCGCCCCTCTGTGGGTCGGTGTGGTCGAACGGGACGACGTGGTCGAGGTCGCAGTCCTCGCTGGGCACGGCGCACCCCGGATGTACGCACGTCGAATACAGCGCAGTCACCAGCGCCGCGACCGCCTCCGACGGCCGGTAGACCAGTGCCCCGTCCGGAGGCACGACGAAACCCCCGTGACCGTCAGGATTCTCGACGGCACGGTCCAACGCTGACGGTGGGAGCGTGCGGAGGTACTCGACCTGCTCCCTGACCTTCCTGGCTTTCGTGCTTCCCAGTTTCCCCGTAGTCGGTGTCCAGCCTGCTGGCATGCGGCGGGTGCGGCGAACTTCTCGCTCTTGGATCGGCCCCGGCGGGTCGGGTGGTTCGGTGTCTATCGGTGCGTCATGCTGCGGGCATGGGCAACTGCATCCCGCCCGCGGTTCAGGAACTCTCGCGGCGGTGAGGAGCCCTTGCCACGTCGCATCCCCAGCAATCTTGCGGGCCACATCGGCAGGGACCGATCCCCAGCCGACCAGGTGGCCGGGTTCGCCCGCCAACCCGGCTGCGGTGGCGGCGTCGAGAACGATGACGGCATGGTTGGCCGGCGTACCCGAGACGGTTCCGGTCAAGAGTGCGTGCGCGGCGTCGAACAGCCGCGCCGGCAGCGACGTCGGATCGGTCACTCCCCGCGCAGCAGCAGTGATGTTCCGCCACATTCCGGCGACCTTCTCCGCCGGACCACGGATTATCACCTCCGCCTGACCGCGAGGCAGCTTCCGCACCGTCGCCGCCCGCTCCAGCGCCGCCCGCTCCCGGACAACCCGGTGCCACTCCGCGTTGAAGTCGGCGAGGATCCGGTCGATCGCCGACGCGACCGCACCCGGGGTGCACCTCGATGCGGCAGCGATCACCCGCTGCAGTAATGCTTCGGTGGCGTTCGGGACCCCGGCAAGTGATCGGCAGACCGTGCGGAACGCTGTGTACGCCAACCGGCCCGCATCGAACGCTTCCTGCACCGCCGGCCGGGCGGTACGGGTCAGGAACAGCCACTCGGTGACCGTCCCGGTGGACACCGACAGCGCCGACGCGACTTCGGCGACCGCGCACGCCTCGGCGGCATCGGCGTCGAACACCCCACCCGGCCCGAGCACCGCGGGGCGCCGGGATTCCTCGTGGATGTAGGAGCACGACGCGGCGACGGTACGGGCGAACGAGGCTTGGGCGTCGACCTTCGCCGACACCAATACATCGACGGAAACTGTTGCGTCGTACACGAATTCACCCCCCGGTGATGCCCGATCAGGTCGCCCCCCGACGACCTGACCACACAGTAACCCACCCCACCGAAAGAAACTCGAACACATGTTCGAATCGAGGGCCTTCAGCTTCTCGCGGACGTTCCATGTTCTCGCTGATGCTGCAACTCCTCCGGGAACATGGAGTGTCCGCGGGAACCGGCAGACGTCCGGTGAGGTCTACTCGACAGCTGCTGCGGGTGTCAGGCGACGCGGAGCGCCAGACCGACAGTGCTGTTCTTGCCCTTGAACAGGGAGCTCATCGTGACGGCGATGCGTCCGGTGATGCCGTACTTCTCGATCACCACGTCGCGTGTGCGGGCGGTACCCGCGTCGTCGAGCACCTCGGCGACGGCCTCCATGGCGGGGCCTACATTCTTTCCGCTGCGATCGCAGGTGGCCACCGTGACGCGGGGAGTGTTGCGGATCCGCTTGACCTTCCACGACTCCCGCTGAGTCCACATGAGGAGCCGATCCCCGTCGAGGGCCGCCCAGATGGGTGTCGGCTTCGGGGTGCCGTCCTTGGTGAACGTGGTCAGAAGAACGTACTTCGCGGTGCCGACATCACCGAACGGATTGGTCATGCCCGCCAGCCTAAGCCGTCACTCGCCCTCGAGCTCGCCTTCCGTCTCGAGGTACACCGATCGGAGCTCCGCCAACAGCGCCGGATCAGGCTCTGCCCACATCCCGCGCTCCACCGCCTCGAGGAGACGCTCCGAAATGCCATGCAGTGCCCAGGGATTGGACGTGGACATGAACTTGCGGTTGGTCTCGTCGAGGACGTATTCCTGCGTGAGCTTCTCGTACATCCAGTCCTGCACGACGCCGGTGGTGGCGTCGTACCCGAACAGATAGTCGACCGTCGCCGCCATCTCGAACGCGCCCTTGTAGCCGTGCCGCCGCATCGCGTCCATCCAGCGCGGGTTGACGACGCGAGCGCGGAACACCCTCGAGGTCTCTTCGTGCAGCGTTCGGGTGCGCACGGACTCGGGCCGAGTGCTGTCGCCGATGTACGCCTCCGGTGCGGTGCCGGTGAGAGCACGCACGGTTGCGACCATGCCGCCGTGATACTGGAAGTAGTCGTCCGAGTCGGCGATGTCGTGTTCGCGGGTATCGGTGTTCTTCGCCGCCACCGCGATGCGGCGGTACGAGGACCGCATGTCGTCGGACGCCGGCACACCGTTGAGCCCACGGCCGTACGCGAAGCCGCCCCAGGTCGTATAGACCTGCGCCAGATCCTCGTCGCTGCGCCAGCTCTTGCTGTCGATCAACTGCAGCAATCCGGCGCCGTAGGTACCGGGCTTCGAGCCGAAGATGCGGGTGGTGGCGCGGCGGTCGTCGCCGTGCTCCGCGAGATCTGCCTGTGCGTGCGCGCGCACGTAGTTCTGCTCGTCGGTCTCGTCCAGGCCGGCGACCATGCGCACCGCGTCGTCCATCATGGCCAGCACGTGGGGGAACGCGTCCCGGAAGAATCCGCTGATGCGCACCGTGACGTCGATGCGGGGACGCCCGAGCTCTTCGAGAGGAATCGGCTCGAGGTGGGTGACGCGTCGTGACGCTTCGTCCCATACCGGCAGGACTCCGAGCAGGGCGAACACCTCGGCGATGTCGTCGCCGGAGGTGCGCATCGCGCTGGTTCCCCAGACCGAGAGACCGACGGATCGGGGGTACTCGTCGTGATCGGCCAGGTAGCGGGCGACCAGCGACTCGGCCATCGCCTGGCCGGTCTCCCACGCCAGCCGCGACGGCACGGCCTTCGGGTCGACGGAGTAGAAGTTGCGGCCGGTGGGCAGCACGTTGATGAGGCCACGGAGCGGTGATCCGCTGGGGCCGGCCGGAATGAAGCCACCGTTCAGAGCATGGAGAACGCGCTGCACTTCCTGGTCGGTGCCGCGCAGTCGCGGCACAACCTCGGTGGCAGCGAACCGGAGGATGTCCCCCACCGTGTCAGGCAGTCCGTGAGTGATCTCGTCGACGGCATCGACAGACCAGTCGGCGCGATGCAGCGCCGCGACCAGACCTCGAGCCTGTTCCTCGACGGCGTCCACGGACGTGCGGGCCTCGTCGCCGTCCTCGCTGAGTCCCAACGCTTCACGAAGACCCGGAACGGTGCGTTCGCCGCCCCATATCTGCCGGGCTCGCAACATGGCGAGGACCAGATCGACTTCGGCCTCACCGCGCGGTGACTCCCCCAGGATGTGCAGGCCGTCACGGATCTGGACGTCCTTGATCTCGCACAGCCATCCGTCGACATGCAGAAGCATGTCGTCGAACACCTCTTCGTCCGGACGTTCTTCGAGCCCCAGATCCTTGTGCATCTGCGCCGCCGTCATCAGCGTCCAGATCTGCTGACGGATCGCCGGCAGCTTCGCCGGGTCGAGGGTCGAGATGTTGGAGTGCTCGTCCAGCAACTGCTCGAGGCGGGTGATGTCGCCGTAGCTCTCGGCCCTCGCCATCGGAGGAATCAGATGGTCGACGAGAGTCGCGTGCGCGCGCCGCTTGGCCTGCGTCCCCTCCCCCGGATCGTTGACCAGGAACGGGTAGATGAGCGGCAGATCGCCCAGCGCAGCATCCGTGCCGCACGAGGCGGACATGCCGAGAGTCTTGCCGGGCAACCATTCGAGGTTGCCGTGCTTGCCCAGGTGCACGACGGCGTCGGCGGCGAACCCACCGTCCTCCTCGGGGGCGGCGAGCCAGCGGTAGGCGGCGAGATAGTGATGGCTGGGCGGCAGGTCCGGGTCGTGGTAGATCGCCACCGGGTTCTCACCGAACCCGCGTGGGGGCTGCACCATCAGCACGACGTTCTCGAATCGCAGAGCAGCGATGACGATTTCGCCCTCGGGGTCGGCCGAGCGGTCGACGTACAGCTCGCCCGGCGCCTCGCCCCAGTGCTCGGTCACCCCGGACCGGAGATCCTCCGGCAGCGTGTCGAACCACCGGCGGTAGCGCGCAGCCGAAATGCGGATCGGGTTGCCCTCGAGTTGTTCGGCGGTGAGCCAGTCCGCATCCTGACCACCCGCGGCGATCAGCGCGTGGATCAGGGCGTCACCGTCCTGTGCCGCCAGGCCCGGAACCGCGTCGTCACCGTCGACGGGGCCGATGTCGTACCCGTGCTCGCGCATCTGTGTCAGCAGCCTGATCGCCGATGCCGGCGTGTCCAGGCCGACGGCGTTGCCGATGCGCGCGTGCTTGGTGGGGTACGCCGACAGCATCAGCGCAATGCGCTTGTCGGCTGCGGGAATTCGGCGCAGTCGAGCATGCCGGACCGCGATGCCGGCGACACGCGCACAGCGCTCGTGGTCGGGTACGTACGTGCTGAGGCCGTCGGCGTCGATCTCCTTGAACGAGAACGGCACCGTGATGATGCGACCGTCGAACTCGGGCACCGCGACCTGGGTCGCGACATCCAGGGGTGACATCCCGTCGTCGTTCGACTCCCACGTCGACCGGGAGCTGGTGAGGCACAGGCCCTGAAGGATCGGCACGTCGAGCGCAGCGAGTTCCGCGACGTCCCATGCCTCGTCGTCCCCGCCGGCGCCCACGTTGGCCGGGCGAGTACCACCGGCCGCGAGAACGGTCACGATCATGGAGTCGGCCTCGCGCAGTGCCTCGAGCAGTTCCGGCTCCGCGCTGCGCAGCGACGCACAGTAGATCGGAAGCGCACGGGCGCCCTTCGCCTCGATGGCGTCGCAGAGCGCGTGGATGTAGTCGACGTTGCCCGCGAGGTGCTGGGCTCGGTAGTACAGGACGGCGATCGTCGGTTCCGACGACGCCGTGCTCGCACGGGTGCGGAGCACACCCCAGGTGGGGAGATGGGCGGGCGGCTCGAAACCGTGACCGGTGAGCAGAACGGTGTCCGACAGGAACCACGACAGCTCGCGGAGGTTGTCCGCGCCACCCTCGGCCAGGTACTGGTGCGCCTGCGCTGCCACATTGGCGGGAACCGTCGACAGTTCCATCAACTCGGCATCGGGGGCCTGCTCGCCGCCCAGCATGACCACGGGTACCGGACCGCCGAGTACGGCGTCGATACCGCTCTCCCACATCCGACGCCCACCGAGGATGCGCACGATCACCAGGTCGACGCCGTCCATCAGCGTCGGTAGGTCGGCGTCGACGAGGATGCGGGACGGATTGGCCCAGCGATACTCGGCGCCGGACGCACGCGCGCTCAGCAGGTCGGTGTCGGATGTCGAGAGCAGCAGAATCACGGTGGTGGAGCCTTTCCCTGGGGTTTTCGCGCCCCGTCGGCGTCAGTGTGCACCCCAGGTCTGACTTCTCCAGGAATGCTGGAGTCACAGTGGCGCGACCGCGCCGGAGTCTCACCGGCTTCCGGGGTGCTTCGCAGTGATCGTACGTCGTAGCCTGGACTGCATGAGTGATGTCGGGGACAGGAGCAGGCGGGACGCCTGCCCCGGGGCTCTCCAGCTGCACGAGGCGAAGGACGGTCTGCTGGCGCGGGTGCGTCTGCCCGGCGGTGTGCTCACCCCCGAGCAGATGGGCGTGCTCGCGGCGGCGTCGACGGACCTGTCCGACGGCGAACTGGTGCTCACCTCCCGGGGCAACATCCAGCTCCGCGCGGTACGCGATCCCGACGACCTGGCCGACCGTCTGGCGGCCGCGGGCCTGCTGCCGTCGGAGACCCACGAGCGGGTGCGCAACATCCTGGCCTCACCGTTGTCGGGTCGGCTCGGCGGAACGGCCGACGTCCGCGGTCTCGTGTCGTCGTTGGACACCTCGCTCACGAGTGACCCCGAGCTGGCGGAACTGCCGGGCCGGGTGCTGTTCTCCCTCGACGACGGTCGCGGCGACGTGACGGGTTTCGGCGCCGACATCGGTGTCCACGCCGTCGGCGAAGATTCCTTCGCTCTCATCCTCGCGGGCGCCGACAGCGGCGTCCGGGTGCGGCGTGCGGACGCGGTCGCGGTGATGCTCGATGCAGCGCGCGGATTCCGCCGCGAGCGGCTGGGACACTGGCGCATCGCGGAGATGCCGAACGGCGTGGAGGCCGTGCTCGGTCACGTCGATCACGCTGTCGGCGACGACCCGCGGGTCGCCGTCGAGACGTCGGTCGAGCCGCCGATCGGTTGGTTCGTGCAGGACGACGCCACCGTCGCGCTCGGTGCCGCCCTCGCTCACGGTGTGTTGCCGGCCCGCACCGCCCTCTTCCTCGCGGCCGTCGAGAAGCCCATCCACGTCACGCCGTGGCGCGGGATCGTGCTCGTCGATCTCGACGAGGGCGTCGCCGAGCAGGTCGTGCGCGTGCTGGCCCCGATGGGTCTGATCTTCGACGCGGAATCGCCGTGGGTGCGGGCGAGCTCGTGCGTCGGGTCGCCCGGCTGCGCGAAGTCGCACTCCGATGTGCGCGCCGATCTCGACGCCGCCGTGGAGAACGGCGAGGTGGGAGACGGCCGGGAGCACTGGGTGGGGTGTGAGCGCCGGTGCGGCCGACCCCGCGGCGAGGTCACCGACGTGGTTGCGACCGACGAGGGGTACGAGCGAGTCCCACCGTCGTGACCCCTATCGTGGAGCCATGCACGACTACATTCGCGACGGCGACGAGATCTACCGGCGCTCCTTCGCGACCATCCGAGCGGAAGCCGACCTGTCGGCGTTCTCCGACGATGTGGCGCAGGTCGTCGTGCGCATGATCCACGCGTGCGGAGAAGTGAATCTGGCGCAGTCCATCGCGTCGACCGCCGATGTCGTGGCAAAGGGCCGTGCTGCGCTACGTGCGGGCGCCCCCATCCTCTGCGACGCCACCATGGTCGCGTCGGGCATCACGCGCCGACGGCTCCCGGCGGACAACGAGGTCATCTGCACCCTGAACGCACCCCACGTTCCCGAGATGGCACGTGACCGTGGCACCACCCGCACGGCCGCGGCCGTCGACTTGTGGGTGGACCATCTCGACGGCGCCGTCGTCGCCATCGGGAACGCGCCGACAGCGCTGTTCCGTCTGATGGAGCTGATCAAGGACGGGGCGCCGCGCCCGTCCGCGATTCTCGGTGGTCCGGTCGGATTCATCGGCGCCGCAGAGTCGAAGGACGATCTGGTGGCGTCGGGTCTGGGACTCGATCACCTCCTGGTCCTCGGTCGTCGAGGTGGCAGTGCCATCGCCGCTGCTGCCGTCAATGCGATTGCGACGGAGAAGGAATGACCGGAAAACTCTGGGGCGTCGGTATCGGTCCCGGTGACCCCGAACTGGTCACGGTCAAAGCTGCCCGGGTCATTTCCGACGCCGATGTCGTCGCGTTCCACAGCGCCCGCCACGGCAAGAGCATCTCGCGGCGTACCGCCGAGCCGTACCTGCGCGAGGGGCAGATCGAGGAGCACCTCGTCTACCCCGTGACTACCGAGGGCACCGACCACCCCGGCGGATACGACGGAGCGCTCGCAGACTTCTACGTCGAGGCCTCCGAACGTCTGGCGGCTCACCTCGAGGCGGGCCGCTCGGTGGCTCTGCTGGCTGCCGGCGACCCCATGTTCTACAGCTCGTACCAGCACATGCACGTCCGGTTGGCGCACCGATTCGAGACCGAGGTCATTCCCGGCGTGACGTCGGTGAGCGCCGCGTCCGCGGCCGTTGGTGAGCCGCTGGTCGAGGGCGAGGAAGTCCTCACCATCCTTCCCGGCACGCTTCCGCAGGCCGAGCTCACCAGGCGACTGCGGGACACCGACTCGGCGGCGATCCTGAAACTGGGTCGTACGTATCCCGCTGTGCGCGAGGCGCTTCGCGACAGCGGGAAGCTCGCCGAGGCCCGGTACGTCGAGCGCGCGAGCACCGTCGGCGAGCGGGTGCTTGCTGCCGAGGACGCCACCGATGTTCCCTACTTCTCCATCGCCGTCGTCTCGAGTCCGTCGTACGTCGTCCGCGACCCGGCACCGTCGGGTGAGGTCGTCGTCGTCGGACTGGGCCCGGGTGCCGACGCATGGACCACGCCGGAGGTGCGCGAGGAGTTGGCGCACGCCACCGATCTGGTCGGCTACACGACGTACATCGACCGCGTTCCGACGCGTCCCGGACAGCGTCGGCACGCCAGCGACAACAAGGTGGAGTCCGAGCGTGCCGAGATGGCGCTCGATCTGGCATCGCGCGGTGCACGGGTCGTGGTGGTCTCCTCGGGAGATCCGGGAGTCTTCGCAATGGCGTCGGCCGTCCTCGAAGTCGCGGCTCAGGAGCGCTGGCGGTCGGTCCCGGTGCGCGTGTGCCCCGGTGTCACCGCCGCCAACGCCGTCGCCAGCCGGGTGGGCGCTCCCCTGGGCCACGACTACGCCGTCATCTCACTCTCCGACCGCCTGAAGCCGTGGGACGTCGTCGAGCGGCGCATTCACGCAGTGGCGGCCGCCGACATGGCCTTCGCCGTCTACAACCCGGCGTCGCGCACCCGGACCTGGCAGGTCGAGGCCCTCAAGACGATGGTGCTCGAGCACCGCGGACCCGACACCCCCGTCGTGATCGGTCGCGACGTCTCAGGGCCCGAGGAGTCGGTCACCGTCGTGCGTCTCGGCGATCTCGACGCGTCGAGCATCGACATGCGGTGCCTTCTCATCGTCGGTGCGTCGACCACCACGGTCGATCACACTCCCGACGGTCCTCGGGTGTTCACCTCACGGCGTTACGGGAGCGACCTGACCGTCACGTCCACTGCCGGCGTCGCGTCGCGTCCGTAGCCAGGTGGCGCACGCGTCGACCGTCGACACGACGTCGACGCCCTCGGGCACCGGGGGACGATCCACCATGATCACCGGGATTCCGCGCTCGCGAGCGGCTTGAAGCTTGGCGGAGGTCAGCTTTCCGCCGCTGTTCTTGCTGACCAGAGCCTCGATGCGGTGCTCGTCGAGCAGTTCGCGCTCGCCCGCCAGATCGAACGGCCCGCGTGCCTCGAGGATGCTCGAATGCTCCGGCACCTCGCCCTCGGGTGCGTCGATGCACCGCACGATGAAGTGCTGGTCCGTCAGATGTGCGAAGTAGTGCACGCCTTGGCGTCCGATGGTCAGCAGGATTCGGGTAAGGGCGGGCCGCTCCGTGAGGGCATCCGCTGCGGCCTGCATGGAGGGAACCGTGATCCACGAATCCTCGGCCAACGGCCGCCACGGCGCTCGGTGCAGCACCACGAGAGGAAGTCCCGCGTTCGCGCACGCCTGCACGGCGTGCTCCGTCATCGTCACCGAGTACGGATGAGTCGCATCGACGACGTGCGTGATCTCGTTCTCCGTCAACCAGGTGGTCAGTCCGTCGACGCCGCCGAAGCCGCCGACACGTACCTCGCCGACGGGGAGGACGGGATCGGCGACGCGGCCCGCCAGCGATGACGTCACGGTCGTTCCGTGTACTCCGTCGAGCCGCGCGGCCAGTTGACGTGCTTCGGATGTGCCACCGAGAACCAGAACATGCATTCGGGCGACCTTACCGGCAGCGACGACCCTAGTGATCCAGCCGTCTGCGGGCAGCCGAGTACAGGAAGCTGTCCGGGAAGCCTTCCGCGGACAGGACTCGCCCGACGACGACGACAGCAGTCTTGACGATTCCGGCGGCCACCGTCGCGTCGGCGATGTCGGCCAGGGTACCGCGCACGATGACCTCGTCGGCTCGGCTCGCGAACGCGACTACCGCTGCGGGGCAATCGGATCCGTATTGAGGGCTCAACTGCTCGACGATGGTGTGGATCTGCCGAGCGCCCAGGTGGATCACCAACGTTGCCCCGCTCTGCGCCAGGGTGGGAAGGTCCTCACCGTCGGGCATGGCCGTCGACAGGGTGGAGATGCGTGTCAGGACGACACTCTGCGAGATCCCGGGCACCGTGAGTTCACGCCCGAGCGCGGCAGCCGCGGCGGCGAAGGCCGGGACACCGGGAACGATCTCGTAGTCGACTCCGGCGGCGTCGAGCCTCCGGGCCTGCTCGGCTACCGCGCTGTACAACGACGGATCACCCGAGTGGACGCGCGCGACATCGAGTCCCGCGCGAGTGGCGGTGATCAACTCGTCGACGATGGCATCGAGGGTCATCCGGGCGGTGTCGACGACGCGCGCATCGGGTGGGCACGTGTCCAGCAGTTCGCGAGGCACCAGCGAACCGGCGTACAAGCACACGGGGCTGGTCGCGATGATGCGAGCGGCCCGCACGGTGACGAGATCGGCAGCGCCGGGTCCCGCACCGAGGAATCTGACGGTCACCTAGTTCTCCTGCCGGGTCTTGCGGACGATCCATTGAGTGACGGGCATCTGGGGACGCCATCCGGTGAATCCGCCGAGGGGTTCTCCTCGATGGACCTGCAGTCGTCGGAGGGATCCGCCGTGACGTGAGTACCACTGCAGCAGCAGCGCTTCCGACTCGGCAGTGACGGAATTCGCGACGAGCCTGCCACCGTGCCCCAGCGCGTCCCAGCACGCGTCCAGCATTCCCGGTTGCGTGACTCCGCCGCCGACGAACACGGCGTCGGGCCGCGGGGCGTCGGCGAAACTGTCGGGTGCGGGTCCGCGCACGGTCAGTGCCGGCACTCCGAGCGCGACAGCATTGGTGCGGATGGTCTCGGAGCGACTCTCCACCCTCTCGAAGGCGTCGGCCCGGCAACTCGGATGCGTCCGCATCCACTCGATCGCGATGCTTCCCGATCCCCCGCCCACATCCCACAAGCGCTCCCCCGGCGCGGGGGCGAGGGCACTGATCGTCAGAGCACGTACCTCACTCTTGGTCAGCTGACCGTCGCCGATGTAGGCAGCGTCGCTCAATCCGGCGACACGGGTCAGGCGTGGACCGGCGTGACGCACGTCGAGACCGATCACGTTCAGCGGGTCCACGTCGGACGCGCCCCGCCAGGTATCGACCGGTGCGGTGCGCACCTGCTCCTCCGGTCCCCCCAGCTGCTCGAGGACCATCATCGTCGACTCGGCGAAACCGTTGTCCGTCAACAGCTTCGACAGCGATCCGACGGTCTCGGCGCCTTCGCTGAGCACCAGCACTCGTCGGCCGTCCGTCAACGCGGGCAGGACCGACTCGACGGGTCGGGCCACGACCGACACGACTTCGACATCGTGCAGCGCCCATCCCAGGCGTGCGCAGGCCAGCGACGCCGACGAGGGGTGCGGGAAGACGCGGACGGCGTCGGCACCCAGTAGCCGGACGAGCGTCACGCCGATTCCGTGGAACATCGGGTCGCCGCTGGCGAGTACGCACCGGCGTCGGCCGGAGTGCACCGCGAGGAGTTCCTGCATCGCGGGGATCAAGGGAGTCGGCCAGGCGACCCGCTGCGCATCGAGTGATCCGAGTGCCTCCAGTTGGCGTGCGGAGCCGAACACCACGTCCGCGGTGTCGACGGCGTTGCGGGACGCGGGAGCCAGGCCGTTCCACCCGTCCGCGCCGATGCCGACGACATCGATCACGTCGGTCGTCATCGTGGCATCCGGCGCCACACGGCACGGGGCAGGAGACGCATGACGAAGAACACGGGCCGCAGTCGGCCGGGAATCCACACCACGTCCTTGCGCGACGCCAGGGCGGACACGACCGCGTCGGCCACCTGCCCCGGCGTGCTGGACATCGGGGCCGGGGACATGCCCTCGGTCATCCGCCCGACGACGAAGCCCGGCCGCGCCAGGATCAGACGGACCCCACTGCCGTGCAAGGCATCTGCCAGTCCGGATGCGAACCCGTCGAGTCCGGCCTTCGCCGACCCGTAGACGTAGTTCGCTCGGCGCACCCGCGCTCCGGCAACCGAGGAGAACACGACCAGCCGGCCCGATCCGCGGGCTCGCATGACCGTCGCGAGATTCGTCAGCATGCTGACCTGGGCGACGTAATCGGTGTGCACGACGGCGACGGCATGGGCAGCGTCCGTCTCTGCTCGTGTCTGGTCGCCGAGGATGCCGAAGGCCAGTACCGCCGTGTCGAGCGGTCCGTGCTCGCGGACGACGTCCGCCACGAACTGCTCGTGGGTGTCGACCCGGTCGGCGTCGAACTCGGTGGTC
>NZ_JXQS01000038.1:0-98188 GCF_000834565.1 Rhodococcus sp. MEB064
GAGATCTACACCCAGAACGGACGCGGCGAACTCGCGGCGACCGAGCACGCCGAGGCGCAGATCATCGACGAGTACCTGCCCACTCCGCTGACCGACGCGGAACTGGCCGATGTCGCCGACACGGCGATCGCCCAGGTGGCCGAGGAACTCGGTGAACGCCCGGCGATGCGTCAGATGGGCCAGGTCATGAAAGCCGCCACGGCGATCGCCGCGGGCAAGGCCGACGGCTCCCGTATCTCGGCAGCCGTCAAGGCCCGTCTCTGACCTGATCTACCTCTAGCGCGGCGGCGCTGTCAGCCCGGGGATCGCCGGAATGGTGACCCCGGGTGGCAGTGCCGGCAGCTGGATACCGGGTGCGGGCGCAGCCGGTGCGGCGCGCACCGATCCGTCGCTGATGTACAGCGTGACCGTCGAGCCGGGAACGGCCGAACCCGACGGAGACGTACTGACCACCGTCCCGCGGCCGGCGGACGACGCGCTCGTCGCGATCTGCACCCGGAAGCCTGCGGCCTGGAGCTGCGACGTGGCCGAATTCTGGGTGAGTCCGGTGACGTCGGGAACTTGGCCGTTGGCGGACCCGCGGACGTACTTCTGATCCACCGCGGGCAGCGCGATGTCACCGAAGTTGGTCGCCACCGGATCCATCGCGTCGTACCAGGTCCGGGCAGGTTCGTTACCGCCGAAGAGGTTTCCCGACCCGCAGGGGCGGAGCGGGAAGGAGCAGATCTCGCTCGGAGTGGGGGAGTCGCCGTACGTGTAGGCGGCCGCCGCGTACCGGTTGGTGTACCCGAGGAAGCCGGACGAGCGGTGCGACTCGGTCGTCCCCGTCTTGCCGGACATCGGCAGCGACCATCCGACCGACGACGCAGCCGACGCCGACGTGCCGCCGGGCTGATCGTCCTTGCTCATCGCGTTGGCGAGCGTGTTCGCCAGGCCCGGCTCGACGACCTGCTCGCATCCCTGCTCGGTGATGGGAATCTGCTTGCCGCTGCGATCGAAGACGCTGTCGATGGGCGTCGGCGGGCACCACTTTCCGCCCGAGGCGAGGGTCGCGGCCACGTTCGAGAGCTCGAGCGGGTTCACGTACGTCGGTCCCAGCGTGAAGGAACCGAGGTTCGCTTCCTTCTGGTAGTCCGCGAGGCTCTGGTCGGTTCCCTGGCCCGCGGTGCCCGGGAGTGTGTAGGACCGCAGTCCCAAGCGGACGGCCATGTCGACCGTGGGGGTGACGCCGACGGATTCGATGAGCTTGACGAAGGCAGTGTTGGGGGACTGGGCGAGTGCGTCGGTCACCGACAACGACTGCGGGTAGTTACCGGCGTTGGTGACGCAGTAGGTGGACGGAGGGCAGCCACGAGCGCCGCCGTCTCCGAGTCCCTTGACCTCGACGCGGCTGGGAACCTGCAGCACTGCCGAGGTCCCGAGGCCCTGTTCCATCGCCGCGGCGGTGGTGAAGATCTTGAAGATCGAGCCCGCGCCGCTGCCGACCAGCGAATACGGCTGGGGTTGGACGGTCTCGTTCGCGTCACCGTTCAGTCCGTACCGACGCGAGGAGCCCATCGCGAGGATGCGGTGCGAGTCCTGTCCCGGCGCGATCACGTTCATGACCGTGGCGACACCGTCGAGGTTCGGGCTGCTGTTGCTGGTGAGCGAGGAGTTGGTGGAGTTCTGGACGGCCGGGTCCAGCGTGGTCTTGATCAGGTAGCCGCCCTTGTCCACCTGCTCCTTGCTGATGCCGGCGTCGGCCAGGTACTGCAACGCGTAGTCGCAGAAGAACCCGCGGTCACCGGCGGAGATGCACCCGCGGGGCAGCTGGTTCGGTTCGGGGAGAACGCCGAGAGGCTCGGCCTTGGCCGCCTGGATCTCGGAGGCGCGCTCGGGGATGTTCTGGATCATCGTGTCCAGAACCGTGTTCCGACGCTCGGTCACGCCCTCGACGTTCGTGTACGGGTTGAGCGCCGAGCTGGACTGCACCATGCCGGCGAGCATCGCGGCCTGCGTGAGGTTCAACTGGCTGGCATCGATGCCGAAGTACGTCTGCGCGGCGTCCTGGATGCCGTAGGAGGAATTACCGAACGGCACCAGGTTCAGGTAGCGCGTGAGGATCTCGTCCTTGGTCAGACGCTTGTCCAGCGTCAGGGCCATGCGGATCTCGCGGATCTTGCGGGCGGGCGTGGTCTCGATGGCCGCCCGACGCTCGGCGTCCGTCTTGGCGACGACGAGCAACTGGTAGTTCTTCACGTACTGCTGGTCCAGTGTCGATGCGCCCTGCTGGACCTGACCGCTGGTGGTGTTGGTGAGGAACGCGCGCACCGTGCCCTGCCAGTCGACGCCCTCGTGCTCGGCGAAGCGCCGGTCCTCGATGGAGACGATGGCGAGCTTCATCTCGTTGGAGATGCGGTCGCTGGGTACTTCGAAGCGACGCTGCTCGTACAACCACGCGATGGGGTTGCCTGCCGAGTCCACCATCGTCGAGACGGCCGGGACCGTTCCCTCGACCAGTTCGGCGGACACGTTGTCGACGGTGTCGGCTGCGCGGTTCGACGCGAAACCGAAGCCGCCGGCGAGCGGGAACATGACTCCGGCGAGCAAGGCACCGGCCAGGGCGGAGCATCCCGCGAGTTTTGCGACTGTCTTGGCGATCGGCACGGTCTACAGAGTACGTGGCGAGGACCGACATGCCCGCTTCCTTTACACGGTGCTCGCCGATGTGACCCACTGACCAGGGAATATGTGATCGACCGCACGGGCGTACCAGAAAAGTGATCCCCCACCTTGCTTCGCTCGTGGGCTTTCCCCTACATTGATGGACATGATGTGATTCAGATAACAATCACATCGGTTAGTGGGGTGCTCCTCAGTTCGTTGTGCAGCGGGAGCTGTCACACACGGGGACGCCCGGAACGCCAGAAACACCGGTGTTCTCCGACGGTAAGGGGTCAACAATGCACACAGGAACGTCGAATGCCGCGCTCGACATCGGGGAAGCCGAAGCGCGCATCGCATGGGTATCGCAGGCTCGATGCCGAGGAGTAGACCCTGACCAACTGTTCGTGCGCGGTGCCGCGCAACGCAAGGCAGCGACGATCTGCCGTCACTGCCCGGTCTTGATGCAGTGCGGTGCGGATGCGCTGGACAACCGCGTCGAGTTCGGCGTCTGGGGCGGCATGACGGAGCGTCAGCGTCGAGCCCTCATCAAGCAGCATCCCGAGGTCGATTCCTGGTCGGAGTTCTTCGAGACCCAGAGGCATCACCAGTCGGCAGTCTGACCCGGCCGTCAGTTCTTCTTCGTGATCTCCCACCGTGATGTCCGATTCGCGGTGGGAGATTTGCGTAGGTCCGGTGTGAACACTCGGTGAACCCCTGGCGTCGCGTCGAGGTCCGGACCCTCACAGCGGCGTGACGCTCGCTGTCAGCACGGCGGTGATCGCACCCGCCGGTGTCGACAGATTTCAGCTCGCTGCGATGTTGTTGTGAGGCAACAGGATCGGACCCTCCGGACATTCCGTGACGGCCGGTATTCTGCCTCCACGCTCCGCCCGGTCCTCTGACCTGGCCGAATGCCGACAGTCGCCGCTCCGACGCGCACTCTCCGCGACGATTTCCACACGACGACCCGACCGGTGCACGCGCTGTGGCTGCGGGCGCCGATGCGCTCCGATTCCGCCGCCGCCCGACCCTCGCTGTCGGCCTCCCGTTCGCCCGGGCGTCGATTGACACCGGTCACGGCTCACCGTTGAATCCTGCTCGGCACATCGGCTTTCGATCCTCGTTCCTCGATCGGGTCGATACGCCATGCCGTGAATCCGACGATCGGCGCGGATTCGCTCCCCCTGCGAAAAGGACTCGACGGCCATGAAGATGAACAAGATTGCGGTTGTCGCCGCGATGACGATCGCGTCGTTGGGCGCAGCGTCCGCGACCGCATACGCAGACCCCGCACCGCAGCCTGCTCCCGAGGTGCACTGGAACGCTGTCGCTGCCGGCTCCAGCCTGCTCGTGACCACCGATTCCGGCACGCTGAGCAACGAGAACAACCACCTCGTGATCCGCGACGCGTCGGGTGTCATCGTCGACTCCGTGCCGCTCGCCCTGGCCGTCGACGGCCTGGCACACCCGGTGTCCGCTCAGGTCGAGGGCAACACCGCCACCCTCGCCGTCGATGCGGCAGCCCCGACCACGCCGGTCTACGACATTCCCGGCCTGACCCGGGTGGACCTTCCCGCTGCAGTCGCCGGCGTCAAGGACAACCTGAGCCTGACAGCGTCGATCGGCGGATTCCTCGGCGGTGCAACCGGTCTCGTGGGCGGATGCCTCCTCGGTGCCGCTGCCGCCGGCGTCGTGTCGGCACCCGTCGCCCTGCTGTTCGGTGCCGGACCGATCGCCGGATGCATCGGCGGCGCGCTGCTGCTCGGTGCCGGTGGATCGCTCGCCGGAACCGCCATCGGCGGACTCGGCTCGGCAGTGGCCAACGCGCAGCAGTTCGTCACGCTGCTCGAAGCTCCGCCCGCAGTGAAGAAGTAGTCACCCCATGAGGCGACTGCTCACGACCACTCTCGCGGTCTCCGCTGTCCTCGCCTCGCTCGCGCTCGGCGGTGGAGGCCATGCCTCCGCCGCCGAGCGCGTGGTGCTGGGGGGTGGCTCGGGAATCGTTCTGACGCAGGGTGATCAGCAGACCCTGTGCAGTCTGACCGTCATCGGCAACGACAGCGAGAACCGGCTCGTCGGACTCACGGCGGGACACTGCGGCGACGTGGGAGACGCGGTCGCGGCGGAAGGCGATTCCGAATCCGTCGGCCGTATCGCCACGGTTCTGCCCACCTACGACACGGCGGTCATCGAGTTCGACGCGGCGCGTGTCGCACCCGTCTCGATGGTCGGAAGCACCACGATCGCCGGTATCGGTGATCCCGCACGTCTCGCGGACACCGTCTGCAAGCAGGGACGTACGACCGGGTCGAGCTGCGGGTTCTCCTACGGTGATCTGCTCCACTCGCATCAGATCTTCGCGCAGATGTGTGTGAACTCGGGGGACTCCGGCGCCCCCGTCGTCCTCGGAACATCGTTGGTGGGCATGGTGAATGCCTACCTCGTAGCGCCGTGCGTCGGACCCGCGGTGATCACCGACATCGTGGCCGTTCTCGGTGAGATCGACCGTGCCGGTGGACCGGGCGCAGGGTTGCGTCCCGCGGCCTGACGAGCTGTCAGGCGGTGCCGGTGAGCTGATCGGCCACCGCGCGGAGGGCATCGAGGTCGGAGACCTCGAAAGGTAGCGACGGCACGCCGACCACCGGCACCTGCGGATGCGCGGCGGTGAATCGGCGGAGCAGTCCTATCTCGCGCTTCGCGGTCACCGCTCGATGTGCGTGTACGCGAAGCACTCCCGCAGCCAAGGCGGCATCATCCGTGCCCAGTTCGTCGAGTCGGTCGGCCGCCGTGCGCGCGTGGTCGGCCGACAACGAACTCAGGGTGGGGTGCGTGCGGTTGAGCACCAGCCCGGCGAGGGGCATCCCGTCCTCGGTGAGACGGTCGACGAAGAACGATGCCTCTCGCAGAGCATCGGGTTCTGCCGCCGCGACGACGACGAAGTGCGTCCCGTCCTGACGCAGCAACTCGTACGTGTGTCGCGCGCGTTCGCGGAACCCGCCGAACATCGAATCGAGGGACTGCACGAAAGCCGATGCGTCGGACAGCATCTGGCTTCCGACGATGGAGGAGACACCCCTCATCGCCAGACCGAACGCGCCCGTGAGCACTCGTCCGATTCCGCGACCCGGCGCCATCAGCAGCTTGATCATGCGTCCGTCGAGGAACGATCCCAGACGCTGCGGTGCATCGAGGAAGTCGAGGGCGTTGCGCGACGGCGGAGTGTCCACCACCACCAGGTCCCAGTCGCCGCTGGACGCCAGCTGGCCCAGCTTCTCCATCGCCATGTACTCCTGCGTGCCCGAGAACGACGACGCCACAGTCTGATAGAAGGAATTGTCCAGGATCTGACGAGCCTTCTCGGGCGTCGAATGCTCGATCACCATCTCGTCGAACGTGCGACGCATGTTCAGCATCATCGCGTGCAGTTCGCCGGTCGCACCGGGGCCCAGGGCCACCGGCTGCGGGGAGTTGTCCAGCTCGCCCACGCCCAGTGCCTGGGCGAGCCGTCGTGCCGGGTCGATGGTCAGGACCACGACACGCCGACCGCTCTCCGCGGCGCGCAGTGCCATCGACGCGGCGGTCGTCGTCTTGCCAACTCCACCGGATCCGCAGCAGACCACGATGCGAGACGCGGGATCGGTGAGGATCCGCGAGATGTCCAGCGTGGGAACGGTGCTCATCGCACTCCCTGTTCCGTGAGGTGTTGGGCGAGCTCGTACAGTCCGCCGAGATCCATGCCGTCGGCGAGTGCGGGAAGTGTGAGGCGGGGGACGTCCAGGTTCGCCAGCCGTCGCTCGCTCTCGCGCTGCGCGTTCAGAGTCGACGCGTGTTCGATCGACTCGGTGAGCAAGCCCGCGAAGTCGTCCGCGCTCAACGTGATTCCGACGTCGCCGAGGTTCTTCTCGATCGCCGCCGAATCCAGGTCGCCGGCCGCCGCGCCCGCCAGTGTGTCCGGCGGAAGGAACGAGGTATCGCCGCGATTGACGACGACGGTGCCCAGTCGCAGGTCCGCGGCAGCCAATTCCTTCGCGGCATCGGCAGTTTCCTGCACGGGCAGAGCTTCGAGCAGGGTGACCAGATGCACCAGTGTCTGCTCGGAGTGCAGCAACTTGACGACGCCTTCGCTCTGCGAGCGCACGGGGCCCGTCTTGGCCAGATCCCGCATCGCCGTCGTCACGTCGAGGAAGCTGCCGATGCGTCCCGTCGGAGGGGAATCGACCACGATCTCGTCGTAGAGCGGACGACCGTCCTTGCCGATGCTCACCGCACGCTCCTTCACCTTGCCGGTGAGCAGCACGTCCCGCAGGCCCGGCGCGATGGTGGTCGCGAATTCGATGGCGCCGACGCGTCGCATGGCCCGGCCGGCGAAACCCAGGTTGTAGAACATGTCGAGGTATTCGAGGAAGGCGGTCTCGATGTCGATGGCCAACGCGTAGACCTCGCCGCCGCCCTCGGCGGACGCCACCTTGGTGTCCACCGGTTCCAGCGGGGGCACGTCGAAGAGTTGGGCGATGCCCTGTCGCCCTTCGACCTCGACCAGCAGAACCTTGCGTCCGCCCGCTGCCAGAGCGAGTGCGAGAGCCGCCGCGACGGTGGACTTACCCGTCCCACCCTTTCCCGACACGAAGTGCAGACGTGCTCGATCCGCTTCGGGTGGCCATCCGGTGGGGTGCGACGTCGCACCTGCTGTCTCCGACACCCCTCGACACTACTGATACCGGACACCGGCGTTCTATAGGCTCAGCACATGAGCGCATCGACGACGTGGGAATACTTCACCGCACCCCTGCTGATCCACAACACCAAAGCCATCCTCGACAACTTCGGTGCCGACGGGTGGGAACTGGTCACGGTGATGCCCGGCCCCACCGGCGAGAACCTGGTCGCCTACTTCAAGCGCCCCAAGAGCTGACATGGGAGCCACGGACAAGCTCGCCGAGCTGGGGCTGACTCTTCCTCCCGTGGTGCCCCCGGTGGCGTCGTACGTCCCGGCCGTCCGGTCGGGCAACCACGTCTACACCTCGGGGCAGTTGCCGATGGCCGACGGCACGCTGACGGCCGTCGGCAAGGTCGGCGCCGACGTGACCGCCGAGGACGCCACCGCGGCGGCCCGTACCTGCGCACTGAACGCGCTGGCGGCGATCGATGCCCTCGTGGGGATCGAGAAGGTCGTGCGCATCGTCAAGGTCGTCGGTTTCGTCGCGTCAGCACCGGGCTTCACCGGTCAGCCCGGCGTCGTCAACGGCGCATCCAACCTGCTCGGCGACGTGTTCGGCGAGGCCGGCATCCATGCGCGGTCGGCGGTCGGAGTGGCGGAACTGCCCCTCGGCGCGGCCGTCGAGGTGGAGATGATCGTCGAGGTCAGCGACTGACGAGAGTTCGGCACTGTTCGATGACCCGCTGCAACTCCACGCCGCGGTGCACCGAACACTCGTGCGGCACTCCGGTGCGCACGGAATTCAGGAACTCGTCCAGCAACACCGCATAGCAGTGGTCGGGCGGAGTGGTCCGGTCGGACAACTCGACCAGTCCGCCCGATCCGCTCGCGCTCACCCTCAGGACCGACGGGCGGACCGGCGTCCGCATCGACATCGTGACCAGACTCGTACCCCGCTGTGCATGGGTCAGCGCCAACGACCACGTGTCGGACTCGTCGTCGCGTCGCGCGGAGTCGACGGACGTGACCGGCCCCAGCACCGCCATCGCGAGATCCAGGACGTGCGGTCCGACGTCCATCAACGCGCCGCCCTCCTGGCGCCACGTCGACCCGGCGTACTCCCCGCCGAGCAGCGCCCCGGACAACCACGTCGCGGTGACGGTGGCGACGTCCGTGCCTGCGACGGCTGTCAGAAAGTCGCGTGTCTCGGGAGCGAAACGACGGGTCAGCGTGACCATCGACGAGACACCGGCCACGTCGATCGCCGAGGCGAGCGTCTCCGCGTCCCGTGCCGACGCGGCAATCGGCTTGTCCAGCAACACGTGTCGGCCCGCGGCGACGGCGCGCATCGCCAGGTCGCATTGGATACCCGGGGGAACGGCGAACGCGACGGCATCGACGGCGTCGATCAGGGCGTCCACGTCGTCGAAGATCCGAGTGCCCGGCGCCGTCGCGGCGGCAGCGTCCGGTCTCCGGGCCCAGATGCCGGCGAGCTCGACGTCGGGATGAGCCCCGATGGCGGGTGCCGCTGCTTGTCGAGCCCAGGGACCGGCTCCGATCAGTCCGATTCTCATTCCGCGAGCCTAGGTGCTCGCATCTCGTCCGCGCGGGACGGTCGTGGCAAGGTGGTTCCATGGAATCGGAGAAGCATCCTGCGTACGAGCGGCTGCGTCGGGTCACGCCGACCGCCTCGGTCCTGCTGGCGGACAACCCCGGCAAGATGACCCTCGACGGGACCAACACCTGGATCCTCCGAGCGCCCGGTCGTGAGGACTGCATCGTGGTCGATCCCGGTCCTCGGAAGCGCTCGCACGTCGATCTGGTGGCTGCTCACGGGCCTGTCGCGCTGGTGTTGATCACCCATCGTCACCACGACCACACCGGCGGCATCGCCAGGCTGCACAAGCTCACGTCTGCTCCGGTACGCGCTGTCACGCCCGCACACTGCCGCGGCGACGCGGCGCCCCTGGTGGACGGCGAGGTGATCTCGGCGGCGGGTGTGGAACTGACGGTCGCGGCGACACCCGGTCACACGGCGGACTCGATCAGTCTGGTCATGGAGGACGCGGTCCTGACCGGCGACACCATTCTGGGCTCCGGGTCGAGCGTCCTCGACGGCAAGGACGGCAGTCTGGCCGACTACCTGTCCTCGCTCGACCGCCTGGAGCAGCTCGGGGAGGGCCGGGTCGCCCTTCCGGGCCACGGACCCGACCATCCGGACACGGCTGTGCTGGCGCGCACCTACCGAGCGCACCGCGAACAGCGGCTCGACCAGGTGCGCGAGGCACTGTCGGTGATCGGCGCGGACGCCACACCCTTGAAGGTGGTGCGCCACGTGTACGCCGACGTGGACAAGAAGCTGTGGCCGGCGGCTCGTATGTCCGTCAAGGCCCAGCTCGAGTATCTGAGAAGTTAGCGGGCGCGCCGGGCGAGTCGCTCGGAGTCGGAGATCAGCACGCTCTTGCCCTCGAGGCGCAGCCATCCGCGGTGAGCGAAGTCGGCGAGTGCCTTGTTGACCGTTTCGCGGGATGCGCCGACGAGCTGCGCGATCTCTTCCTGCGTGAGGTCGTGGACGACGCGGAGCGAACCCGCCTCCTGCGTGCCGAAACGCTGTGCCAGCTGCAGCAGAGCCTTGGCGACGCGGCCGGGAACGTCGGTGAAGATGAGGTCGGCGAGGCTGTTGTTGGTGCGACGCAGACGACGAGCGAGCACGCGCAGAAGCTGCTCGGCGATCTCGGGGCGTTGGTCGATCCACGCCTTGAGCGCTTCGCGGTCCATGCTCACGGCGCGGACCTCGGTGACCGTCGTGGCGGTCGAGGTGCGGGGGCCCGGGTCGAAGATCGAGAGTTCACCGAACATGTCGGACGGTCCCATGATGGTCAGCAGGTTCTCGCGACCGTCGGGTGAGCGGCGTCCGAGCTTCACCTTGCCGCTGACGATGATGTAGAGCCGGTCTCCGGGCTCACCCTCGTTGAAGACGACATGACCGCGAGGAAAGTCGACCGGCTGCAGCTGCTTGGTCAGAGCCGACACCGCGGACGGCTCGACTCCCTGGAAGATGCCGGCTCTTGCCAGTACCTCGTCCACGTGTACTCCTTGCGCTGAAAGATCGGCCGATCTACGAATATGAACTCGGTCGTACTCTACGTCGCGACAGCGTCCTAGGAGTGATCACAGCCACCATCGACGCGTCGCGGCTCCGCCGGAGGTGTCAGCTGGCGCGACGTTCACGATCGGCGAGGAGTGCGACATCGTCGTCGATCACGTCGCCACCGCGGCGACGTCGACTACGGAAACGTGCGAGTGCGTGCGGAAATCCTTCCGCGGCGAGCGTGGCGACCTCGGCCGAGCTGGCGGAATCCAGGAATTCCTGGACTTCCTGCTCGCGGACACCGATGCGGTTCAGGCGCGCCTCGAAGCGTTCCATGGCGAGAGCGAACAGCATCAGCAAGACCGGGAACAGAACCACAGCGAGTGCTTGCATACCGAGGAGTAAACACTGTCGACGTCTCGAAAAGAACACGGCGGGGTCACCGACGCGGACACGATCGCCGTGTGTTGTCAGGGGCATTCCGTAGAGTCGTGGCGTGCAGAAATCATCCGGCGACACCTCCCACGTGGGCAAACGCGACGAGTCCGCCCTCGCCCTCACACGGCGGGCGCGCCGGATGAATCGGAGCCTCGGAGTGGTGTTCCCGCACGTCTACTGCGAGCTCGATTTCACCACTCCGCTCGAACTCGCGGTCGCCACCATCCTGTCGGCGCAGTGCACCGACAAGCGGGTGAACGAGGTGACGCCGCCCCTGTTCGCGGCGTACCGGTCGGCCCGCGACTACGCAGAGGCGGACCGGACCGAACTCGAGGAGTACATCCGGTCCACGGGCTTCTACCGGAACAAGGCGAACTCGCTCATCGGCCTCGGCCGGGAGCTGCTCGAACGGTTCGACGGCGAGGTCCCCGCGTCACTGAAAGATCTGGTGACCCTGCCGGGCATCGGCCGCAAGACCGCCAACGTCGTGTTGGGCAATGCGTTCGACATCCCGGGCATCACCGTCGACACGCACTTCGGGCGGCTGGTACGTCGATGGGGATGGACGGACCTCGAGGACCCGGTCAAGGTCGAGCACGCCGTCGGTGAGCTGATACCCCGCAAGGAATGGACGATCCTGTCCCACCGGGTGATCTTCCACGGTCGACGCGTGTGTCACTCCCGGACGCCGGCGTGCGGCGTCTGCATCCTGGCCAAGGACTGCCCGTCCTACGGTCTGGGTCCCACCGACAAGGTGAAGGCCGCGGCCCTGGTCAAGGGTCCCGAGACCGACCACATCCTGGAACTGGCGGGCATCGAGTCGTGAGCAGATCGTCCGCAGCGAGGTGGAGCCTCGCCGCGCTGGTCGTCGTCGTCGCCCTGATCGTGGCCATCTGGCCGCGCGGCTCCGACGAGGACACCGGCCCCACCAGCTTCGCCGACTACCGCGACACCTTCGGCACCACCGCGACGGACGATGCGACGGCATCGGATCTGGCGCCCCTGCGCGAGCGCGCCGACCTCGCGGCGTGCCCCCAGCCGGCTCCGGACGCGGCGGCGTCGGGTCCTTTGGCGGGTGTCCGCACCACCTGCCTGGCCGACGGGTCGCCCGTCGACATCGGCGCGGCGATCGCCGGGCGTCCGACGGTGGTCAATCTGTGGGCGTACTGGTGCGGTCCGTGCGCCGAGGAGCTGCCGTTCATGGCGCAGTACGCGGAACGCGCAGCGGGTGCCGTTACCGTGTTGACGGTGCACGAGGATCCCCAGCAGGGCAACGCCCTGGCCCGCCTGTCCGACTACGGCGTCCGGTTGCCCGGAGTCCAGGACGCGTCCGCGTCGGTGGCCGCAGCGGTCGGTGCGCCCGCCGTGCTGCCCGTGACGGTCCTCGTCGCCGCGGACGGAACCGTCGCCAAGGTCCTGCCGCAGCCGTTCCGGTCCGTCGACGAGATCGCCGCCGCCGTGTCCGACTACCTCGGAGTCGCTGCGTGAGCACCCCTGCGTGGCTCACCCGCATCGCATCCGTCGAGTCCGTCGACGACGAGGCCGGCAATCCGGTGATCGCCCGGCACGCCCCCGACGGCACAGTGGTCCGTCCCGCGTCGGTACTCGTCCTGTTCGGCGGCCGTCCGGATTCGCTCGAGCTGCCCTCCGACGCGAGTGTCCTTCTGACGCAACGTGCCTCGTCGCTCCGGCAGCATCGCGGTCAGGTCGCGTTTCCCGGCGGCGCGGCGGACCCGGGCGACGACGGACCCGTCGGCACGGCCCTGCGCGAGGCGCAGGAGGAGACGGGCGTCGACCCGTCGGGTGTCGAGGTACTCACGGTTCTCGAGTCGATCTTCGTGCCGCCCTCCGGGTTCGAGGTCACGCCGGTGGTGGCGTACTGGCGTACCCCGAGTGCCGTGGCCGTCGTCGACACCGGTGAGACCGAACGCGTCGTGGCGGTGCCGTTGACCGACCTGCTCGATCCGAGCAACAGATTCGTGGTGCGCCACCCCATGGGATATCGGGGTCCGGCGTTCGCAGTGGAAGGAATGCTCGTGTGGGGTTTCACGGCCGGAGTGCTGTCGGGCGTTCTCGAGACGGCGGGGTGGAGTGCCCCGTGGGACAACGGCGACGTCCGTGACCTCGAGACGGCCCTCGCGGCCGTCGGAGAGGAACTGCACCCGTGACCGGCTCCACGTGGCTCGACATCGGTGTGCTCCTGGTGGCGCTGCTCGCGGCGTCGTCGGGGTGGCGGCAAGGCGCCGTGGCGTCGGCGTTCGCGTTCTTCGGTGTGGTCCTGGGCGCCGTCGCCGGCATCCTGCTCGCGCCACGGGTTCTCACCCATGTCGACGAAGGTCGCATGCGCGTCCTCGTCGGTATCGGTCTGATCGTCCTGATGGTGATCGTCGGTGAGATCGCCGGCATGGTGCTGGGTCGCGCTCTCCGCAGCGGTATCCACAGTCCCGCGGCGCGGTCGATCGACAGCCTGATCGGTGCCGGTCTGCAAGCCGTCGCCGTTCTCGTGGCGGCATGGTTGCTCGCGATTCCGCTGACAGCGGCGTCCCAGCCCCAGATCGCCGCGGCAGTCCGGGGATCCTCGATCCTCGGAGCGGTCGACGACATCGCCCCCGAGTGGGTGCGCGAGATCCCCAACGACTTCTCCGCCCTGCTCGACACCTCCGGACTGCCCGACGTCATCGGTCCCTTCGGGCGTACACCCGTCGCCGACGTGGGTCCGCCCGATCCCAGTGTTCTCGCATCGCCCGTCGCGGCCGACCTCCAGGACAGTGTGTTGCGGATCCGCGGCATCGCCGAGAGTTGCCAGAAGGCGCTCGAGGGATCCGGATTCGTCATCGGTCCCGGCCGCGTCATCACCAACGCGCACGTCGTCGCGGGCACGTCGTCGGTGGTGGTGGACACCGACGCGGGTGCGCTCGATGCCGAGGTCGTGCTGTTCGATCCGTCGGTCGACATCGCCGTCCTGAATGTCCCGGATCTGCAGGCCGAGGTCCTGCCGTTCGTGACCGAGAGCGCGGACCCGGGTACCGACGCCGTCGTGCTGGGGTATCCGGGAGGCGGGCCGTACACGGCGTCGCCGGCCAGGGTGCGCGAGACGCTGAACCTGACGGGACCGAACATCTACCGCACGGGAACGGTCGACCGGGAGGTCTACACCGTGCGGGGGTCCATCCGACAGGGCAATTCGGGCGGTCCTCTCGTCACCACGGACGGCCGAGTGCTCGGTGTGGTGTTCGGTGCGGCCGTGGACGATTCGGATACCGGATTCGTGCTCACCGCGTCGGAAGTCGCCGATGAGGTGGCACGGGGGCTGCAGAACGGGGTTCCTGCCGGTACCGGCTCCTGCGTCGCCTGAGACCCCCGCGCAGGACATGCCGTAGGGCGCACTTACCGCGTACGGTGACCTGAGGCGGTGCGTGGTCCGACAACCCACATCGCCCGGCTCGACGGGGGGAGCAGCCGATGCGCGATTGTCGACACCATGACTCTGCCGGTGTAGAAGGGGCTCCAGGTCGCCACTACGTGTGGTCGATTGGGAATCTGCGGCACGGGGAAGTAGACGACGAGATGCAGACGGGTCGTCACGGGTGACGGCCACGACAACAGGAGAGAAGGAAAGGATGAGCCGCGGCAGCGGTCGCCGGTCACGTATGACCGGTGACTCCTTCGACATGCGGTCGAAGGCTGTCATGGCCAGCGCATCGGGTGCGCTTCCTCTCCTGATCATCGCCATCGTCCAGCCCACGTTCATCCGTGCGGGCACGCTGCCGATCCTGGCCGTCATCGTCGCCTTCACGCTGGTCACCGTCGCCGTCACGTTGCGGTCCGGGCGACTGTCGGACAGACAGTTCACGATCCTCGGATCGGGCGGCATGGTGGGTGTCGCGATCTCCGCGTTCCTCATCGCCGACCCGTCCGGTTCGCGTGCCGTCACGGCGATGCTGGCCGTCGTACCCGCCATCGCGGCGTCCGGGTCGCCTCCCCGCGTCACCGTCTCGCTCACCAGCGCTGCCGTCGTCCTGGCGACCGCGCTGAGCATCAACGGTTCCGAGGGCGCGGTGCGGTTCGTCGCCGCCGGTGCTGCCGTGACGACGGTGGTCGTTCCGGCAATCCTCATCGCGACCATGCGCAGCTCGCTCGAGGCGGTCACCGCGCGTCTCGAGACGCTGGCCAACACGGATCCGCTGACCGGCCTGCTCAACCGCCGCGGGATGTTGCCGCGCGTGCAGACCATGCTCGACGAGGCGTCGGAGACCAGCAACTCGATCGTCGTCTCTCTCGTGGACGTCGACCACTTCAAGTCCGTCAACGACACCCGCGGGCATGCTGCCGGAGACGTCGTCCTGACGACGGTCGCCGAGGCCATCGCGGCCTGCGTGCCGGAAGACGCCGTGGTCGCTCGACTCGGCGGCGAGGAATTCCTCGTCCTGGGACTGAGCAAGTCCGTCGCGGGACTCGAGGACGACATTCTCGAGAGTGTCCGGTACGCGTGCGACGTGACGGTCAGTATCGGTGTGGCACAGGCGAGTGTGGTGTTCGACGAGAACGGTGCGAACGACGTCGAGGCCACCTTGGACCGGTTGACGTACGCGGCCGATCGCGCGCTCTACTCCGCGAAGACGGCCGGCCGCGATCGTGTCGCGTTCGCTCTGGAGGATGTAGTGCTGTGGGCGTCCGCGACGTCGCAGCGCCGCGACCGGACCGAACCGCTGCCTCGCCCGACGACCAGCTGACAGAGCGACAGGAGTGGTGTGTGTGAGCGAGCATGTGGTCCTCGATACCTCCGACGAGGACGACGCAGCCCGGATCGAGCGTCTGCTCGGTACGGAGGCGGTCCTGGACTCCACCGAAGGACAACTGGCGTCGCTCCGGGCCCTGACGCCCACCCCGCCGGACGATCTGCTGTCCGAACCGACGCGCTGGGTGCACTATCCGTGGCGGCGCTCGATAGTGCGCGTCCTCGGACCGCGCGGCTTTCGGCGGCTCCGTCTGGACAGGAACCGCAACAAGATCACTCTCGACGAGCAGAACGCCGCGGTCGGCATCCGGATCGGCGTCGTGGGCCTGAGCGTCGGTCATGCGGTGGCGCACACGCTGGCGCTCGAGGGTCTGTGCGGCGAGCTCAGGCTCGCCGACTTCGACGAACTCGATCTGTCGAACCTGAACCGGGTACCCGCGACCGTCTTCGACCTCGACGTCAACAAGTCCGTCCTGGCCGCTCGTCGTATCGCCGAGCTCGACCCGTACCTCGCGGTCGGCACGTTCGAGCGGGGTGTGGACGAGTCGACTCTCGACGCGTTCCTCGACGGCCTCGACATTGTCGTCGAGGAGTGCGACTCCATCGACGCGAAGATGCAGGTCCGTGAACACTGTCGGCGCCGCGGCATCCCGGTGATCATGGAGACCAGCGACGGCGGGGTCCTCGACATCGAACGATTCGACCTCGAACCGGACAGGCCGTTCTTCCACGGTCTCCTCGGTGACGTCGACGCCGCGTCGGTGGCAGGGATGTCACCACGGGAGAAGGCTCCGCTCGCGGGTCGCATCCTGGGGATGGACAGCATCACGGCGCGGATGGCCGCCTCACTGCCCGATATCGGGACGACGCTGTCCACGTGGCCGCAGCTCGGGAGCGACGTGGCGCTCGGCGGCGCATCCGTCGCAGCGGTGGTCCGGTTGTTCGGTCGAGGGACCCCGCCGCCCTCCGGGCGTGTGCGCGTCGGCCTGGAGACGATCATCGAGCGGGACCTTCTCGACCCACTCGCCGGCTGACGTCAGCGCAGGTGGTCGACCAGGATGTCGGCTACCTCGTCGGGGCGTTCCTGATGCACGTAGTGGCCGGACCCGGCGACCGTGTGCTCTCTCAGACGCGGCGCCCACCTCACGTCGCGCCGGGCAGTCGCTGCCAGCACGTACGGGTCGTCGGATCCGAGTATCTGCACGGCCGGAAGATCGAGTGTCTTGTCGACGGCGCCGCGGAATCGTCGGCCGTCGGAGCGGAACTGGCTCCGGAAGGCCCACCGCTGATATTCCAGAGTGCTGTGGGCGACGCCGGGAATGCGGATCGCCGAGCGCATCCGGGACATGACGTCGCCGAACTCCTCGCTCCGTTGCCACTGCTCCGACGAGCGGCTGCGCACCAGGCGCTCCACTTCCAGGCCGTTGTTGGCGGTGAGCGTGCGTTCGGGGACGCGGGGAATCTGATAGCGCAGGAACGACGGCATCAACGCGGACCGCTGCGCTGGATCGCGCGTCGCAGCGCGGCGAAGCGAGATCGGGTGCGGCGACGCGATGAGGGCGATCGAGCGCACCGCGCGGGGATGCAGTGCTGCGGTCGCCCAGCACACGAGTCCACCGTCGGCGTGTCCCACCAGTGCCGCGTCGTCGTGGCCCAGCGCTCGAACGAGTCCGGCGATGTCTCCGGCGAGTGTCCACCCGTCGTATCCACGGGGCGGCTTGTCGCTGTCGCCGTATCCGCGCAGGTCGACCGCGACGGCATGGAACCCGGCTGCGCCGAGTGCCCTGAGCTGGTGCCGCCACGACCACCAGAGATCGGCGAATCCGTGCACCAGGATCACCAGGGGAGCCGCCTCACGCGTCGCAGCTGCCGGCTCCACCTCGACGACGTGGAAACGGATGCCGTTGGCGCGGACGTCGCGATGCTGCCACGGACCGGGGTACCGGACGGTGGACGGATCGGGTGCTGCCACTGCGCGCTGACTCAGCGCGACAGCGGAGCGCGCACGTCCAGCGCGTCCAACTGCTTCGCCGAGGAGTCGCCCTGACCCGGGAGTACGGACGACGCGGCCTTGAGCGAATCGATCGTCTTGGCCGGCTTGCGCAATTTCTTCACTCGCAGGTAGCCGAGGAACGCGAGCAGCGCGGTGATGACGATCATGATCAGGAAGACGATCAGGAAGGCGAGCCAGCGCGTGACCCAGACGTTGAGCAGCTCCGCGAGGAAGAAGAAGAAGAAGAACGAACTGAAGATGAGGACTGCCAGCGCGAGGATGAACAGGACGCTGCCCTGCAGGCCCTTCTTGATCTCGCCGGTGACCTCGGCCTTGGCCAGCTCGACCTCGGCGCGGACCAGAGTCGAGACCTGCGCGGTCGCGTCCTTGACCAGCGTGCCGATGCTGGCGGTGGACGGATTGCTGCGGCTGTCGACGTCCGTCAGCGGGATCGAGGAGATGCTGGCCGGTGCAGTCGTGTGACCACCCTTGTCGGTGCCTCGGCTGCTGCTCACGTGCGAATCCCTTCGATGTGCTGACTTCTGGCGCGGTGGGTCCTGGTCTCGAACTGAACCGTTACGGACTGAACCCACCCTATGTCCTTACCCGGTCCGCGCTCACCCTATCGCCGTCGGGCGACAGTGCTCCGGCCGCGGGTTGGGACCGGTCACGAACCGAGTGGACGGTATCGGTCCTGAACTCACATGTCGTCCGGTAACTTCCTGCTGACGAACCCGCCTCCTCACCAGGAGGCTTTCCGCAAACAGGAGCCCAATCCGTGACCAGTACATCAGCGGACCGCATGCCGAACCCCGACGGTTCCCGCGTCTCCGGTCCGACGTCCGACGAAGTGGACGGCGTACCCCGCAGCCGCATCGTCATCGCCTCGATGGTCGGAACGTCCATCGAGTTCTTCGACTTCTACATCTATGCGACGGCCGCCGTCCTGGTCTTCCCGCGCCTGTTCTTCCCCGCGGGCAACGACACGACCGCGCTCCTCGCCTCGTTCGCGACCTTCGGGTTGGCGTTCGTCGCCCGCCCCATCGGTTCGGTTCTGTTCGGGCACTTCGGTGACCGCATCGGCCGGAAGGCGACCTTGGTCGGGTCCCTGCTCACCATGGGTATCGCGACCTTCCTCATCGGACTGCTTCCCACCTACGACAGCGTGGGCATCATCGCTCCGATGCTGTTGGCGCTCATGCGTTTCACGCAGGGTGTCGGCCTGGGCGGCGAGTGGTCGGGCGCCGCACTGCTGGCGACCGAGACCGCCAAGGAGGGCAAGCGGGCCTGGGCCGCGATGTGGCCGCAGCTCGGTGCGCCCATCGGCTTCCTGATGGCCAACGGCATCTTCCTGATCCTGACGTTGTCGCTGGACTACGACTCCAAGACCTCCGGTGCCGATCACGCGTTCCTCACCTGGGGTTGGCGCGTGCCGTTCCTGCTCAGCGCCATCATGGTGATCATCGGCCTGTACGTGCGTCTCAAGCTCGAGGAGACGCCGGTGTTCAAGCGCGCCGTGGCCAACGGCCAGCGCGTCAAAACGCCTGTGGCAGAGGTCTTCAAGACCAGCTGGCGTCCGCTGATCCTGGGCACGTTCGTCATGCTCGCGACGTACACGCTGTTCTACGTCATGACGACGTGGGTGGTCAGCTACGGCACCGGCAAGGTGGTCGATCACAGCGGTGTCGCCGTGACCATCGCCTACACCGACTTCCTCGGTCTGCAGCTCATCTCGGTGTTGTTCTTCGCCGCATTCGTCCCGGTCTCGGGATGGCTCGCCGATCGGTTCGGCCGCCGCATCACGCTGATCGTCATCACCACCGCGATCATCCTGTTCGGCCTGTCGTTCAAGTGGTTCGCCGCTCCCGAGTCCGCGACCGAGAGCCGGATGCTGCTGTTCATGTGCGTCGGGCTGGCGCTGATGGGTCTGACCTTCGGACCGATGAGTGCTGTTCTGCCCGAGCTGTTCCCGACCAACGTGCGCTACACCGGATCGGGAATCTCGTACAACACCGCCAGCATCCTGGGTGCTGCGGTGGCACCGTTCATCGCGACCTGGTTGGTGAACTCGTACGGCGTCGCCTGGGTGGGCGTGTACCTCGCCATCGCCGCGGCGCTGACCCTGTTCGCGCTCGTCGTCATGAAGGAGACGCGCGGACGAGACCTCGAGACGGTGTCCTGACCGTCGTCGGGTAAGACGGAAAGAAGGGCTCGTGCACACCGTGCACGAGCCCTTCTTCTCTTCGCGTGCTGCTACTTCTGGCTTGCCTTGGTGATTGCGTCGAAGACCGCCGGGTCGACGAGGGTGGAGGTGTCACCGAGGTCGCGGCCCTCGGCCACGTCGCGGAGCAGGCGGCGCATGATCTTGCCCGAGCGGGTCTTGGGCAGCTCCGGCACGACCGTGATCTGACGCGGCTTGGCGATCGGGGAGATCTCCTTGGACACCTGAGCCTTCAGTTCCGCGATGAGAGCGTCGCCGGTGTTCTCGACTCCGCCGCGCAGGATCACGAACGCGACGATGCCCTGACCGGTGGTGTCGTCCGCGGCACCCACGACGGCTGCTTCCGCGACACCGTGGTGGCTGACCAGTGCCGACTCGACCTCGGAGGTGGAGATGCGGTGACCGGAGACGTTCATGACGTCGTCGACCCGGCCGAGGACCCAGAGGTCACCGTCGTCGTCGAAGCGGGCGCCGTCGCCGGCGAAGTACCAGCCCTCGGTGGCGTAGCGCGACCAGTAGGTGTCCTTGTAGCGCTCCATGTCGCCCCAGATACCGCGCAGCATCGACGGCCACGGCTCGTCGAGCACGAGGTACCCGTTCCCGCCGGGGCCGAGCACCTTCGCGTCGTCGTCGACGATCGCCGCCGAGATGCCGGGGAGGGGAGTCTGAGCCGAGCCCGGCTTGGTCGCGGTGACACCGGGGAGCGGCGAGACCATGATCGCGCCGGTCTCGGTCTGCCACCAGGTGTCGACGATCGGGGCGCTTCCGGCTCCGATGACATCGCGGAACCATCGCCACGCTTCGGGGTTGATGGGTTCGCCGACGCTGCCGAGGAGTCGGATCGACGACAGGTCGTGGGCGTCGGGGATCTCGCGACCCCACTTCATGAACGTGCGCACCAGGGTGGGCGCCGTGTAGTAGATGGAGACGCCGTACTTCTCGATGATGTTCCAGTGCCGGTGCTCGTCGGGGGAGTTCGGAGTTCCCTCGTAGACCACCTGCGTCGCGCCGTTCGCCAGCGGGCCGTAGACGATGTAGCTGTGGCCGGTCACCCAGCCGATGTCGGCGGTGCACCAGTAGACGTCCTTGCCACGCTTGTGGTCGAAGACGTAGTGGTGGGTGTACGCGGTCTGCGTCAGGTACCCACCGCTGGTGTGGATGATGCCCTTCGGCTTACCGGTGGTGCCGGAGGTGTAGAGGATGAAGAGAGGGTGCTCGGAGTCGAACGGCTGGGCCTCGTGCTCGGGTGAGGCGTTGCCGACGCTCTCGTGCCACCAGAGGTCGCGTCCCTCGGTCCACTGGACGTCGATGTCGGTGCGCTTGACCACCAGGACGTGCTCGATCGACGCGGCGCCGTCCACCGCTTCGTCGACGGAATCCTTGAGGGGCGCGGCCTTGCCGCGTCGCCACTGGCCGTCGGTGGTGACGACGAGCTTGGCCTCGGCGTCGTCGATACGCGACCGCAGTGCCGAGGAGGAGAAGCCGGCGAACACGACGCTGTGGGTCAGGCCGAGGCGGGCGCAGGCGAGCATCGAGACGATCGCCTCGGGAACCATCGGCATGTAGATCGCCACGCGGTCGCCGGAGACCAGTCCGAGCTCGGTGAACGTGTTGGCGGCTCGGCTGACCTCGGCGAGGAGATCGGAGTAGGTGATCTCGCGGCTGTCGCCGGGCTCGCCCTCCCAGTGGATCGCCACCTGGTCGCCGCGGCCCTCCACGACGTGCCGGTCGACGCAGTTGTACGCGACGTTGAGCTCGCCGCCGACGAACCACTTCGCGACGGGTGCGTCGGACCAGTCGAGGACCTGCTCGAACGGGGTGTGCCAGTGCAGCCGGTTCGCCTGTTCCGCCCAGAACGCGAGTCGGTCGTCCTTCGCCGACGCGTACAGCTCGGCCCCGGCGTTGGCCTGCGCGACGAAGTCGTCGCTGGGTGGGTAGGACACCGGGTGCTCGTTCACTGCTGATTCCGTCATCCGAACGCGACCTCTTTCGCTTTTGCGGCTGGTTCTTGCGACTGTGAGGGTAGTCACCTCTGCGGCCCGTGGCACCGTTGCAGGGTGCTGCAACCCCGCTCCCTGCGCCGGGTGGTCGGGTACCCGCGATAGGCGGTTACGTCGGACGATGACGGGTTCGCTCTCGCCCCGACGGCGGGGTTTCAGGCTGTCGGACCGGTGATGTCCAGTCCTGTCAGGTTACGTCGACGTTTCGTGACCGATCACGGAGCGGATCGATTTGGGGGGAGTGGACGACAAACGGAAAACGTGTGTCTAAAGTCAAGCGAATATCAGATCGTTGCGACTGCGAACAACGCTCTCGTGTTCGGTCACCACTCATGATTCCCGCTGGTGCGGGAGCGGGTGCGGCCACAGCCGCGCCTTCCACACGATGGAGGAACATCTTGCGTGCAAGACGCATAATGACGGCCGCGGCTGCGGTCGTCGTCGCCGGAGCAATGCTCACCGCGTGCGGTGGGAGCTCGAGCGACGGTGGTAGCGGCGGTGGCGGCGGAATCGTGACCGCCAACGGATCCGAGCCCCAGAACCCCCTCGTGCCGACCAACACCAACGAGAACGGTGGCGGCCGCATCGTCGATCGCCTGTTCGCCGGACTGACGTCGTACGACGACAAGGGTGTTCCCTCGAACGAGGTCGCCGAGTCGATCGACACGTCCGACAACGTCAACTACGACATCAAGATCAAGCCCGACTGGACCTTCTCCGACGGCACCGCGGTTACCTCGAAGTCGTTCGTCGACGCCTGGAACTACGGCGCACTGGGCACCAACGCGCAGCTGCAGCAGTCGTTCTTCGAGCCCATCCTCGGATACGACGAGGTGTCCACCGAGACCCCGACCGCTCAGACCATGTCCGGCCTGAAGGTCGTCAGCGACACCGAGTTCACGGTTCAGCTCAAGCAGCCCACGATCGACTTCGAGCTCCGTCTCGGATTCACGCCGTTCTACCCGCTGCCCGAGGCCGCGTTCGCCGATATGAAGGCGTTCGGCGAGAACCCGATCGGCAACGGTCCGTACAAGTTCGCGAGCGAGGGTGCCTGGCAGCACAACGTGCGCCTGGACCTGGTGCCGAACGAGACCTACAACGGCAACCGCGTCCCGAAGAACTCGGGTCTCGGCATCGTCTTCTACAGCTCGTTCGACACGGCGTATGCCGATCTGCAGTCCGACAACCTCGACGTTCTGGACACGATTCCGCCGAGCGCGCTGCCGACGTACGAATCGGACCTCGGCGACCGCGCACTGAAGACGCCGACCGCGCAGAATCAGACCATCACGATTCCTGCACGCCTGCAGCACTTCTCCGGCGAAGAGGGCAACCTGCGTCGCCAGGCCATCTCGATGGCGATCAACCGCGACCAGATCACGCAGCAGATCTTCCAGGGCGTCCGTCAGCCGCTGAAGGACTTCACCGCCACGACGCTGCCCGGACACAGTGACTCCATCCCCGGCAGCGAGGTTCTGGACTACAACCCGGACCAGGCCAAGGCCCTGTGGGCGCAGGCAGACGCCATCTCTCCGTGGACCGGCTCGTTCCAGGTCGCGTACAACGCCGACGGCGGCCACCAGGAGTGGATCGACGCAGCGATGAACAGTGTCCGCAACACCCTGGGCATCGAGGCAGTCGGTGCTCCTCAGCCAACCTTCGCCCAGGTGCGTACCCAGATCACCGACCGCACCATCCAGACGGCGTTCCGCACCGGCTGGCAGGGCGACTACCCGTCGCTGCTCGAGTTCCTCGAGCCGATCTTCGTGACGGGTGCCGGCTCCAACGACGGTGACTACTCCAACCCGGCATTCGACGCCGCCCTGCGCGACGCCGAGGCAGCTCCGGACGCACAGACCTCCTACGACCTGACCAACAAGGCGCAGGAGATCCTGCTGAAGGAACTGCCCGCCATCCCGATGTGGGATTACATCAACGCGGCCGGCTACTCGACGCTGGTCGGCGATGTCGCGATCACGTGGAACGGCCTGCCGGACTACGAGAACGTCACCAAGGGCTGATACGGCCCCACACGGTAATTCATGCAGGGCGCCCGGCCGCGAGGGCCGGGCGCCCCGCGTGACCTAACACTGAAAGTGACTCGATGACCTGGTACATCGGGCGACGCGTCCTGCAGATGATCCCGGTCTTCATCGGCGCGACCCTCCTCATCTACGCAATGTTGTTCCTCCTTCCCGGAGACCCCATTGCGGCACTCGGTGGCGACAAGCCGCTGACACCGGCAGTGCAGGCAGCGCTTCGTGCCCGATACCACCTGGACGACCCGTTCTACCTGCAGTACCTGCAGTACATCAAGGGCATCTTCACCCTCGACTTCGGTACGTCCTTCTCCGGTCGTCCGGTGTCCGAGGTCATGGCCCAGGCCTTCCCGGTCACCATCAAGCTCGCCGTGATGGCGCTCATCATCGAAGCGGTCTTCGGCATCGGCTTCGGTGTCCTGACCGGCATCCGCAAGGGCGGAATCTTCGACGGCACAGTGCTCGTCATCAGCCTCATCGTCATTGCCGTCCCGATCTTCGTGCTCGGTTTCCTGGGGCAGTTCTTCCTCGGCATCAAGTGGGGGATCGCGCCGGTCACCGTGGGCGGCGACGCCACGGTCGGCAAATTGCTGCTCCCCGCCTTCGTGCTCGGACTGGTGTCCTTCGCCTACGTTCTGCGTCTGACACGGTCGTCGATCATCGAGAACCTGAACGCCGACCACGTGCGCACCGCGACCGCGAAAGGGTTGAGCCGCAAGCGCGTCGTCACCGTGCACATCCTGCGGAACTCTCTGATTCCCGTCGTCACGTTTCTGGGCGCCGACCTGGGTGCGCTCATGGCGGGCGCGATCGTCACCGAGGGCATCTTCAACATCCCCGGCGTCGGCGGCACGCTGTACCAAGCCATCGTCCGGCAGGAAGCGCCGACGGTCGTCTCGTTCGTGACCGTTCTGATCGTCATCTACATCGTCGCGAATCTCGTCGTCGATCTGCTCTACGCCGTACTCGATCCGAGGATCCGCTATGTCTGAGTCCGTCGAGCCGACAACCCGCGCCACGCAGCAGTACTTCGTGGCCGGACCGTCCGAGGTGGAGGTCGCGGTCACCGACTCGGTCGACGAGTCGGAGTCACCGTCGGGCTTCTGGAAGGACGCGTGGGGCAACCTCCGGAGAAGTCCGCTGTTCATCATCTCGGGTCTGCTCATCGTCTTCGTGATCGTCGTGGCGCTCTTCCCCGGCTTGTTCACCAGCCAGGACCCGCGCTACTGCAACGGTGACTTCTCCATGGCCGGCCGGATGCCCGGCCACCCGTTCGGATTCGACCTCCAGGGCTGTGACGTCTACGCGCGCACCGTGTACGGCGCCCGCGCGTCGGTGACGGTGGGTGTCCTCTCGACGCTTGCGGTGCTGCTGTTCGGTGGCATCCTCGGCGCCCTCGCCGGCTTCTACGGTGGATGGTTGGACTCGCTGCTGTCCCGCGTCACCGACATCTTCTTCGGTATCCCGCTCATCCTCGGTGCCATCGTCCTGCTCCAGGTCCTGCGTGACCGCAACACCTGGGTCGTGGTCGGCATCATCGCCGTGTTCGGCTGGCCGCAGATCGCCCGCATCACCCGCGGTGCGGTGCTGTCGGTCAAGAACGCCGACTTCATCACGGCGGCAACGTCCCTCGGTGTCAGTCGCTTCCGAACCCTGCTCCGCCACGTCATCCCGAACTCGCTCGGTCCGGTGATCGTCACCACCACGATCACGCTGGGTGTGTTCGTCACGCTGGAGGCGACGCTGTCGTATCTGGGTGTGGGGCTTCCGCCGTCCGTGGTGTCGTGGGGCGGTGACATCAGCACCGGTCAGTCGCGTCTGCGGTCCGGATCGCCGATCCTGTTCTATCCCGCGACAGCGCTGGCGATCACGGTGCTCGCGTTCATGATGATGGGCGACGCCCTCAGCGCCGCCCTCGATCCGAAGTCGAGGAAGCGATGAACTCGCCCGTGGACAAGCCCCTTCTCGAGATCAAGGACCTCGAGGTCTCCTTCGGATCCACGAAAGCCGTTCGCGGAGTGTCGCTGTCGGTGTATCCGGGACAGACCGTGGCGATCGTCGGTGAGTCGGGTTCCGGCAAGTCGACGACGGCGCATTCGATCATCGATCTGCTTCCGGGGTCCGGCACGGTCACCGGTGGAGAGATCCTCTTCGACGGTGTCGATGTCACCAAGGCCTCGAAGAAGGACATCGTCGCACTACGCGGCGAGAAGATCGGTCTGATCCCGCAGGACCCGATGTCGAATCTGAACCCCTTGTGGAAGATCGGCTTCCAGATCGAGGAGACCCTCGCGGCGAACAACGTCGCCAAGGGCAAGGCCGCCAAGAAGCGGGCGATCGAACTGCTCACCGAGTCGGGTATGTCCGACGCCGACAAGCGGGTCAACCAGTACCCGCACGAGTTCTCCGGCGGAATGCGGCAACGCGCGCTCATCGCCATCGGCCTGTCCTGCCGGCCGAAGCTGCTGATCGCGGACGAGCCCACATCCGCCCTGGACGTCACCGTGCAGCGCCAGATCCTCGACCACCTCGAGGGACTGACGGCCGAGCTCGGGACGGCCGTCCTGCTGATCACCCACGATCTGGGCTTGGCCGCCGAGCGCGCCGAGCACCTGGTCGTCATGTACCGCGGCCGCGTCGTGGAATCCGGACCGGCGCGGCAGATCCTGCAGGACCCGCAGCACGAGTACACCCGACGGCTGGTCGCGTCGGCTCCGTCGCTGGCATCTCGTCGGCTCGAGTCGATCAACAAGCGCGTCGAGGTTCGTGAGCAGGCGATCGAGAACGCGGTGGAGTTGGCGCAGGAGCAGGGCGCGATCGGCGGAGCCGCCCCGGTGGTGACCGACGACGTCCTGGTCGCGAACGGCCTGACCAAGTCCTTCAAGATCCGCGGCGGGGCACCGTGGAAGTCGACGGATTTCCTGGCCGTCGACGACGTGTCGTTCGCCGTTCCCCGCGGCACCACCACGGCCATCGTGGGGGAGTCGGGTTCCGGTAAGTCCACGGTGGCGCAGATGGTGCTGGGGTTGCTGCCCCCGACGTCCGGATCGGTGACATTCGACGGCCAGGACGTCTGGAGCCTGAGCCGTAAGGAGACGTTCGCCTTCCGTCGTCGAGTTCAGCCGATCTTCCAGAACCCGTACGGGTCCCTCGATCCGATGTACTCCATCTTCCGCACCATCGAGGAGCCCCTTCGTACGCACGGCATCGGTTCGAAGAAGGAGCGCGAGGCGCGGGTACGTGACCTGCTGGACAAGGTCTCGCTCCCGTCGTCGGTGATGCGCCGGTTCCCCAACGAGCTCTCGGGTGGACAGCGCCAGCGCATCGCGATCGCGCGTGCTTTGGCGCTCCAGCCGGAGGTCGTCGTGTGTGACGAGGCCGTGTCGGCTCTCGACGTGCTCGTGCAGGCCCAGATCCTGACGTTGCTCAACGACCTGCAGGCGGAGCTCGGCCTGTCGTACGTGTTCATCACGCACGACCTGGCCGTCGTGCGTCAGATCGCAGACCGGGTTCTGGTCATGCGGTCGGGCAAGGTCGTCGAGGCGTCGTCGACGGACGAGGTGTTCGCGAACCCCAAGGACGAGTACACGCAGAACCTGTTGAACGCGATCCCGGGAGCGTCCATCCCGCTCGGCGCCTAGTACTGCTGTCGGTAGTCTCGCTCCGTGAGTACTGATCCCCTCGGCCCGATCCTGCAACTCGAGGGCGTCCGTGATGCCGCCGAGCGCGCTCGCAACGCGCTCGGTGAGGTGCATCGGCACAAGGCCAACCGGCGTGGGTGGGCTGCCACTGCCTCGGAGGCCTCGGTGCGTGCCGCGCGGGCGTCGGCCGTGATCGAAGGCTCGTCGACCGCGCTTCCGGAGGACGGGCAGGACACTCCGCCGTTGCTGGCCGGAGCGCTGCGCGTGGCTCAGGCTCTCGACGGGGACAGCCTGCCGATCATGGTGGGGGTCTGGCAGCGTGCGCCTCTGCAGGCTCTGGCCCGTCTGCATCTGCTGGCCGCGGCGGACCTGGCGACCAGTCAGGACGAGCTGGGACGACCGCGGGCGGACCCGGCCGTGGCCGAAAGACTGACGTTCCTCGCCGACCTGGTGACCGGAGGAACTCGCGCTCCGGCGCCGGTACTCGCGGCGATCGTGCACGGCGAATTGCTGACGTTGAAGCCGTTCGGCACCGCGGACGGCATCGTCGCGCGCGCGGCCTCACGGTTGGTCGCGGTGTCGACCGGCTTCGATCCGCGCAACCTCGGCGTGCCCGAGGTGAGTTGGGCGACCCGACTCGCCGCGTACCGCACCGGTGCCGACGGTTTCGCGCAGGGAACGGAGCGGGGAGTCGGGAGCTGGGTGTTGTTGTGCTGCGGCACCTTCGAGGCCGGCGCAGCCGAGGCGACGACGATAGCCGACAACCAGATCTGACCGATCGGGTTGTCCCGCAACGACAACGGGCGACGTTGCCGAGTTCTCACCCCGGCATCGTCGCCCGTCAGCACGAACGTCTGTTACCAGGCGTGCAGAGTGGGTTGCGGCGGAGCGGACTCCGCGAGGCCTCGGCGAGAAATCGTGCGCCCGGGACTCGTGTCCGCAACCAGTGCGAAGTTCTCATCCCTGATGCTCGACTTTCGCAGGCCCACAACACTTGTGCCGTCAAAGCGGCTAGCTACGCGTGGGTACTGATCGGTCGTGCTGGGGAAAGCCCGGCTGGGAGAGCGATCCTTCTCTTCCGGCCCGCTCTTGGCCTTCCGTCTTCCCGTACGACCATTTGTACTCTGTGACCCGCAACACAGCAAGGGTTTCCGAGAACCCGATCGATTCAGCGTCGGCGTCGCAACAGGCTGTAGGTGGCAGCACCGGCGGCGAGAGCTCCGAACGACACCGCAGCCATCCCGGCGACAGTTCCCGACGACGGCGTCTGGAAACGAGCACGTAGCGAGACCGGGTTCGAGAATGTGAGGATGGGCCATCCGTTGGACGCCGCTTCCTTGCGGAGCCCTCGATCCGGGTTGACCGCCGTCGGGTGACCGACGGCCTCGAGCATCGGCAGATCGGTGATGGAGTCGGAGTAGGCGTACGAGCGGGAGAGGTCGTAACCCTCCTGCTCGGCCAGCTCCTCCATCGCGACGACCTTGCCCGGCCCGTAGCAGTAGAACGAGAGCTCACCGGTGTACTTGCCGTCGGCGACGGCCATACGCGTACCCATGTCGTGGTCCACGCCCAGTGCCTCCGCGATCGGAGCCACCACTTCCTCGCCCGACGCCGACACGATGACCACGTCGTGGCCGCGCAGCTTGTGGTCGGCGATCAGGTCCGCGGCTTCGGCGAAGACCAGCGGGTCGACGATGTCGTGCAACGTCTCCGCGACGATGGCTCGGACCTGCTCGACGTCCCAGCCGGTGCACATGTTGGCGATGTGGATCCGCATGCGCTCCATCTGGTCGTGGTCCGCTCCGGAGACCAGGAACAGGAACTGGGCGTAGCTGCTCTTGAGCACGCTCCGACGGTTGATCAACCCGCCGTCGAAGAAGGGCTTGCTGAAGGCGAGCGTCGACGATTTGGCGATGATGGTCTTGTCCAGATCGAAGAACGCGGCCACTCGGCCCGGCGTCCCGTGGTCGGCCGCAGCCAGGGGTGAGGTCACGTCCTCAGCGTAACGGCCGACCTGCAGTCGGAGCACAGATCGTGATCACGTCGCACATGCCGTCAGCCGTTGTCGGCGGTGTAGCATTTCGGGTGCCTGGTCTCGAATCGGGTGTGTTCAGCTCGACCCCCCGGAGCTGAACGCCGACGACCCCCGCCTCCTCCCCCCCTGGCGGGGGTCGTCCTCGGTTCGGCCCCCCCTATCACGTCTTTCGGTTCCTTGCTCTCGTCATCCCCGGGCGCGAGTTGTCCACAGGATGCGGACCGACACCCTGGTTCCGGGTGCCCGTCTCCCGCACCATCGACCACGTGACTCAACCTCCGCAGCGTGGGACAGTGCTCGTCGTCGCGTCCGACCCCGCCGTCTCCGATCACGTCCGTCGAGTGGCGGCCGCGGCCGGCCGGACGTCCGTTCACGTGCCAGGGCTCCCCGACAGGTCCGCCTGGCAGTCCGCGGACATCGTCGTCGTCGCTCGCGCGGAGGCCGATCTGGCTGCTGCGCAACAGTTCCCGATCCATCCGCGGCTCGCGGTCGTCACGGACCGCCCCGCCGACGTCCGGTCCTGGCAGGCTGCGGCGCTGCTGCGCACCACGCGCGTTCTCGAACTGCCGGCCGCGGAGACCGACCTCATGCAATTCCTCACGCTCCGGTCCCACGACAGTGGCGGCGACGGTGTCGTCATCGCGGTGACCGGGGGATGCGGGGGAGCCGGTGCATCCGTCTTCGCCACGGCACTCGCACTCGTCGCATCACGATCCGGCCGGGCACTGCTCGTCGACGGGGACGTCGGCGGCGGGGGCCTCGACCTCGTCGCGGGGCTCGACACGTCCCCCGGGTTGCGGTGGCCGGACCTGGTGATCGACGGCGGCAACGTCACGGCCGACGCGTTGCATCACGCACTTCCCGGTATCGACGACCTGGCCGTGCTCTCGACGCGTCGTGACGTGGTGAACGTGATCACGGAGAACGCCCTGCGTGCCGTGGTCGCAGCAGGACGGTCGGCCGGCGACGTGGTCGTCTGCGACACACCCAGGATCGACGGAGTCGTGCAGCGAGGCGCGTTGGACGCCGCGGACCTCGTCGTCCTGGTCGCGCCCGCCACGGTGCGATCGGCCGCCGCCGCTCGTGTCGTCGCGGACTCGGTGGGGTCCGTCTGCGCGAACGTCGGACTGGTGGTGCGGGGACCGGCACCGGGAGGCTTGACCGCCGCGGACGTCGCGGAGATCGTGCAGGTGCCGTTACTGGCGTCGGTACGGCCCGAGCGCCGCCTGGCGGCCATGCTCGACGGGCGCGGGCTGTCGTTGGGCAGGCGCTCGTCTCTGGCGGCCGCTGCATCCGCCGTGCTCGCAATCCTGTCCGACACCGGAGTGCCGTCGTGACGAACTGGGTGTCCACCGACCTGCTCGACCGGGTGCGGGGCCGACTGGCGGGTTCGGATCGGGACCCGACTCCCGCGGTCATCGCCGATGCTCTACGCACCGAAGCGGGCGGGGTACTCGGTGATGCCGATCTGTTGGCCGCGCTGCACGTCCTCGACACCGAGTTCCGCGGCGCCGGGGTTCTGGACTCCGTCCTGAGGGAACCGGGTGTCACCGACGTCCTCGTCACCGGACCCCGGGACGTCTGGGTCGACCGTGGTTCCGGATTGCGCCGCGCCGGTGTCAGCTTCACCGACGAAGCTGCGGTCCGTCGACTCGCGCAGCGACTGGCGCTGTCCGCCGGGCGGCGGCTCGACGACGCGCAGCCATGGGTGGACGGGCGTCTGCCGGGTGTCGATCGCGACTCCTTCGGAGTTCGACTGCATGCCGTACTCGCACCCGTCGCGCAGGGTGGGACGTGCCTGTCGCTGCGGGTGCTCCGTCCGGCGTCGCAGGGTCTTTCAGCGCTTGCGGAATCGGGTGCGTTCGCAACCGGGTCCGAGGAGTTGTTGCGGCGCATCGTGTCCGGACGGTTGGCGTTCCTCGTCGTCGGCGGTACCGGAACTGGCAAGACCACCTTGTTGGCGGCACTGCTGGGCGAGGTGGACCCCGCCGAGCGGATCATCTGCGTGGAGGACGCGGCCGAGTTGGCACCGTCCCACCCGCACGTCGTCCAACTCGTCGCTCGCCCCGCCAACGTCGAGGGCGTCGGTCAGGTCGATGTGCGGGACCTGGTGCGACAGGCGCTGCGGATGCGTCCGGATCGCATCGTCGTCGGGGAGGTACGCGGGGCCGAGGTCGTCGACCTGTTGACGGCGCTCAACACCGGCCACGACGGCGGCGCGGGCACCGTGCACGCCAACTCGCCCGACGAGGTGCCCGCGCGGCTCGAAGCACTTGCGGCACTGGGCGGTATGGACCGCGCGGCGTTGCACAGTCAGTTCGCCGCCGCTGTACAGGTGGTTCTGCACGTCGCGCGGGAGTCGTCCGGGCGCCGCGTGCTCGCCTCCATCGGTGTTCTCGAACGCGACGATCGTGGACTGTGCACCGTCGTCGACGCGTGGTCTCGGCGGGACGCGCACGGGCCGGGCTACGACACTCTCTTGGCCGTTCTCGGGCGACGTGAGGGGCCGGTGTGATCGCGGCGGCGCTGTGTCTTGCTCTGGCCGTGCTCGTCGTGCCGGTTCACGACGCGCGGCGTCGGTTGCGTCCGCGACGTGCTCGCACATTTCTCGTGGGGCAGGTGTCCGCCCGAATCTGGGTTCCTGCGCTGTCGCTGGTCGTCGGCGTGCTACTCGGCTGGACAGTGGGGTGCGCGCTGGCAGTGCTGGCCACCACGCTCGTCGTGCGGCACAGTCGTTCGGCGGGCCGCGTCGCCGAGCGGTCGGCGTCGACCACTCTGTGTTCCGCACTGGACACCGTGGTCGCAGAACTCCGTGTCGGTGCGCACCCGGCCGTGGCCTGTCGCGTTGCTGCGCAGGAACATCGGGGTGTGGTGGGATCGGTGTTCGCATCTGCCGCCGCGCGCGCCGAGTTGGGCGGAGCGATGTCCGACGCCGTCGGTGCCCTCGGATCCGGCGCGGACTTCGCGCGTGTGGCCGCCGTCTGGCGGGTCGCCGAGGTGCACGGCCTACGGCTCGCCTCCCTGCTCGACGCCGTCCGTACCGATCTGAAGGACCGAGCGCGATCGGCACGACGTATCGAGGCGTCGATGGCAGGTCCCCGCGCGACGGCGGCGGTGCTGGCCGCTCTACCCGCCGTGGGGACGCTGCTCGGTCAGGCGATGGGCGCATCGCCCGTCGCTGTGCTTGCCGGCGGCGGAGTCGGCGGAATCATGCTCGTCGTGGGCGTGACCCTCGCGTGTGCCGGCCTCCTGTGGACCGATGCGATCGTGGCGAAGGTGGCGTCGTGACAACCACTCTCGTCCTGCTGGCCTGTGCCCTCCTCGCGGTGCCGCCGGCCACCGGTGCGCGGGCTCGGCTGCGACCGCCGACTGTCGTCGAGTCGGAATCCTCACCGAGCGAGTACGACATCCATGCGACCGCGAGTGCCCTGGATCTGCTGTCGTCCTGTCTGCGGTCAGGCCTCGACATCGCCGCATCGGCGTCTGCCGTCGCCGGTGTCGCGCCGGAACCGATGGCGTCGGCACTTCGTCGCGCGTCTCACGTGCTCTCGCTCGGTGGGGAACCTGAATCCGCCTGGAGCGCTTTCGCGGCCGATGCGGACACGGAGGCCGTCGCGCGCGTGATCCTGCGATCGGCCAGATCGGGAACGTCCATGGCCGACGCCACCGCCGAGGCTGCGACGGAACTGCGCTCCCGAGCGGACGATGCCGCGGCTGCCGCGGGGGAGCGAGCGGGCGTCATGGTCAGCGGCCCGCTCGGCCTGTGCTTCCTGCCGGCGTTCGTCTGCCTCGGCATCGTGCCCGTGGTGATCGGTCTGGCCGGGTCGGTTCTGAACGGCGGTGTGCTGTGAGGCGCGCCCAGAAGCGCCGAGGCGGATGTCCCGCCTCGGATGATGAAGGGGGAGAACATGAGGGAAATGCTGAACCGTCTCGGAGCGCGCGCGGCGATCATGATGGCCGAGGACGACGGGATGTCCACGGCGGAGTACGCCATCGGCACCATCGCCGCGGCCGCGTTCGGGGCCGTGCTGTACACGGTGGTGACCGGCGACAGCATCGTGACCGCGTTGACGGGGATCATCGACAAGGCGCTGCAGACGCAGGTGTGACGGGGGACGCCGGCGCGGTGACGGTGGAAGCGGCGCTGGCGATCTCGTCGATCGTGGTCGTCCTGGTGCTGTGTCTGGGTGCGCTGGTGACGGTCACGTCCTACGTCCGGTGTATCGACGCGGCGCGCGAGGGAGCAAGGCTGACGGCGCTGGGGGATGTGGGTGCTCTGGATCTCGCGCGTCGGGTCGGCCCGACCGGGGCGCGGGTGACGGTGTCGCGGACCGAGGATGTCGTCACGGTGCGGGTGGAGGCGTCGTCGCCGTTGCCGGGCTTGACGGTTGCTGCCAGTGCGGTCGCGGCGGTGGAGCCGTCGGATGAATGATCGCGGGTCGGCGACGGTGGTCGGTGCGTTCGTGGCGATGGCCCTGGTGGTGGTGACCGCACTGGTCGTCTCGGTGGGGGCGGCGGTGGCGGCGCGGCATCAGGCGCAGTCGGCGGCGGACATGGCGGCGCTGGCGGGGGCTGCCGCACTTACTGGTGGGTCGGAGGCCGGATGTGCGGCGGCTACCGCGTCGGCGGAGCGGATGAACGCGGTGCTCGACGATTGCACGGTAGAGGAGTGGGACGTGCAGGTCCGGGTGCGGGTGCCGATCGCGCTGTTGCGCGTCGGTCAGCGGGATGCCTCGGCCTCGGCGCGGGCGGGACCGGCGGGCGAATAGTGGACTATCACCTCGGCCGATCGGTCAGCGCGATTCGGCGAGCCTGCGAACTTCCGGCGCGACCGGGCGGCCGGTCTTCGCACTGGCGGCCACGGCGGCTCGTGCCGCTGCGCGGCGAACGGAGACACTGCGAATCGGGGTTTGTGGCTTCTCGTCACGTGATGCTGTCGCCACCGTGAACATCCTCCCCGTCGCTGAGCGTGACCAGTGTAGAGCCGGTGGGGTTGAAGATAGTGGACTATCGACCCCGGATTCCGGGGCCTGGGTTCCACGATCGGGCGAGCAGCAGCACACCCATGCCGATGGTCCACACGTTCAAGGTGTCCAGGGCGAGGCGCTCGGTGACACCCGAGCCCAGTCCCCACTTTCCCGGGCTGAGGAACGCGATGCCGCCCACCACGGCGATCGCGCTGCAGGCGTAGGTGAACCGGGACGCGACCCGACCGACAGATCGTGCGACGCACAGCATTCCGGCGAGTTGGAGGCCGAAGTGCACCTGGGCCGCGACGGTGTGAGGAACCGGTGAGACGTCGAGCGGCAGGAACCCCACCGCACACGTCGCGAGCCCGGACAACGCCACCAGCACCCACCCGGTTCGGGCGACACCGACGGGCGGACGCACCAGAAGTGCTGCGCCCGCAGCCGTCGCGGCGCCCACGGCGACGAAGGTCGCGTTCATGACGACGTGATCGGGGGAGCAGTAGTCGGTACAGGTGGCTGCGCCGAGTGCGCTGATGACGTCGTCACGCCAGCTGTAGGGCGTTGCCCACGAGCGGGACACGACGACCTGCATCGGCCAGTAGAGGACTGTGGCGATCCACAATGCGGCCACGCTTCGACGCAGGGTCATGACACGACGGTAGACACCGCGAGCGGGAACGGAGCATCATGAGATCAGTCACACGTGTGACACGGGGTTACGCGCATCGTTGGATGCACTTGTATCGGGGGGTTGGGCATGTCGAGAGTGGACACCGTCAAGGACGAGGCACGGTCGAGGATGCGGTGGCTCGCTGTCCACGGAGTCGTACGGTTCTTCGCCAAGCGCGGAATCAAGATCGGCGACCCTCAAGCCAAGCTCATCGCCGACCCCGTCACGCGGGCCAACCCCGGTCCCCTCTACGACGAGATCCGCAAGACGGGGAAGCTCGTCGAGGGACGCGTCTCCTACCTCACCGTCGACCACGCCCTGATCTTCGATCTGCTGCGGTCGGACGACTACCGCACCGTGGTCGTCGGCGGGAATCTGCCGAAGCCGCTGCGAGCGATCGAGCGTCGTACCAGGACCGGCGCCCTGCACCCGCTGGCACCGCCGTCACTGCTGTCGGTCGAGCCGCCGTCCCACACGCGCTACCGCAAGCTGGTGTCGTCGGTGTTCACGGCACGCGCGGTGAACGGGATGCGCGACAACGTCCAGAAGGTCGCGGACGCTCTGCTCGACGAGTTGGTTGCCACCGGCGGCGGGACGGTCGACATCGTGTCGTCGTACTGCGCCAAGCTGCCGGTCGCCGTCATCGGTGACATTCTCGGCGTGCCGGAGAGCGACCGCGGCAGGGTGTTGGAGTTCGGTGAACTCGCGGCGCCCAGCTTGGACGTCGGACTCACGTGGTCACAGTTCCGCGAGGTCGAGCAGGGGCTGCAAGGATTCGACGAGTGGCTGGCCACTCACATCGCCGGGTTGCGGGAGAATCCCGGTGACGACTTGATGAGTCAGCTCATCGCCGCGTCCGAGGACGGCGTCCACCTGAACGACAGGGAGTTGCGGGCCACCGCCGGACTGGTGCTCGCCGCCGGATTCGAGACCACCGTCAACTTGCTGGGCAGCGGCATCAACCTGCTGATGAACAACCCGGATCAGCTCACCCGCTTGCAGGAGGACCCATCGCTGTGGGGCACGGCCGTCGACGAGATGCTGCGGCTCGAATCGCCCGTCCAGATGACCGCCCGGGTCGCCAAGGGGCCGATGTCCGTGGAGGGCATGGACCTCGAGGCGGGGGACCTGGTGGTCTGCGTCCTGGCCGCCGGCAACCGCGACCCGCAGGTGTTCGACGATCCCGACACCTTCGACGTGGGCCGCGCCAATGCGAACAAGCATCTGTCGTTCTCGGGCGGACGTCACTACTGCCTCGGAGCGGCGTTGGCCCGCGCCGAGAGCGAGGTCGGATTGCGCACATTGTTCGATCGTTTCCCGCACCTCGCATCCGCCGGTACCGGAGTCAAGCGCGATACCCGTGTGCTGCACGGCTTCCGGAGCCTGCCGGTCGCGCTGGGTGAACCGGCGACCGTGCCGGCCTAACCGTCCAGACACGCGAGGACGGCGTCGAGCACACGCACGGCGCCGTCCTTGTCCAGCGGGTCGTTCCCGTTGCCGCACTTGGGCGACTGCACGCACGACGGGCACCCCACGGCGCACTCGCATGACGCGATCGCCTCCCGTGTCGCCGACAGCCACGTCCCGATGACGGCGTGTCCGCGATCGGCGAAACCCGCACCGCCGTCGTACCCGTCGTAGACGAAGACCGTCGGTAAGCCGGTGTCGGCATGAAGCGCGGTGGACACCCCACCGATGTCCCATCGATCGCACGTCGCCACCAGGGGCAGTAGTCCGATGGCCGCGTGCTCGGCCGCGTGCAGCGAGCCGGGAACACGCTCCGCCGTGACTCCCGCGGCTTCCAGCAATTCCGGAGTGATCGTGTACATCACTGCGCGCGTGTGCAATTCCTGCATCGGCATGTCGAGTTCGACCGAGTCGAGTACCTCGCCCGACGGCAGTCGGCGGAGGTACCCCACCACCTGATGGCTGACCTGGACCTGCACCAGGGCGACGTCCACCTCGCCGTACCGCCGATGCTCGTGAGTGTCCTCGATGACGATGTCGGTGACCTCGCGCGCCGACGTCGTCCACTCCGGCTCCTCCGGATGCACGACCGCCAGGCCGTCCTCGAAGTCCAGGGTGTCGACGACGAACGATTCGCCCTGGTGAATGTGCACCGCGCCCGGGTGCGTGCTGGACGGCGCTCGTCCGGCGTCCACGGTGCCCAACATCCGACCGGTCGACCCGTCGACGATGGCGATCTGCGATCCGATACCGCCCCGAATGTCCACGGCGGCATGGGGTGCCGCGTCGGCCGTGATGTACCACCCGTGCGGCCGACGCCGGAGCAGGCCCCGCTCCGTCAGCGTCTGCGCCACTTCTGCAGCGCCGAGTTCGTCGACCTCGTCGTCCGTCAGCGGAAGTTCCATGGCCGCGCAGAGCAATTGGGGGCCCAGCACGTAGGGGTTGGTGGGATCGGTGACCGTCGCCTCGATGGGCTTGTCCAGCAGGGCCGCGGGATGGTGGACCAGGTAGGTGTCCAGGGGATCGTCGCGGCCGACGAGGATGACCAGCGAGCCCTGACCCCGGCGACCCGATCGGCCCGCCTGCTGCCAGAACGATGCGACCGTTCCGGGAAATCCCGCGACGACGACCGCGTCCAGGCCGGCGATGTCGACGCCGAGTTCCAGTGCGTTGGTCGTGGCGACACCCAGCAGGGTGCCGTCGGACAGTGACCGCTCGAGAACCCGGCGGTCCTCGGCGAGGTAGCCGGCGCGATACGCGGCGATGCGTTGCGGCAGAGACGGATCGACCTCCGCCAGGAGTCGCGAAGCTCCCAGTGCGGTCAGTTCGGCGCCGCGTCGCGACCGTACGAACGTCAGCGTGCGCGCCCCCTCGACCACCAGGTCCGCCATGATGCGCGCTGCTTCGGAACCTGCCGACCGACGGATCGGGGCGCCGTTCTCGCCGGTGATGTCGAGAAGCGGTGGCTCCCACAGCGCGACCGTGCGAGGCCCGTGCGGGGACCCGTCCTCCGTGATCTCCTCGCACGGCGCACCGACCAGCCTGCCGGCGGCAGCCCCGGGATTCGACGCGGTGGCGCTGGCGAGGACGAAGACGGGACGGGCGCCGTACCGCGCGGCGATCCGTCGGAGCCGGCGCAGGATCAGTGCCACGTTGGACCCGAACACACCGCGGTACGAATGACATTCGTCCACCACGACGTACGCCAGGTTGCGGAAGAAGTGCGCCCAGCGCTGATGTCCCTTCAGCAGGGAGATGTGCAACATGTCGGGGTTGGTGAAGATCCATCGGGAGTTCTGGCGCGCCCACTGACGTACTTCGAGCGGCGTGTCACCGTCGTAGTCGCTCGGTGAGATGTCGGGGAATCCTCGGGACGCGAGCGTGTCCGTCATATCCATCGCCGCTCGAAGCTGGTCTGCCCCCAGCGCCTTGGTGGGAGCGAGGTACAGCGCGGTGGCGCGCGGTTCGATGGACAGCGTGTTCAGGATCGGCATCCGGTACGCGAGGGATTTGCCCGACGCAGTGCCCGTCGACACGACGACGTTGCGGCCCGCGTGAGCGAGCGACGCCGCGTCCGCCTGGTGCGTCCACGGCTGCGGAATCCCGCAGTCCTGGAAGATCTCGACGACGGCAGGCTCGAGCCACTGTGGCCAAGGGGCGAAGCGAGACTCGCGCCCGGGCAGCTCTGCAGCATGGGTCAGCGGGGACTCTCCGGACGGGGTCCCCGCCAGTGCGCGTCCGAGCAGCATGCCCCCGAAGGAAGCGGCAGGTGCATCGGTCGTCGTACTCACAGTTCTCATCCTCGTTTCGTGCCCGAAACACATGGTAGGACGGGTGTCCGACAGGCATCCCGCGATCTTTACGAAGTTGTTGTCCTGCGGACTGTCGTGATGCCGTCGGACGTGGTTGACTTGCTCTCGGTCGCAGCTTCTGTGTTCGTTTTCACGCTCGCAGGATCTAATTGTTGCGAGCGTGGTGTGAGAACACTGCGGTCGGAACCGGCCCGATGGACTGTAAGTGCTGTTCATCGAATCCGGTGTTCAAGAAGAAGGATAGACAAGCATGGCACAGGGCACTGTGAAGTGGTTCAACGCCGAAAAGGGCTTCGGCTTCATCGCACCCGAGGACGGCTCCGCTGACGTCTTCGTTCACTACTCCGAGATCCAGGGCAGCGGCTTCCGCACCCTCGAGGAGAACCAGCGCGTGGAGTTCGAGGTCGGCCAGGGCACCAAGGGCCCCCAGGCCACGGGCGTCCGCGCAGTCTGATCCTCGATCGGACTTCTCTCTACTGATTCGTCCCCTGTCACCTCCGCGGTGGCAGGGGACGTCTCGTTTCCGTGACGCTCCGACGCAGACACCGCGCTCGCGGCCCTTCCGTGACCTAGTGTCGCGACTGTGAGCCAGTTGTCCTTCTTCTCCGCGGAGTCGACGCCCCCCGAGGCGTCCGACTTGGCCGGACTTCTGGCCGCGCAGGGGCAGGCCGTGATCTCGGCGGCCGGCGCACGCATCTCGGTGGTCGTGGACGCTCAGTGGCGCGCCCATGCCGTCGCCGACGTCATCGAGGCCTCCGGATTCGACGCCGAGATCACGCGGACGGACGAGGGCCGTCCGCTGGTACGCACCGAACCTGTGCCGGACTTGAAGTCGGTCGCCTCGGACTGGGTCCGCGGCGCCGTCAAGGCAGTGCCGTCGGGCTGGGTTCCCGCGCCTCGGGCGCTGCGCGCGTGGGTCGTGGCCTCCGGACGTCAGGAAGCCGACGGCACTCGCTTCATCCTCGGGCTGGACCCGCACGCCCCGGACACGCATCCGGTGCTCGCCCAATCACTGATGCGGGCCGGCATCGCCCCGACGATCGTGGGGGCACACAGTTCTTCCCCCGCGCTCAGAATCACCGGTCGGCGTCGGCTCGGGAGGCTGATCGAGAACATCGGAGAGGCCCCCGCAGGTGCACTCGCGGCAGCCGGATGGCCCGTCCTCGTGTGACCGTTTCGCCGGGTCTTCGCGCTCGGCGTCGCGTGTGAGTTGCACGTGTGTGTCACTCTGTAGTGTGTCGATCTCGAACGGCTCGGGGTATCGACGCAGGTGAACGGGTCTGGATAGAACCAGGCCAGGAAGGTTCGGCACCAGGTGGCAGCAGGAGACAACACGACGGCCTCGTCGTCCGGCGCGTCCGGAATTCGTCGTCTCGTGATCGTCGAGTCACCCACCAAGGCCAAGAAGATTGCGCCTTACCTGGGTAAGAACTACGTGGTCGAGGCCTCGGTCGGGCACATCCGGGACCTCCCGCGCGGTGCCGCCGACGTGCCCGCCAAGTACAAGGGTGAGCCCTGGGCTCGCCTCGGCGTGGACGTCGATCACGACTTCGAGGCCCTCTATGTCGTCAGCCCCGAGAAGAAGGGCAAGGTCGCCGAGCTCAAGAGTCTGCTGAAGGACGCCGACGAGCTGTACCTCGCGACCGACCCCGACCGCGAGGGTGAAGCCATCGCCTGGCACCTCCTCGAGACGCTCAAGCCCAAGATCCCTGTTCGACGGATGGTCTTCCACGAGATCACCGAACCCGCCATCCTCGCCGCAGCCGCCGACACGCGCGAACTGGACACCGACCTGGTCGATGCCCAGGAGACGCGCCGCATCCTCGACCGCCTGTACGGCTACGAGGTCTCGCCCGTGCTGTGGAAGAAGGTCATGCCGAAGCTGTCGGCGGGCCGCGTGCAGTCGGTGGCGACCCGCGTCATCGTGCAGCGCGAACGCGAGCGCATGGCGTTCCGCTCCGCCGAGTACTGGGACATCTCCGCGCAGCTCGACGCCGGCGCGGACGCATCGCCCCGTGCCTTCGGTGCCCGGCTGGTCAACGTCGACGGTGCCCGGGTGGCGTCGGGACGTGATTTCGGTGCCGACGGGAAGCTGAAGTCCGAGGGCGTCACCGTCCTCGACGAGCCGCGCGCGCGTCGCCTGTCGGAGGCGCTGGACGGGGTGGATCTCACCGTCGCGTCGGCCGAATCCAAGCCGTACACGCGTCGCCCCTACCCGCCGTTCATGACCTCGACGCTGCAGCAGGAGGCCGGGCGCAAGCTCCGTATGTCCTCCGAGCGCACCATGCGCATCGCGCAGCGGCTGTACGAGAACGGCTACATCACCTACATGCGTACCGACTCGACGAACCTGTCGGCGTCGGCAATCGATGCGGCCCGTCGTCAGGCCACCGAGCTGTACGGGCCGGAGTACGTGCACGACACCCCGCGGCAGTACACCCGCAAGGTCAAGAACGCCCAGGAGGCGCACGAGGCCATCCGCCCCGCGGGTGATTCCTTCGCGACGCCGGGCCAGCTGCACAGCTCGCTCGACACCGACGAGTTCCGGCTGTACGAGCTGATCTGGCAGCGCACCGTCGCCTCCCAGATGGCCGATGCCCGCGGAACGACTCTGTCGCTTCGCATTTCGGGGACCGCAGGTACCGGCGAGGAATGCACCTTCGCCGCGTCCGGCCGCACCATCACCTTCGCCGGTTTCCTCAAGGCCTACGTCGAGAGTGTCGACGACCAGGCCGGCGGCCAGTCCGACGACGCGGAATCGCGTCTACCTGTGCTCGAGAAGGGCCAGGCCGTCACGGCCACCGGCCTCGACCCGGACGGTCACTCGACCAACCCGCCCGCACGGTTCACCGAAGCGTCGTTGATCAAGACGCTCGAGGAGCTGGGAATCGGCCGCCCGTCGACGTACTCGTCGATCATCAAGACCATTCTCGACCGCGGGTACGTCTACAAGCGCGGCAGTGCTCTGGTGCCGTCGTGGGTGGCGTTCTCGGTCATCGCGCTGCTCGAGGCGCACTTCGGTCGACTCGTCGACTTCGACTTCACCGCAGGCATGGAGGACGACCTCGACGCCATCGCCGGTGGACGCGAACGACGCGGAGACTGGTTGTCGGCCTTCTACTTCGGCGGTGAGAACGGCACCGAGGGATCGGTCGCACGGTCCGGCGGACTGAAGAAGATGGTCGGCCAGAACCTCGAGGACATCGACGCGCGCGTCATCAACTCGATCCACCTGTTCGACGACTCCGAAGGTCGCGACGTGCACGTCCGCGTCGGTCGTTACGGTCCGTACCTCGAACGCATGGTGCAGAACCCGGACGATCCCGACGGCGATCCGATCTCGCAGCGCGCGAACCTGCCCGACGACCTCCCGCCGGACGAGCTCACGCTCGAATTCGCCGAGAAGCTGTTCGCGACACCGCAGGAGGGTCGCAAGCTGGGCGAGGATCCGTTGACGGGTCACGACATCGTCGCCAAGGAAGGGCGATTCGGTCCGTACGTCACCGAGATCATTCCCGAGGAGCCCGAGCCCACCCCGGACATCGTTCCGGTGGAACAGCATTCGTCGGACGGTGGCGGTGGCACCGCCGTCGCCACGAAGGCGGCGAAGAAGGCCCCCGCGAAGAAGGCTGCGAAGAAGTCGACGGCACCCAAGCCGCGGACGGGTTCGCTCCTGAAGTCGATGGACCTCGCGACGGTCACCCTCGAAGACGCGCTGAAGCTGTTGTCCCTTCCCCGCGTCGTCGGCGAAGATCCGGAGAGCAAGGAAGAGATCACCGCGCAGAACGGCCGCTACGGCCCGTACCTGAAGAAGGGCACGGACTCCCGCTCGCTGGCGACGGAGGACCAGATCTTCACGGTCACTCTCGAGGAAGCGCTGAAGATCTACTCCGAGCCCAAGCGTCGCGGACGTCAGGGTGCGGCGACGCCGCCACTGCGTGAGCTCGGCGTGGACACGGTCAGTGGTCAGCCGATGGTGATCAAGGACGGCCGTTTCGGACCGTACGTCACCGACGGTGAAGCCAACGCCAGCCTGCGCAAGGGCGACGAGGTGGGCACGATCACCGACGAGCGCGCCATGGAGCTGCTCGCCGACCGTCGTGCACGTGGTCCGGTGAAGAAGAAGGCCACCAAGAAGGCGCCGGCCAAGAAGGCACCCGCGAAGAAGGCTGCGGCGAAGAAGACGGCCGCCAAGAAGGCCCCGGCTAAGAAGGCGGCCGCCAAGAAGACCGCTGCGAAGAAAGCGCCGCCCGCCGAGTCCTGAGGACAGTAGTTGTCCGCGTGTGCGCCTAGCGTTCTCCTCACACACGAGGAGAGGGGCACATCATGGCGGGGACGTACACATCTTCCGGGCCGTCGGTCGACGTCGCGGGGGAGAAGCTCGATCTGGTCACCATCCTGGCTGACCAGCGCGGGATGCTCGCGATCACGGCACGCGGAATCACCGACGAGCAGGCGCGGCAGAGGACGACGGTCAGCGAGTTCACACTCGGCGCGATCATCAAGCACGTGGCCACGGTGATCCGCGACAACGTCGCGATGCTCGAGGCGCGCGACGAGAACTCGACGATGGACATGTCGCGGCTCGGTGAGGCTCTGGCCTTCGGTCCGGACGACTCCGTCGAGCACTGGCTGAGCGAACTCGACTCCGCCGGCGTCGCGCTGGAGCAGTACATCGCCTCGATCGGCAGCCTCGACGAGCTGATCCCGCAGCCCACCGCACCGTGGGCACCCGAGCGGATCTGGTGGCCCGCACGACGGATCTTGCTGCACCTGCTCCGGGAGATCGCGCACCACAGCGGGCACGCCGACATCATCCGCGAGGCACTCGACGGGCAGACCACGATGGGCGTGATCAGTGAGGGCATGAGCTTCTGAGGTTCCTGTAGCGCGAGGAGTGCGGGCTGCGAGGGGTGTTCACACAGGTTGCTGCAACCGGACACGGCTTGCTGCAGGTTGCAGGGGGTGTGCAGCTAGCGGAGCGTGTGTGCGCACGGATGCGCGGTTGGGGAGTGCCCGGCGGCGGTACTCTCACAGTCACCACTGACCTACGTTTCAGGAGTTCTCATGGCCGGCGGACTTGTTGCCCTGCTCGACGACGTCGCGGCGCTCGCTCGACTCGCCGCCGCGTCCATCGACGACGTCGGCGCTGCCACCGGCAAGGCGACAGCGAAGGCTGCGGGAGTGGTCATCGACGACACTGCCGTCACTCCGCAGTACGTGCGGGGTCTGGCGGCGGAGCGCGAACTGCCCATCGTTCGGCGCATCGCCATCGGTTCTCTCCGCAACAAGCTCATCATCATCTTGCCTATCGCGCTTCTGCTGAGCCAGTTCCTGCCGTGGTTGTTGACGCCGATCCTCATGGTCGGCGGCGCATACCTGAGTTACGAAGCGGTGCACAAGATCTGGGGCGCGGTCTCCGGGCACGGCGCTCATGACCACGACGAGGACGGACCTCGCGACGAGGACACCGTCGTCGCCGGTGCCGTCCGGACAGACCTGATCCTGTCGGCGGAGATCATGGTCATCGCGCTGGACACCATCGCCGCGGAGGGTTTCTGGAGCCGCCTGATCATCCTGGCTGTCGTTGCCGTGGTGATCACTGTGCTCGTCTACGGCGTGGTCGGGCTGATCGTGAAGATGGACGACATCGGTCTCCGCTTGGCCGACACGTCGTCGGGCGTCGCGCAGACGATCGGGCGCGGTCTGGTGAAGGGCATGCCGAAGGTCATGTCCGTGCTGTCCGTGGTGGGCACCGCCGCGATGCTGTGGGTCGGCGGGCACATTCTGCTGAACGGTATCGACGAGTTGGGATTCCACCCGATCTACGAGTTCGTCCACCATATGGAGGACGCGGTCCACGACGTCGCCGGCATCGGTGGAGTGCTCGCCTGGATCGTCAACACGTTGGCGTCCGCGGTGATCGGGTTCGTGGTCGGATCGATCGTCGTCGCGGTGATGACGGGTGTGTCCAAGGTGCTGGCCTCTCGCCGAGGCAAGGCTGTCGCACAGGACCACTAGGCTCGCTTCCATGGCGGGCGTGTTCGAACGGTTGGTGGGGCAGCACGAGGTCGTGGCGGAACTCTCCGACGCCGCAGCTGCTGCTCGCGAGGGGGACATCGGCTCCCGCATGACTCACTCGTGGCTGTTCACCGGGCCTCCCGGATCAGGCCGCTCCATCGCAGCCGTGTGTTTCGCCGCCGCTCTGCAGTGCACCGACCCGGACGTCATCGGATGCGGCCACTGCCACGCGTGCACCACCACGATGCACGGCACGCACGGAGACGTGCGGCGCATCGTCCCGCAAGGCCTGAGCATCTCGGTCAAGGAGATGCGTGAGGTCGTGCAGATGGCGGCACGTCGTCCCACGACCGGTAAGTGGCAGATCGTCGTCATCGAGGACGCCGACCGTCTGGGTGAGCGCGCCTACAACGCGTTGTTGAAAGCGGTCGAGGAACCACCTGCACGCACCATCTTCCTGCTGTGCGCGCCGTCGGTGGATCCCGAGGACATCGCCGTGACCATCCGGTCGCGGTGTCGGCACGTGGCGTTGGTGACACCCAAGCCCGCGGACATCGCCCGTGTGCTGCAGGAGAACGACGGACTCGACGAGAAGACCGCTCTGTGGGCGGCGTCCGTCGGCGGTGGACATGTCGGCCGGGCACGACGTTTGGCGACGGATCCGGATGCCCGTGATCGCCGCCAACGCGCCCTGGGGATCGCCAAGGCCGCCTTGCGTCCCGCAACGCAGTATGCGGTGGTCGAAGAATTGGTGAAGGCCGCGGAGGCCGACTCGTTGCAGATCAACGCCGAGAGGGACGAGCGGGAGACGGACGAGCTCCGGACCTCGCTCGGCGCCGGCGGCACCGGAAAGGGTGCGGCAGGCGCACTCCGTGGATCCGCCGGAGTATTGAAGGAGCTCGAGCAGCGCCAGAAGTCCCGTCGCACCCGCACGGGACGCGACTCGCTCGATCGTGCGCTGATCGACCTCGCCGGTCTCTACCGCGATGCGCTTGCACAGTCCTACGGCGCTGTATCGACGATGACCCACCCCGACATGGAGGACCAGGCCCGCGGCCTCGCCTCCGTCGCATCACCGGAGTCCTTGCTGCAGTGCATCGAGGCGATCCTGGTGTGCCGGGAGGCGCTGTCGATGAACGTGAAGCCGAAGTTCGCGGTCGACGCGATGGTCGCCACCCTCGGCGCGGCCGCCCGCTGACCCCCGTTTTGGGATCGAGCGGGGGGACCGGTTAAACTTGTGAAGGTTCCTTCGGGAGCCGCGCCGCCTTAGCTCAGTCGGTAGAGCATTTCACTCGTAATGAAAAGGTCAAGAGTTCGATTCTCTTAGGCGGCTCCGAGAAGTATCTGATCAGCGGTTATGCGATTCGCATGGCCGCTTTTTCGGTTCTTACGTGCTGGCAGCGTGCAGTGCGGTTCGTAGCGAGTAGCCCAATTCCGTCGGGTCGAGGGCCCCGAGGGGGTGAGCGAACGAGGCAGAGACTCAGCCGGCAGTCTCCGCGGCGACGAGTCCGAGCACCAGAGCGGCCGCCAGACCGCCTGCGTACGCCCGGTTCCACAGGCCGCCCGTGTCGGAACCAGCTGCCAGCAGGCCCGGAATCGGCTCGCCTTCCGGTGTCAGAACACGGGCGTCGCCGTCGACTCTGATGCCGTGAAACGGGAAGGTGACGGCCGGGACGGCTTCGATGACGTAGTACGGGGGTTCGCTCAGCGCGCCCGCATCCAGCGCTCGTCCCGGTGTCGGTCCCTCCGCCGACGTGGTGGACTCGTTGAACTCGGCGATCGCGGCCGCGATGGCGGCTCCGTCGTATCCCCAGTCCTCCGGCAGGTATTCGAGTTCCTCCAGCGTGTCCGCTCGTCCGACCCGACCGCCGCGCTTGCTCGCCAGTGCGAACTTGTCGACGGCCACGGCGCCCTCGACGTACGACGCCAGGACCCAGTCCCGGTGGACGCGAGCGTCCGCCACGAGGAGGCCGCGTGCCTCTCGCCGGTCGAGCAGAGCCATCGTCGTGAGGTGATCACCGAGTGTCTCGTCGACGAAGCGCGTCCCGTCGAGATCGAACAGGAGCGCGTGTTCGCTGTAGTACAGCGACATGTCGACGAAATCGGACGGGTCCGTCAGGGTCACCCCGCTGGGAATCAGGTGCCCGTAGAAGCCGGCGTTCGTCGTGCCGGCGGCAGCGCCGACACTCTCGGCGAGTGTCAGGCCCACGCCCGCGCTGTGGGGGTTCGAGCGCAGTTGCATGCGCCCTGCGTTCGGATGAACGTGCTTCTCGAGCAGCGCTGCGGACCCTTGGAAACCGCCGGTGGCTAGTACGGTGTGCGCCGCCCGCACTTTCCGTAGCTCCGCTGCGCCGGTGCGGATCATCGCACCGGTGACGACGCCGTTCTCGAACGACAGGTTCTCGGTGCACGTGTTCAGCAGGACCGATCCGCCGGACTCGAGGACGATCCGCCTGCACAGATCGACGTACTGGTTGGTGTCGAACTTGTGTCCTCGCCCGAAGGACAGGATTCGCTGCGCATCGCCCACCTCCACGCCGGTGTCACGCAACCACTGCACGCCGTCCTGGAACCGGTCCACCAGCAGTCGTCTCAGGGCGGGGTCGCCGTGCGGGTTCTGTGCGTTCATGACGGTGTGATCCGGTGCCGTCCACACGTATCCGGCATAGCGCGCGGATCCGCCGACATCATCGCCGACCTCCACCACGACGACGGATCTGCCTGCGGACGCGGCGCGGGCTCCGGCGGTCAGACCGGCCATCCCACCGCCGATCACCAGTACGTCGCACTCGATGTCGTTCATTGCTGTCGGCCTCTCGATCAGAAGTGGTGTGTGCGGGTCACCGTGAGAACGCACTCAGCCCGGCTGCGGCGAATTCGGCCGTGGCGTGGGCGGCTGCCGCGGCGGTGCCGTCCGTGTCGTCGGAGGTGGCGGCGCGGTGTGCGATGCCTTCGGCGATGACGGCGATCTTGAAGTCGGCGAGGGCGCGGTAGAAGCTCCAGTGGGCGAGGTCGCGTCCGGATGCGACGGCGTAGTGCTGGGCGAGGTCGTCGGCGTCGGGATAGCGAGGGGAGGTCCAGGCGGCGTCGACGCCGAGGACGGTGTCGAACATGGGTTGGCGGTAGGCGCACATGAGGGCGATGTCGGTGAGGGGGTCACCGAGGGTGGACATCTCCCAGTCGACGAGTGCGGCAACGGTTCCGGGTTCGCCGTGGGTGAGGATGGTGTTGTCGACGCGGTAGTCGCCGTGCACGATGGCGGCGGCGCAGTGGGCGGGGACGGCGTCGGTGAGGGCCTGGTGCAGTCGGTCGATGTCGTTCAGGTCGCGGGTCTTGACGCGGTGCCATTGCCGTCCCCAGGTGGCGACCTGGCGGGCGGTGAATCCGTCGGGCCGACCGAAGTCCGCGAGTCCGACCTCGTGGTGGTCGACGGCGTGCAGCGCGGCGAGGACACGGACGAGTTCGCTGGTGTTCGCGGCGATGTCGTCGTCGGTGAGGGCGTCGAGGTCGGTGCGGGTGCGCACGACCTGTCCGGGGACGAACTCGACGACGGTCATCGGCGCTCCGAGGGTGGCGCCGTCGGCGTCGAAGGCGACGGCCGTGGCGACGGGGACGTCGGTGCCGGCCAGGGCGCGGGTGACGGTCCACTCGCGGGCCATGTCGTGGGCGGAGGGGGTCAGTCCGCTGACCGGGGGGCGCCGCACGATCCAGGATGTGGTGTCGTCGTGGGCGCGGTAGGTGAGGTTGGACCGGCCTCCTGCGATGCGATCGACGCACAGTTTTCCGGTGATGTCGATGCCGGTGTCGCGCAGGAACGTCTCGAGTGCGGCGACGTTCATGCCGGGGAGGGTGGTGGTCACGGCTGCGCCTTCGCGGCGCGGCGGGCGGCGCCGACGGCGCGTTTGGCGATGGCCCACCGGTGCACTTCGGAGGGGCCGTCGTAGACGCGGAAGGGGCGGACCTCGCGGGAGAGTCGGGCGAGGGGCAGGTCGTCGGAGACACCGAGTCCGCCGCACATCTGCACGCCGCGGTCGACGATGCGGAAGATGGCTTCGGCGGCGAAGGTCTTGGCGATGGAGGTCTCGTTGCTCGCGGGGTCGCCGAGGTCGAGTGCGTGGCAGGCGGCGACGAGCAGGGCTCGGGTGGCGGCGATGTCGATCTCGTTGTCGGCGATCATCTTCTGCACCATGCCGAGGTCGCCGAGGCGGCTGCCGAAGCCCTCGCGGTGGGCGACGTGGGTGACGGCGACGTCGTGTCCGCGTCGGGCGGCGCCGAGCCATCGCATGACGTGGGTCATGCGGGCGGGTCCGAGGCGGACCTGGGCGTAGGTGAATCCTTCGTCGACGGCGCCGAGGACGTTGTCCTCGGGCACGACGACGCGGTCGAAGGTGACTTCGCAGTGCCCGCCGATCATGGCGCGGTCGAGGGTGCTGATGTGGCGGCCGACGGTGATGCCGGCGGTGTCGGCGGGGACGAGGAACATCGTGGCGCCGCCGCGGTCGCCGGGGGTGCCGGAGGTGCGGGCCATGACGATGAAGAATCCGGCGCCGTCCGCGCCGGTGATGAACCATTTGTGGCCGTCGATGCGCCAGCCGCCGTCGGTGCGGGTGGCGGTGGTGGTGAGGGCGGAGGGGTCCGAGCCGGCGCCGGGGGCGGGTTCGGTCATCGCGAATGCGGACCGCACGTCGCCGCGGGCGAGGGGGGCGAGGAACTGTTCCTTCTGGGCGGGGGAGGCGACGTGGGCGAGCAGGTGGACGTTGCCTTCGTCGGGGGCGCCGATGTTCGTCGCGATCGGTCCGAAGAGGGAGTAGCCGGCTTCTTCGAACACGGGGGCGCGGTCGCTCATGGACAGTCCGCCGCCGCCGTACTCGCGGGGCGCGTGGGGAGCGAAGACTGCTGCGTCCTTGGCTGCGGCCTGTAGTTCCCGGCGTAGGTCGTCGCCGCCCGCGGCGGTCACGTCACCGAGGAACTTGTCCTCGATGGGCAGGACGTGCTCGCGGGTGAACGTGCGGGTGCGCTCGATCCACTCGCGGACGACGGGGTCGTAGGTCAGATCGATCGCCATGGTGGTTCCCTTCGGGTCGACGATCAGGTTAACATGAACTGACTTCAGTTAGAGGAAAAGGGGTTTCGATGGTGTGTGGTGACCGAACGGCCGTCCACGACGCGCGGCCGGTATCTCGACGGGTGCTCGACGAGTTCGCATCCTGTGGCCGCGGACCCCTGCCGAGCACCACCGCGGTGGCCCGCGCTCTCCACATCAGCGAGCCGCACCTACGGCGCCTGCTCGCCGGTGAGTCGACCACTCTGGGTGCTCTGCGTGCTCGACACGACGCCGCCCGCGCGGTGGAGGCGCTTCGGCGCGGCGAGGCCCTGGACATCGTGTCGGCCCGATTGGGCTACTCGGAGCCACGGGCGTTCCGGCGTGCCTTCCGGCGGTGGACCGGGGTGACCCCGAGCGCGGTCGGTGCGGCATGACCGGGGTGACCTCGACCCGTCACGTCGTGTTGCGTTCGTGGCCGAACGGCGCACTGACGAGTGGTGACCTCGAGGTGGTGGAGGCGCCGTTGCCCGAGCTCCGTTCCGGCGACGTGCTCGTCCGCAACACGTGGCTCTCGATCGATCCGTCGATCCGCATCCGGCTGTCGAGGCAGACGCCGGGAGGCTATCTACCGCCCTTCGCGCCGGGGCAGGCACTGGAAGGTCTCGCTCTCGGCGTCGTCGAACGATCGGAAAGCTCCGCTTTCGCTGTCGGTGACATCGTCACTCACACACTGGGTTTCCGCGAGCACGCCCTCATCTCGGCCGACACCGCGACGATCGGCGGCTACGGGTCGCCCACCGTCGTCCGTCCGGGCGGTCTGCCCGAACAGTGGTTCCTCGGGCCCCTGGGCAGTTCCGGTCTCACCGCGTACGCGGGGATGATCGGCATCCTCGATGTGGGGCCCGCGGACACGGTGTGGGTGTCGTCCGCTGCCGGTGCGGTCGGTGGGCTCGCGGCGGGACTCGCGGTGGCACGAGGGGCCACCGTCATCGGATCGGCAGGCTCCGCGGCCAAGGTGGCCCATCTGCGAGCGTCCGGCCTGGCGGACGCCTTCGATCATCACGAATCTCTGCCCGCGGCGGTGGCCGCCGCGGCGCCGGACGGCATCGACGCGTACTTCGACTGTGTCGGCGGTGATCACCTGACTGCAGCGATCGACGCACTCCGACCGAACGGACGTATCGCGATGTGCGGCCAGATGTCCCAGTACGACGCGGCCGACCCGCCGAGTCTTCCCGGCAACCTGTTCCAGTTCGTGTCGAAGAATCTGTCGATGCGGGGGTACCGGGCCGGATCGTTCCTGCACCTCGAAGCCGACATGCGCGCGGAGATCACCTCCCTCATCGACGCGGGCCGTCTCGGGTACGACGAATGGGTATTCGACGGGCTCGATTCGGCCCCGGCCGCACTGGTCTCGATGCTGGCAGGGGAGAACATCGGTAAGACGCTCGTCCGACTGGGATGACCTCGCGGGCGTCACCGTCGGAACTCAGTCGGCGGAGAGGGATTCGAGCAGCGTTGCGAGGCGGTCGGGGGCGCTGATCATCGGCATGTGTCCGGAGTCCATGTGCACGACGTGCCCCGACCCGGCTCCGGCGCGGACCAGTGCGGACGAGGCTTCCTGCAGTTCCGGCGGGTAGCACGTGTCCCTCGCCGTCCGGATGTAGGTGCGGGGGACGTCGACCTGGAGGCCGGAGAGATCGACGGTCTCGGTGAGCAGCGCGCCGGAGTCGTCGACGAGCTGCTCGAGAGTCCACGCGGTCTGCTCGTCGTCCATGTCGTTGCACAACATGGCCTGTGCCCCCTCGGGGCCCTGGACGTATCTGCCGTCCACGATGGACGCCTTCACGATGTCGCGAACCGCAGGATCGATCCCGTCGATCACCGCCGTTCCGTCCGGCGGGACTACCGCGGCCAGGAAGACCACGTGCCGGACACGGTCCTGCAGCCTGTCGAGAACGCGCGGGACCGACACTCCGGCGAACGAGTGGGCCACCAGCACGATGTCGGTGACATCCTCACGCTCCACGTCCGCGACGATTGCGTCGGCGCAGTCCTCCAGGGTGACGGTGCGCAGGTCGATGTCTGCGCGTTTACCGCGGCCGGGAAGGTCGACCGCGACCACGCGACCGGTCAACCGCGGTACGAGGCGGTCCCAACACGACGCGCCCATTCCGGCACCGTGCACGAGTACGAACGACATGATGTGTCTCCATTTCTTTCGTGATGTGCCGCTGGTGTGGTTCAGCGGCATCGGAGTTCTAGATTTCTGCGCCTGTTCGATATCCCTCTGCGATCGCGTGACCGATGCGCCGTGGTGTGACGCAATCTCCGATGACGCTGACGGTGGAGCTCGAGTCGAGTCCGAACGACGACAGTGCCACTCGCGGCTGGTGCCACACGATGGCGGCGTCCTCGTAGGGCAGGTCGCCCGTCCCGAAGACCGGGCGCAGGGTCACCGGATCTGCCGAGTCGTCGGGGACGTGAAGGGCGTGCGCGATTTTGAAGTCGACCCCTGCGTCACCCAGTCGATCGAGCAGCGGTCCTGCACTCTCGGTGGGGATTCGGGACGCGAGAGCCGTGAGCGTCGTGGCCACGGTGACCTCCCATCCACGCTGCACGAGTGCTTCGGCTGCGCTGTACGCCGGCCAGAAGCCGTCACCGTCGTCGAACACCACCACCCTGCCCGCATCGCTCGATACGCGGCCGAGCAGAACGTCGTCGACGCTGTAGGCGGTCCGCGTCCGGAGGGACGGGGTCACGTCCGCGGGACGCGATCCTGTCGCCACCACGATGTGGTCCGACGCGGAGCGAATCTCGTCCAGGTCGTCCTCGCCGATTCCGGCCGACAGGTGAACCTCGACCTTCAGCCGACGCATCTCACGTGCCAGATAGTCGACGATGTCGATGAGCGTCGCGCGATGGGGCGCCGAGGCAGCCACGCGTACGGATCCTCCGAGGGCACTGCTCTTCTCGAACACGGTGACGCGGTGGCCCCTCCCTGCGGCCACGCGAGCGGCTTCCAGGCCGGCGGGGCCGCCGCCGATCACGATGACGTCCTTCGTCGCGTGGGCTCGTCGACCGACGTCGACGTGGCGACCACGCCCGATCTCGGCATTGACCGCGCAGTGCAGATGCGGGTCGAAGGCCCTGCAGTCCTGGTTGACGCCGAGGCAGCCGCGTATCTCGTCGAGGCGACCGGTTCGGGACTTGTTCGGCAGTTCGGGGTCCGCTATCAGCGCCCGCGCCATGCCGACCATGTCCACCTGTCCGGTCTTGATGGCGTGGTCCGCAACGCCCGCATCGCGAATACGCTGTCCGACGAGAGTCGGTGTCCCGGTCGCCGATCGGACCCTCGCAGCCGACGGGATCGCGACCGCGTCCGCGCCGGTGGAATCCTTGACGTACTTCCCGCGGGTGCCGTGGGTGATGCTGAAGTAGTCGACGCCGACCGCGGCCACGTTCTCGGCGATACGAACGCAGTCGTCGATCGTCATTCCGCCGGGGATCTCCTCCTCCCCGCTCAACCTCACTCCGAGCGCGAGCCCTGCGGGCATCTCCGACCGCATCGCCTCGATCACCAAGCGGGTGAAGCGCATTCGGCCGTCGAACGAGCCGCCGAAATCGTCCGTCCGTCGGTTCGTGAGCGGGGACATGAACTGAGCGGGGAGATACCCGTGCGCAGCGTGGAGCTCCACCCCGTCGACACCTGCTCGCACCAGGTTTCGCGTCGACGTGCGCCAACCCTCGACGATATCCTCGATCTCCGCGACCGACAGTTCGTGGGGTGGGTAGGCGTCGCGCGCGGTCTTGATCGCCGAGGGCGCGGAGGGTGGCGCATCCGATTCGCCGCCGATGAACTCACGTCCGAGATGGCAGAGTTGGCCGATGAATCGTGCGTCGTGGCGATGCGCGGCAGACACTTTGGCCGCTGTGCTCGGAATGACGTCGACCCGGTAGGCCTCGATCAGCTTGCGCGATCGCAGAGTCGTCGTCGGGTGCACGACCGTGGCACCCCCGATGATCAAGCCCACCCCACCCGCGGCCAGACGCTCGACGTGCTCGGTGTCCCCGTGGGTGGGCACACCGTCGACCGCCATCGACGTGCCCGCCGGGAGTGCGACCAGTCTGTTCTTCAGCGTGAGTCCGCCGATCCGGATCGGTGAGAACAGGTGGGGAAAGTGATCGTTCATGTGGACTCGGTTCTGTCGGCGGGTGTTCTGGGGCGGACGAGAACTCGAACACGCGGTTCCTCCGCCAGGTCGAGCGCGAGGTCCGTTCGAACGAGCCGTTCCGGGACAGTGAGACGGACGGTCTCCTGGGCGGAATACTCGGACCAGTTCCGAAAGGTGCAGAATTCGACGTACGTGGAGGCGGAGTCGCTCACCCTGGTCAGCGCCCACCGCGATGCGCCGAGGCGCAGGCGCGACGACCTCAGACGAGTCATGGCGTGGACGAAGTGGTCCGCACGTTGCGGGAGGACCGCGTACGTCGTCTCGACGACGATCGTCGCTCCACGATGATGCGGTTCGAGTTCGGGAGGGCCGGCGGCACCGGACGGATCGGGCGCGATCGAATCGCTGGGCAGAATGCCTCGGCGCAGCAGTCCGATCGACGACACCGACATCGCGATGGCGGAGACTACGACCGCGGAGACGAGCCCCATCGTGTCGGCGAGAAATCCCCACAGAAGGGCACCGACTGCTTGGCTGCCCTGGAACGTCAGCATCACGACGGCGATCACTCGAGCTTTGATCCAGGGTGGCACGACCGCGTGCGTCGCGATCATCCACGTACTCTGCACGCCCACCCAGGCCGCGCCGACGATCACCAGCAGAGCGACCACGACGGGCATCCACGCCACGACGGCGATACCCAGCAGAACCAGTGCGTACGCGGCAGAGCCCAGGGCCGCGAACACGTTCCAGCTCAGGCGGCTTCGCAGAGGCATCGAGGCGATGGTGCCCGCCACCGCGCCGACACCGATCGCTCCGGACAACACTCCGAACTCGATCGTCGTCACGTGAAGCATCTCGTACGCCACGACCGGCAGCAGAGCCCACAGGCAACTCGCCGGCAGGCCGAACATCACGACACGGAACAACAACCTCCGCGTCCAACGCGAGTGACGGATGAACCGCAGACTCGTCGCCACCGATTCGAGAACCGACTCGGTCTTGGGGACTCGCCCGGACCGGGGCGGGATCTGACTGGCGGCCAGGACAACGCAGATCGCGAACACGACCGTGACGAGGCCGAAGGTCGAGGTAGCGCCCCATGCGGCCAGGAGCGCTCCGCCGAGTACCGGACCGATGGCGCGCGCACCGTTGAAGATGGCACCGTCGATCGCGGGCACGACGGTCATCATCTCGCGGGTTGCCAGCGTCGGCAGCAGCGATTGCCAGACGATCGCCACCGACGCCAGACCGCACCCCGACAGGAACACGGCCGCCATCAGAACCGGCGTCGTCGCGAGGTCGAGGGCCTGGAGCGCCGTGAGCACTGCCGACGTGATCAGTAGACCGATCGCCGTGCCGGTCAACAGAGTTCGATGGCCGGCGTGCTCCGCGACGGCGCCGAGGGGGAGAGAGAGCAGAAAGAACGGCAGGCTGGCGGCGAACTGTACGGCCGACACTGCGAACGCAGATTCTCCCGCTTGCGTCATGGTCCACTGCACCGCGAGAACCAGGATCCAGATCCCGATCGCAGCGCCGAGTTCGAAACCCAACATCATGCGTAATCGGTGCACACGCAACGGCGTCAGGAGTGTGACGGTCGGTGGTCGTGTCATGGCCCGTGCCCCTTCGCCGTCCGCCGGCATCACCGGATCAAGCCCGACGTCACCGGATGAAACGCTGTTCCCACTCCGCTTGGTACTCGGTGACCGCTGCAGGGTCGAGGTCCGCGGGGTCGGTCAGTGCGATGTCCTGTGCGCGCCCGACCGCCTCCGGGATGTTCGGCAGCACACTCGCGTACCCCTTGGACAACGCCTGCTGGCCCTCGGGGGAGATGAGGAAGTCGGCGAGAAGTTGCGCTGCATTCGGATGCGGTGCGGACGCGAGAACATGCGAGTAGTACGGGGCGCCCCACGCCGGGTCCGGCCTGAACCACCCGACGGGTGCGCCGGCCTCCTGCTCGCGCACGAGGGGTTGGACCATCGGCGTGGCGATGATCTCTCCGGACCCGAGGCCCTGCGCGACGGCCAGAACGCCGGGATAGACACGTGGCTCGTTCTGCGCGAGTTCGTCGGTGTAGTCGGGTGACCAGTTCCGGTCGAAGAACCGGAACTGATCGGTCACGGCGGCGAAGCCCGCCGGATTCACGACGCCGATACGGCCGCGCAGGTCCGGTGACAACAGATCCTGCGGACTGTCGAGACCGTCCGGCAACGCGGTGGTGTTCCAGCCGAGCCCCAGAACGGCGGCGCTGGTGAGGAAAAGCTTGTCGTTCACGACGCTGGTGTCTCGACCGTAGTCGGGGTTGTCGAACGAGGGTCCGATGATGTTCACCGAGTACTCGCCCGAGTCTGCGGCCGCGCGGATCCACGCGGGGTCGGTGGTCATGTGGACGTCACCGATCCCGCGTCCGGACTTGTGCTCCGCGTCCACGCGGGGGTTCAGCTCGACGTCGGAACCCCGCGTGAACTCCAGCATGATGCCGGGATACTTCGCTTCGAATCCGGCTTTCACCGAGGCGAGGTTCTCGGGATGTTGCGACGAGTACAGGTAGACGGATCCCTCGTCCTTCGCTGCGGCGATCACCTCGTCCCAGGTGCCCGACACCGGTCCGGACGCTGACGCCCCACCGCTGCAGGCCGCCGACAACCCGACTGCAGCTGCCGATGTCAGTGCCGCGAGCGTACGAAAACACCTTCTCATGCGGGTCTCCTGTCAGTTCTGGTCGACGGCTTCAGTCGAACGCGAGTTCCGGTGTGCGGCAGATGAGCAACCGGCGTATCGAGCCGGCCGCGTCGACCGATGCGCTCGCGTTGAAGGACGCCTCGAAGTCGCCGTCTCGCGTGGTCCGCCCCAGTACGAGTTCCACGTCGCCCACCCGGGATCCGACGTCGATGTGATGGACGAGGGTGCTCTTCTCCCGCTGGGCGAGGTAGAGAACGAGTCCTGCTCTGTCGCCGATGAATTCGGCAGACGCTCCCTCGCCACGGGAGAACTGCACGGACATCCGGAAGTCGTCCGTGATCATGGTCAGCACCCGGTCCGGATCCTCGGAGTCCATGTACGAGAACCAGGTTCGCAGGACTCCTGTCGCATCGGTCGTCATCGTCATGCTCCTGTCGGGTCGGTGGAGGTCGCGTCGGAACCGGTCCACGGCACCAGTGCGTGGTCAGGATCGAACGAGACCTGGTAGCGGTCGATCAGTCCGTTCTCGTCGAGGTGCATCGCCGCGACGAAATAGCCCGTGACGACATCGCCGTGCTCGGTGACGGCTCCCTGGGCGAACTGGACGTCGCCGTCCTGTGCGCGACGCAGCAGTCGATGTTGTCGGCCGACAGGGGGACGTCCGGTGAGGTAGTCGAGCATCGCGGCGCGACCGGTGCCGGCTCGGGCTCCCGTCGGAACGATCATCACGAAGGCGACGTTCTCCGCCAGCATGTCGGTGGCCCGCTCGAGCTCACCGCTGTCGAGGGTGGCGTAATAGGACTCGATTCGATGCATGAACCGAACTTAGTTCAAGAAAAGTCCGCACGTCCTCGATTTCGCCGATACTCTCGAAACAGAACTGAACTCGACTCAGGAGTGTTATGTCTGTAGCGATCGACGACGTCACCTACTCGCCCTGGCCGGAAGCCGAGCCCGCGGGCCTGATTCCCGGGCCGGAGCAGGCCGATCTCCGGTCCGCGATGCGCGCAGTACTCGCACGGCACAGTGGGCGAGACGAAGGGACCCCGACGGCACTGTGGCGGGCTCTCGTGGACGACATGGCCGTGACCATGCTGTCCGTTCCGGAGATCCGCGGCGGCCTCGGATACGGGATGACGGACATGGCCGTGGTCCTGGAGGAGTGCGGCCGCGCGCTCGTGTCGGAACCGGTGCTGTTCGGGGCGGGTGTCGGCGTGCACGCGCTCCTGCTTGCGCCGGCCGGAACCGTGGACGCGATGGTGTCCGGTGCCCTGGCCGGTGAGCTCCGCGTCGCGGTGCATCTGCCCGTGACGCAGGCGGGACGCGCTGCCGCGCAGGTGATCACGGCCGACCACACGGCGGACGGATGGCGTCTGAGCGGTGTCGCGACCGACATCGTTCACGGTGCGTCGGCCGACGTCGTCGTGGTCGGCGCGCACACGGCCGACGGCGCCCGAGTGTTCGCCGTACCCCTCTCCGATGCGGTGCGCGCCGTACCGCGGACGGTCATCGACCCGACGCGGCCGCGTGCCGACGTGCACCTCGACTCGGCAGCGGCGTCCGCGCTCACCGAGGTGGCAGACACGGCCTCCGCTCGCGACGACCTCGCGGCGCGAGCGACGATCGGGCTGGCGAGCGAGCACACGGGAATCGCCGACTGCATGTTGGAGATGACCGTCGAGTACGTCACCACCAGGCAGCAGTTCGGCCGACCCGTCGGCTCCTTCCAGGCCGTGAAGCACCGACTTGCCGACCTGCTCCTCTCTCTCGAACGAGCGCGATCGGCATCCCGCTTCGCAGCTGCGCTGTACGACAGCTCCCCGGACCGTGCCGCGCTCGCGGTCGCGATCGCCGGTGCCGTGTGCACGGAGGTCGCGTCCGAGTCGGTTGCCGAGGCGGTGCAGCTGCACGGTGGCGTCGGTTTCACGTGGGAGCACCAGGCGCACAGGTACTTCCGACGAGCGACCGGTGACGAGGCGCTGCTCGGCGATGCGGTGTATCACCGCCGCCGCATCGCCGACCTCATCGGACTGAACTCGCTTCGATTCGAGGCTTGACGCGCTCGACCCCATGCCGTAAAACTGAAGTGAATCCAGTTCAAGTACGACGCAGCCCAAGGAGATCCCATGATCGACACCGACCACATCCTGCTCGAGAAGGACGGCGAGGTCGCTCGCGTCTGGCTCAACCGCCCGCACAAGAAGAACGCGGTGACTCCGGAACTGCTGTACCGACTCGACGAGATCATCGCCGAGGTCGACGCCGATCCGAACCTCAAGGTTCTGGTCCTGCGCGGAGTGAACAACACCTTCTGCTCGGGGTTCGACCTCGACATCCTGCTGTCCGACTATGTCGGCAGCACCAACGCGATGGACGTCGCCGTGCTCTCGGCCAAGGTCTGTGACCGTCTGTACTCCATGAACACTCCGTCGGTCGCAGTCCTCGAGGGCTACGTCACCGCCGGTGGATTCGAACTCATGATCTCCTGCGACTTCGCCATCGCCGACGACGACGCCAAGATCGGCGACTTCCACATCCGCCGTGCACTGTTCGGCGGCGCAGGCCCCATCTACCGCCTGCCGCGCATGATCGGTATCCGCAAGACGAAGGAACTGATGCTGACCGGCAAGCTGCTCTCCGGTGTCGAGGCTGCCGACTTCGATCTCATCAACGCGTCCGCGCCGGCCGCCGAGCTGGACAAGACCGTCGAGGAGTTCATCGCGCAGCTCACCGACAAGAGCCCGTTCATGATGAAGCTGACCAAGATGACGATCGACCGCGGCCTCGACGCGGACATCCAGTCCCTCATGGTCATGGAGCATCTCGCCGTGGGCAACGCCCTGCAGTCCGAGGACGGACGAGAAGGCGTCACCGCGTTCCTCGAGAAGCGTGAGCCGAAGTGGGTCGGTCGCTGACCCTCGGCGAAACACGACGGACGAACGACGGTCGGCGGGGAGCGGAAGGAACACGATGACGAACAGTCTCGAGGCGCAGCGGGTCGTGCTGCAGGGCAGCCGATGCACCGTGTGCGGCACGGTCGCGTTCCCCGCGTCGACTCTCTGCTCACGGTGCGTCACGCCCACGGCAGAACCCGTCGACCTGAGTACGTCGGGCACCGTGTGGGCCCACACGGTGCAGCGCTTCCCGCCCAAGTCGCCGCCGTACGTGCCACCCGTGGGCGGGTTCACCCCGTTCGCGGTCGGCTGGGTCGAGTTGAGCGAAGGCATCCGGATCGAGGCGATTCTCGACACCGAGAACGTCGACGACCTGCACGGAGCCCTCGTCCACCTCACGGCCGTCGTCCCGGTTCCCCGGTTCGAGGTCGTCGAGGCCGGCCCGTCGTCTGCACCGAGCACAGTGGGAGATACCGCATGAGCGAGTCCGTGGTCATCGTCGGAGTCGGGCTGTCGAAGTTCGGACGCCAACCCGGTGTCAGTGGCCGCGCGATGGCCGTCTCGGCCATCACCGCCGCGCTCGCCGACGCGGGAATCGCCTGGCCGGACGTCGATGTGGCGTTCGGCGGCAGCGACTCCGCCGGCCTCGCCGACACGCTCGTCAGCGAGCTCGGTTTCACCGGACTGCCCTTCACCAACGTGCGGAACGGCTGCGCCACCGGCGGCAGCGCCCTGTTCTCGGCAGTCAACGCCGTACGGGCGGGATCGGCGTCGATCGGCCTGGCCGTGGGCTTCGACAAGCACCCGCGCGGTGCCTTCGATCCCACGCCCGCGGAGTGGGGTCTGTCCGAGGGGTACGGCGAGGCGGGTCTCATGGTGACCACGCAGTTCTTCGGCGCGAAGATCTCCCGGTACATGCGCCAGCACGGCATCACCGCGGACACGCTCGCACGCGTCGCCGAGAAGTCCTACCGCAACGGCGCGCTCAATCCCAATGCGTGGCGCCGCGAACCTATGTCGGCCGAGGCGATCGCCTCCGCGGACATGGTGAACGATCCCCTCACCCGCTACATGTTCTGTTCGCCCGGCGAAGGCGGTGCGGCGGTGATCGTGGCCTCACCCGAGGTGGCGGAGCGTCTGACAGGCCGGCCGATCCGGTTGCGCGCCATCACACATCGAACCCGGCGTTTCGGTTCTTTCGAGGTCTTCAGTCCGTCCGTCCAGGGCGTCGGCGAGCCCACCAGCGTCAGCGCGGATGCTGCCGCGGCCGCCTTCGAACAGGCCGAAATCTCCCCGTCGGATGTCGACGTGGCCCAGCTGCAGGACACCGAGAGCGGCGCCGAACTCATGCACATGGCCGAGTGCGGCTTCTGCGAGCACGGCGAGCAGGAGCAGTGGGTCGCCGAGGGAGCCACCGAGATCGGCGGGCGTCTACCCGTCAACACCGACGGTGGGTGCATCGCGAACGGTGAACCGATCGGCGCCTCCGGTCTGCGCCAGGTGCACGAGGTGGTCACTCAGTTGCGCGGCGAGGCCGGCGATCGTCAGGTGCCGGGCGGGCCGTCCATCGGCTTCACCCATGTCTACGGGGCACCGGGCATCAGCGCCTGCACCGTTCTGTCCGTCTGAACCAGTCCGATCCGACCAGCGAGGTCAGTCCATGAGTACCAGCACCGTGTCGTCCGACGTCCGAGCATTCACCGCCGAGGCGACGGCGTGGCTCAGCAGCGTGGCCGCACCGCGGACCAGCACGACGTGGGGCGAGGGCTCCGACTCGGTGGCCGTCTTCGAGAACTGGACGCCCGAGGAGGAACGCCGGCACACGGACGTCATCCGCGACTACGAACGGCGGAAGTTCGACGCCGGCTGGGGTCCGCTCGACTGGCCCGCGGAATACGGTGGACGAGATCTCCCGCTCTCCCACGTACTCGCCTTCCGCCGCGCGGAGGACCGGTTCGATGTCCCGCGCCGCACCGAGATGTTCTCCGTGACACAGCAATTGGTGGCACCCACGATCGAGAAATGGGGGACGCCGGATCAGCGCGCAACGTACGTGCGCGCGATGCTGCGCACCGACCTCATGGCCTGCCAACTCTTCTCGGAGACCGAGGCCGGTTCCGACCTCGCTGCAGTCCGTACGCGCGCAGTCCGTGACGACGACGGGTGGGTGCTGAACGGCCACAAGGTCTGGACGTCGGGAGCCACCGTCTCGGACATCGGAGTGGCGGTGTGCCGCACCGATTCCTCGGTCCCGAAGCACAAGGGCCTCACCGTCTTCCTGGTCCCGATGGACGCGGAGGGCGTCACCATCCGCCCCATTCGGCAGATGACGGGCGGCAGCTCGTTCAACGAGGTGTACCTCGAGAACGTGCGGCTGACCGATGCGCACCGTCTCGGGCCGGAGGGACAGGGATGGCAGGTGGCTCTCACCGTGCTGGCGGCCGAACGGCTCGATGGCGGCAACCTCGGATTGGCGAACGCCGACCGGGCAGTGGAACTGGCGCGCAATCTGGGTCGGCCCCTCACCGAGATCGAGCTGGATCAGGTTGCTGATCTCGTTGTGCACAGCCATGTTCAGCGCGTCACCGCCATGCGCGTCGCCGGCGTCGTGGTCTCCGGACGCGATCCCGGCCCCGAGGCGTCCGTCGGCAAACTGCTGGCGACCACCACGATGTCCCGGACATCAGCGGCGGTCCGCCGGATGCTGGGCTCCGATCTGGTGTCCGACACCGGTGAATGGGGCACGTTCGCCTGGACGGAACACGTCCTGGGCGCACCCGGATACCGCATCGCCGGCGGCACCGACGAGATCCAACACAACATCATCGCCGAGCGCGTTCTCGGCCTTCCCCGAGAGCCGAGGCCGTGACCACCGACGACACGACACACTCCGCACTGCAGCAGCGCGTCGCCGAGAAGCTCGAGGCCGGCGGCCTCGGATCGCTGCGCAGCTACGATCCACTCCTCGGCGGGCACTCCGGTCTGACCTACCGCGTGCGGACCGACGACGCCGAGTTGGTGGTCAAGGCCGTGCCCGCAGGGCAGCGCCCCGTCGGGCGCCACGACATGCTGCGGCAGGCGACCATCATGCGGGAACTCGCGGGTACGTCGGTGCCGGTGCCCACGATCGTGATGGTCGACGACACCGAGCCCTCCTGGTACGCCATGACATTCGTCCGCGGTGAGTCGCTCGAGCCTGTTCTGGACGATCCGGCAGTCGACCCGGAGCTGGCGGCCGCGCGCATGCGGCGTGCGGCAGCGGTTCTGCCCGAGCTGCACGCGGTCGATCACCGGGCTGTGCCCGACGCCGGTCCCACACTCACACCGGGTGACGAACTCGCCCGGTGGGCTCGCACTCTGGGCGCCGTTCCACCGGAACTGGTGGAGGGCGGAGACAGACTGCTGAGCCTCCTCGGTTCCCACGTTCCGGACGCGGTCTCGTCGACGCTGGTGCACGGTGACTACCGCCTGGGCAATCTGATCGCGGACGGTACCGAGCCGGTCGCGCTCATCGACTGGGAGATCTGGAGTGTGGGCGACCCCCGTGTCGAGCTGGGGTGGTTCCTCGTCTTCGCCGATGGCGACAACTTCCCCGGTGTCGGGCGGTCCGTCCCCGGTCTGCCGAGCGCCGACGAGTTGGTGGAGATCTACGCCGGTGGGGGACGCGACCTGCCCGATCTGCCGTGGTTCGACGCCCTGGGACGACTCAAGATGGCCGCCATCATGGGGCACAACCTGCGTCGTCACCGGGAGGGCCGTCATCACGATCCGGACCAGGAGAAGCTGCCCGCCACCATCTCTCGGCTCATCGACACCGGCACCGCCTTGCTCGCCTGAGCTCCCCGTCCTCGCTTTCACACGCTCGATCCGCCCTCCAGGAGGCCAACCGTGGACTTCTCCTACAGTGCTCGTACCGACGCGCTGCTCGAGACCCTCGAGACATTCATGACCGATCATGTTCTGCCCGCCGAGAAGGTGTACGACGCGCAGATCGCGGCGAACACGAACAAGCACGAGCAGCCGGCGGTGATGCGCGAACTGCAGGAGACCGCGCGCTCGCAGGGACTGTGGAACCTGTTCATGACGCACGACGGGCTCGGGGCCGGACTCACCAACCTCGAGTACGCCCCTCTCGCCGAGGTGGTCGGGCGCTCGATCATCGGCAACGAGGCCATCAACTGCTCCGCCCCGGACACCGGCAACATGGAGATCCTCGCCATGTTCGGTACCGAGGAGCAGAAGAAGGACTGGCTCGAGCCCCTGCTCGACTGTCGTATCCGGTCCGCGTTCGCCATGACCGAACCGGCCGTGGCCAGCTCCGACGCCACCAACATCACCTCGACGATCCGACGCGACGGTGACGAGTACGTGCTCAACGGCCGAAAGTGGTACACCTCCGGTGTTCTCGACCCGGACTGCAAGCTCATCATCTTCATGGGCAAGTCGGATCCGGACGGTCCGACCTACCGTCAGCAGAGCATGATCCTGGTTCCGGCCGACAGTCCCGGCATCGAGGTGCTGCGCGATCTCCCGATGTTCGGTTTTCACGACCGTCTCGGGCACGGCGACGTCCAGTTCACCGATGTCCGGGTGCCGGCCTCGAACATGCTCGGAGCCGAGGGCGACGGTTTCGCGATCGCGCAAGGTCGTCTCGGCCCGGGCCGGATGCACTACGCCATGCGCGCCGTCGGCATGGCCGAGCGCGCTCTGGAGATGATGTGCCGACGCTCCCTCGACCGAGTGGCCTTCGGTGCCCCGCTCGCCGATCGTGGCGTCGTCCGCGAGTGGATCGCGCGCAGTCGTATCGAGATCGACCAGATCCGACTGCTGGTCCTGAAGTCGTCCTGGATGATGGACACGCGCGGTAACGCCTCGGCGCGCTCCGAGGTCGCCGCGATCAAGGTCGCGGCGATGGAGGTGGCGCACAAGGTGGTCGACCGCGCTGTCCAGACGTTCGGAGCGGCCGGGGTCAGCGACGATTTCGTCCTGGCCCGCCTGCACGCCATCACCCGCGCCCTCCAGATCGCGGACGGACCCAGCGAGGTCCATCTCCGCACGATCGCCCGCCTCGAGACGAAGAAGTACCGATGACCGATATTCATTCCCTCACCGGCAGAGTGGCTCTCGTGACCGGTGCGAGCCGCGGACTCGGCCTCGCCATCGCTCGTGGACTGCGCGACGCGGGAGCCACCGTCGTGGTGTCCAGCCGCAAACTCGAGGCGTGCGAGGAAGCAGTCGCCTCACTCGGACCGTCGACGGTGGGCAGCGCTCACGCCCGCGCTCTGCACGTCGGTCGCTGGGACGAGATCGAACCCGCGGTCGACGCCATCGTCGACGAGTTCGGCTCACTCGATGTCGTGGTCAACAACGCCGGCATCGCACCGCTGTCCGAGAACCTCGTCGGAGTGACGGAAGGGTTGTGGGACAAAACCATCGAGGTCAATCTCAAGGGTCCGTTCAGGCTGATGGCAGTGGCCGGAGCGCGGATGGCGGCCGCCGGACGCGGGTCGATCATCAACATCTCGAGCATCGGAGCTGTTCGACCGAGCCCGCCCGAAGCCATGTACGCCGCGGCCAAGAACGGCCTCAATGCGTTGACCATGGCGTTCGCGCAGGAGTATGCGCCGCACGTGCGAGTGAACTGCGTGATGCCCGGGGGATTTGCCACGGACATGGCCGAGCACTGGGACGACGAGTTCGTCGGCAAGATCGTCGACCGGCTGCCGTCGGGACGTCTGGGTCGCCCCGAGGAGATCGCCGGTCTCGTCGTACATCTCGCGAGTGACGCCTCGTCGTACACGACGGGTGCCATCATTCCCGTCGACGGCGGCCGCACCGCGGTCTACTGAGGAGGACGTGGACGTGACGGACATGAACGACACCCCGACCCCTGCTGCCCTGTTCGATCTGACCGGTCGAACTGCGGTGGTGACCGGAGCGTCGTCCGGTCTCGGTCTCGGGTTCGCCCGTACGCTCGCCGCCGCAGGAGCCACGGTGTACGCGGCGGCACGCCGCGCGGATCGTCTGGCCGCGGTGGCGGAGACGGTCCCTGGCCTCGTTCCCGTGCGATGCGATGTGACCTCGGACGAGGACCGTCGAGCGTTGGTGGATCGGTGCCGCGAGGAGACCGGGCGCCTGGACATCCTGATCAACAATGCCGGCATGCCCGGCCCGCCGGACGCGGAACAGGAGACCGCGGAGGGCTTCTCGGCGATCCTGGAGGTCAACCTCCTCGCAGGCTTCCACCTGGCGGTGCGCGTCGCCTCGACGACGCCGGAGTCCGCTCCGGTGTCGATCGTCAACATCTCGTCCGTCGTGGGTCTCGTGTCCACCGCCCCCATCGGCGGTGCGAGTTACGCGGCATCCAAGGCCGGTGTGCTCGGGCTGACCCGCGAACTCGCCGGGCAGTGGGGGAGACGGGGTATCCGCGTGAACGCGGTGGTCCCCGGGTGGTTCGACACCGAGATGACCGACGGGCTGTTCGAGAACGAGAAGTCGGCCGGGTGGGTGCGGCGCAACACGATGCTCGGTCGCGGAGGCACCGCGGGCGAGGTGGACGGCGCAGTGCTGTTCCTCGCCTCCGATGCCTCGTCGTACGTCACCGGGCACACCCTGGTTGTCGACGGCGGCTGGACGGCGCGCTGATGCTGGCCGTGCAACTGCTCGAGTGGGGCTCCGCTCCCGAGCTGCGGGACATTCCCGTTCCCGAACCGAGGGGTGAGCAGCTGCTGCTCGAGGTCACGGCGGCCGGCCTGTGTCGCAGCGATCTGTCCGTCTGCGATGCGCCGGCAGGGCGGTTCGACTACCCGTTGCCGCTCACGCTGGGACACGAGGTGGCCGGACGCGTCGTCGCTGCCGGCCCCGATGCCGACGGCAGCACGGTGGGATCCTCCGTGGTCGTCCACGGCGTGTGGTCCTGCAGGATCTGCCGCAACTGCCGGCGAGGACGAGAGAACTATTGTCTGGCACTGCAACCGGTCGACGGCAGACTCGCCGTGATCGGGAACGGGCTCGGCGCACCCGGGGGACTGGCCGAATACATGGTGGTTCCGCACAGCGGCGTGCTGGTCGACACCGGCTCTCTGGCACCGGAACTCGCTGCGCCCCTTGCTGATGCGGGCGCCACCGTGCATCACGCCGTCAGCGGTCAGGCCGACCTCCTCGACTCGAACGCCGTGGTCGTGATCGTGGGTGTCGGCGGACTGGGTCACCTCGCCGTCAGGATGGCATCGCTGCTGGGAGCCGGCCACGTCGTGGCCGTCGATCCGCGCGACGCGGCTCGGCGATCCGCGTCGACCATGGGCGCGACCGCGGTGTATTCGTCACTGGCCGAAGCGGATTCGGCCACGAGAGATCTCGGGGGCGTGGACGTGGTGTTCGACTTCGTCGGCAGCGACGACACGATGGCCGAGGGGCTGGCGACGCTAGTACCCGGAGGGCGCCTGGTCGTGGTCGGCGGCGCGGGTGGGTCCGTGTCGGTGGCCAAGAACCGGGGGATCGCCGCCGGGTGGCAGGTCTCGGCTCCTTTCTGGGGTAGTCGCGCGGATCTGGTCGAGGTGGTGGCGCTCGCGGAGTCCGGGGCGCTGCTGCCCGAGGTGACGACGAGACCTCTCGACGAGGCGATCGACGCCTACGCGCGTCTGCGTGCCGGGGAGGACGCCGGCCGAATCGTGCTCCTACCCACCACGTCCGACGACCCCACACCAGAACGTGATGCCGGAAAGGACCACCGTCAGTGAAGACTCTCGCGCTCGAACTGCGAGACCGCGTCCGGGAACACCCCGACGCGATCGCCGTGATCGACCTGCACGGCACCCATCGACTCGCCGACGTGATGGCTGCCGCCGAACGCGGAGCCGAGCAGATGGCACAGCACGACCCCACACCTCCCACGGTGCTGATCCAGGCGGACAACACGTGGCAGACGGTGGCCACCGCACTGTCGGTCGGTTTGCTTGGAGGCGTGGTCGCCGTGCTCAGTCCGCATGCCACAGCATCCGAGTTCGTGCTCGCCGTCGAGGACGTCGACCCCGACATGGTGGTGGCCGACCTCCGCACTCTCGACCACTGGGGAGTGTCCGACCAGGACTTCCCGTCGGGGAACGGGGCCATCGGGGATCGTCATCTGCGTGCACGGCGTGGTGACCCACGAGGTGTGGCGCGATGGAACGGAGGCAGTGTCATCGCGATGACCTCCGGATCCACCGGCCGCCCGAAGTGCGTCGTCCAGTCCGAGGACGCACTGCGCTATGCCTGTTCGTGCACGAGGGACGCCGTGGGCCTGCGGCCGGGTGACGCGGTGGGCGCCTTCGTGCCCCTGTCCTCCGTCGCCGCAGCATGTTTCGGGATGTATCTCCCGCTGTTCGTGGGTGGACCCATGGTGTCGATCGGCAAGTGGTCGCCGGCGGACGCGCTCGACGCGATGGCCGCTCACGACGTCCGCTGGACGATGCTGGTGCCGACGATGGCGCTGCAGCTGTCCCTCGTCGAGAACGGAGCCGGTCGACTCGCCGGAATGCGGGCGATGACGGTCGGCGGAGGGCCGATGAACGCGGCGGCTCTCGAACGCGCCGAGCAGTTCCTGGGGACGAGATTCCTCCGAGTGTTCGGCATGTCCGAGTGTCTCGGTCACACGACCGCGGCCCCGGACGACGACTCTCGGCTCCGTCTCGGTACGGACGGACGGCCGTTCCCCGGCACGACAGTGCGGGCCGTGAGCAGTGCGGGGAAGGACGTGGGAACCGGCGAGATCGGTGACGCGCAGGTCCGGGGACCCTCGATGTTCGTCGGGTACGCACGCGGAGGACAGGTCGCGGCTCCGGCCCTGACCGACGACGGCTTCCTCCCGACCGGTGATCTCGTCGAGGTGGCGGAGGACGGCACCATCACCGTCATGGGTAGGCAGAAGCAGATCATCATCCGCGGCGGCCGCAACATCGACATCAACGAGGTCGAGGCGGCGGTGGCCGGCGTCCCCGGAATCGTGCAGGTCTGCGTGGTGCCGATCCCGGACGAGCTGCTGTCCGAGCGCGCCGGAGCCCTGGTGGTGACCGACGGTCGCGCTCTCGGTCTGGCCGAGGTGACGGACGGGTTGTCCCGACGCGGTGTGCCGCGACACAACTGGCCGGAGTACGTCTTCGCTGTGGACGATCTGCCACAGAACCGGGTCGGGAAGCTATCCCGACCCGATGCCGTCCGGATGGCAGCACGTCTCGCCGGTGTAACCGATCCGAATTCACCTCGAGACCAGTAAGGTGGTGTCGATGACGACACGTTCGGAGGTGGCAGGATGAGCGTGGGAACGACGGCACGCCGTGAGAGCCCGCGATCCAAGCGGTCTCGCATTCTCACCGTCGCCATCGAGCAGTTCGGCAGGGTGGGCTACGACCACACCAAGTGGGCGTCGGTGGCGGACGAGGTCGGTATAGGCCAGACCGCGCTCTACCACTACTTCGAATCCAAGGCGCACTGCCTGCTCACCATCATGCGCCTGGAACTGGCCGACTCCGTCGAGCGATTCGACGCTGCCACGGCCGAGCAGAGCGACCCGGAGGCTGCGCTGCGAGCCGCCGTTGCGGGAGCTCTCCAGGCCTCGCCGCTGGACGCGCTGCAGCGCCGGATCCTGCAGAACCACATGGATCTTCTGGCGACGGAGCGACAGTCGGAGAAGGAGGAGGCCGAGCGTCTCCAGTCCCGGGAGCTGGTCCAGGAGATCGAGCGCCGGTGGACGAGTCTGATCGCCAGTGGCATGGACGACGGTGTCTTCGCCGACGGAGATCCGAAGACCGTGGGTCGCCTGGTTCTCGCCCTCGTCATCAGCGTATGGCGATGGTACCGGCCGAACGGCCCGGCCACCCTCGACGAGATCGCCGAAACCGTCACCACCGCAGTGCTCAAGATGGTGCGCCCCTGACCGCTGGGCCCTGAGCCCGGGCCGGCCATTCTCGACAACCATGCTCACGTATACCGAACCGAATTCATGTTGATCACACGCTGGAGGAAGTCATGTTCGATCTGATGGTTCTCGCCGCCCGTCCGAACGACTGGACGCACGAGCAATTCATGACCTGGTGGCGAGGGGAGCACGCGGACGTGACCTACCCGCTCCCGGGCCTGCTGCGGTGGCAGCACATCGACATCGTCCACTCGATCGACGAGCGCAGCGCCGGGTGGGACGGACTGTCGATTCTGAGCTTCGCCTCTCGCGACGACCTCGAGACCGCGCTCGCCAGCCCGGAATGGAAGGTCGCAGTCGAGCACGTCGGGACCATGCGCGGGCGTCGGATGATCTGGTACGGCGACGAGCGGACCATGGTTGCCGACACGTCGACCACCTCGTGACCGCCCGGTGGTCCGATCCGGGATCCGTTCGGGTCGCGGACGGCATCCACCGGGTGCCGTTGCAGATGCCGTCCGACGGACTCCGCGCCATCAACGTCTACGCCCTGGAGACCGATCGTGGCCTGGCGCTGATCGACGGGGGATGGCGACGGCCGGGCACGTACGACGAGTTCCGCACCGCCCTGGCCGAATTCGGTCACCGACCGGACGACGTGCACGACGTGTTCGTCACCCACGTCCACCGTGACCACTACACCTTCGCCGTCGACCTCCGCCGTCGACACGGCTGCCGCATCCACCTCGGGTCGGCCGAGGCGCCGGGGATCGTCGCCATCGGCGAGCTGGCCTCCAACATGCCGACCTCGTCGTTACGGGAGCTCCGACGGGCCGGTGCCGACGACATCGCTCGAGCGGTTCGTCTGGACACCGGCGACGAGGACTTCGACTCGGACGACTGGGAGCCGCCGGATTCGTGGCTCACCGACGGAGCCCTCGACATTCCCGGTCACCGGTTGACCGCGGTGCACACACCCGGACACACCAAGGGTCACATGGTGTTCCACGATCTCGACCGAGACATCAGCTACACGGGCGACCACGTTCTGCCGACCATCACACCGTCGATCGGATTCGAACTCGGTGAGTGGGACCTGCCCCTGGGGCACTACCTGCAGTCGCTGGAAATGATGCTCGACGATCGGGACCGCACCGTGCTGCCTGCCCACGGGGACACCGGTGTCGGTCTGCACGCGCGCGTGCGCGAACTTCTCGATCACCACGCCCGTCGCTTGGCGGCGACCCGGGCGGTCGTCGCCGACATGACTCGGGCGACCGGCCGCGATGTCGCCGAACGTCTCCCGTGGACCCGTCGTGATCGCCCGTTCTCGGATCTCGGAACGTTCGATCGCATGGTCGCGGTCTGCGAGACCCTGGCCCACCTCGATCTGGACGTCCACCGGGGCGTGCTGCGTGTGGAGAACCAGGACGGCGTCGACGTGTTCGGCCTCGCCTGAGAATCAGGCGGCGGTCCAGCCACCGTCGACGTACAGCTCGGTGCCGGTCACGAAGCGCGCATCGTCACCGGCCAGGAACGCCACCGCCGCAGCGACTTCCGCACCGGACCCCAGTCGTCCCATCGGCGTGCCGGCCAGCATGGCCTCGTGACGCGGGGTGCCCTCGTACCGTGCAAGCAACGGCGGGGTCGCGATGAAGCCGGGGTGGATCGAGTTGACCCGCACCCCCAGGCGGGCCCAGTGCAGCGCCGCGTTCTTCGTCATGGTCCGCACGGCACCCTTCGCCGCGGCGTAGGCGATGCTGTTGCCCAGGCCGCCGACGCTGCCGAGGATGGAGCAGATGTTGACCACCGATCCGCCGCCCGTCCGCTCGATCATGGCGCCGGCATGCTTCATTCCCAGCCACGTACCGGTCTGACTCACCTCCACGACGCGGCGGTACTGCTCCACCGTCTCGTCGACGACAGTGGCGAGCGAGCCGATAGCGCCGTTGTTGACGACGGCGTCGAGCGTGCCGTGGCGGTTCTCCACGAGGGCGAGCGTCGCGGCCCACTGTTCCTCGTCGGTGATGTCCAGCGCACACGCCAGATGAGAAGCCGAGCGCTCCAGCGCGTGTACCGCTGCGTCGCAGGCGCTCTGGTCCACATCGGTGACGATCACGCTGGCTCCCTCGGACGCCAGCCTCGTCACGATGTCGACACCGATCCCTCCGGTGGCGCCGGTCACGAGGATCACCTTGTCGGTCAGACGGGTACTGCCTTCGGGCATGGTGGGCCTTTCAGAGCTTGCTGAGGACGTTTCGACCGCCGACGAGCATGGCGATCGCGACTCCCGTGGTGGTCACCGCGGTCATGAGCAGCGCCATCGCCGCGACGAGCGGGTACGAGCCGTTCTGCCACATGTCGTAGAGCAGGGTGCCCATGACCTGGGTCGTGGAAGCGCGGACGAGCAGCGAGGCGGCGAACTCGTGGGTCAGGAGGATGAACATCAGGGCGACTGCGCCGAAGATGGCTCCTCGCATGAGGGGCAACAGGATTCGCAGGTTGGTCACCACAGGCGAGGCGCCACTGGTCGCGGAGGCCTCGGTGTAGGTATTGCCCAAGGCGAGCATCGCCGTCATCTGCAGCCGGACCGAGAACGGCAGCATCAGCACGATGTAGACGAGGACGATCACCGTCCGGGTGCCGTAGAGGATCAGTGGAGGTTCGGTGTACGTGAGGAGGAAGCCGACGCCGAAGATGACCGCGGGGATACCCAACGGCAGAGCAGTGATGAAGTCGCCGATCATGCCGAGAATGCGGAAGCGCCGCCCACGGACCAACAGGTTGGCCATGACGTATCCGATGGGAATGCACACGGCCACCGCGGCGAGAGACGTGAGGATGCTGGTGAGCACGGACGAGACGATCGCATCATCGGAGATCAGGGCCCGGAAGTTGTCCAGCGTCAACAGATCCAGGCTCAGGGTGTCCGACCAGTACGGGGTCAGCGACACGATGACGAGTCCGACGATGGGGATCAGCAGCGCGAACAGGGCGTACACACTGATGGTGACAGCGGCCCACGTTCCGCGTCCCGAGGGCGCGGAGAACGCCTTGCCGCCGTGAGTGACGAAGCGACTCTGATTGCCCAGCAACATCTTCTGCACGAGGACCAATGCCAGCCCGAACAGGACGAGAGGTGAGCCGGCTGCAGCGGCGGCCGCGAAGTCCGACGGTGATTCCGACACCCGCCGGTACATCTCTGTGGTGAGCACCTTCACTCCGCTGTTCTGGCCGAGGAGCAGAGGTCCGGTGAACTGGCCCAGCCCGAGGAGGAACGCGATGCCGCCACCGTAGATGAGCGACGGACGGAGCAGGGGGAGAACGATGCGGAAGAACACACCCATCGAGGACGAACCGCTGATCCGAGCAGCTTCGAGGTGTTCCGAACTGATGTTGTCCATCCCCGAGGACACGAAGAGGTAGACGAACGACGTCAGGCCGAACCCGGTCAGGATCACGATCCAGGGGACTGTGTAGACATCGACGGGACCGCTCTCGAGATCGCTCCACCAGGGCAGCGCACGCAGGACCACGTTGAGGTAGCCGGGTCCCGGCGAGAGCAGGAACGCCCAGCCGACGATGTTGGCGACGGCGGGAAGCACGATGGGCAGGATCGGGATCATCCTCAGGAACCCCAGCCGCGCCGGGAGGCGGCTCGCGGCGTAGGCGAGCAGGGTGCCGAGAACGAGCGCGATGACCAGAGATCCCAGCGCCAGAATCACTGTCGTCCAGAGCGTCTGGGCAATGTCGAAACGTCCGTACTGGCTGCGGTAGCCCCGTGCTCCGTCCTCGAACGCGAGCATCTGCAGGCGCACCATGGGGAGGACGACGAGATAGGCGAGTACAGCGAGGAGGATGCCGTAACCGAGGCGGGCGCGCCAGGGGCCGGTCAGCCGTGGCCGCCGTCCGGCCGGCGGCGGTGGCGTCGTGTCGGTGTCGGGGGGTGTGAGTGTGGCGGTCACGATGCGCTCCCCACTGCTGCGGCGACGGGTGCTGCGTCAGCGGCTGTGGCGGTGGAGGGCGCCGAGGGGAACACCCGCAGCGCAGCGGGGGAGAAGGAGACGACGACGGCGTCGCCCGGCTCGGCCGCACGCAGTGCGAGGCCGTGCTCGGCGGCCGACGCGCGCAGGGTGAGCGTCTCGGCGCCGGAACGCACGGTCACGTCGAAGTGCCGGCCTCCGTACTCGTGATCGACGAGGGCGGCGTGCAGTCCGACGTGTCCGGGCGGGACCTCGGTCATGCTGCGGTGCAGGAGCAGGTCGTCCGGACGTAGCCGTGCGACCGCGGACTCGCCCTCGTCGGCGCGGTCGCGGACCACCGAGTTTCGGAGATCGATCGCGTCACCCGCGGAGGTCTGCCAGCCGTCGTGTGCTCTGCGCAGTTCGAGCTTGTTGGCCATACCGATGAAGGCCGCGACGTAGTCCGACCCGGGGTTCTCGAACACGTTCGACGGCGTGTCGAGCTGCTCGATGCGGCCGGACTTCATGATCGCGAGGCGGTCTCCGAGTGCGAAGGCCTCGGACTGGTCGTGGGTCACGAACACGGCGGTGAACCCGAGTTCGCGGTGCAGACGGTGGATCTGAGAACGGACCTGATCGCGCAGCCGGGCATCGAGGTTGCTGAGCGGCTCGTCGAAGAGGATGAGATCCGGCCGCGCCACCAGACCGCGAGCAACCGCCACACGCTGCTGTTGACCGCCACTGAGTTGAGACGGGTACCGATCGAGCAGGGCCCCGCAGTCCACCATGTCGGCCGCTGCCTCCACGGCTCCCGGCCCGAAGGACTTGGTGAGTCCGCGGACGTCGAGGGGGTACTTGATGTTGCGGCGCACCGTCATGTGCGGCCACAGGGCGTAGGACTGGAAGACCATGCCGATGTTGCGCTTGTGCGCGGGGACGTCGACTCGCTGGTCCGCGTCGAAGACCGTCCTGTCCTTGAACGAGATACGTCCGCCCTGGGGTGTCTCGAGCCCGGCGAGGCACCGCAGCGTGGTGGTCTTCCCGCAGCCACTCGGGCCGAGAAGAACAAGGAACTCGCCCTGCTCGATATCGATGTCGAGACCGTCCACGACCTTCGTGCTGCCGTACGTCTTGGTCAGTCCGGAAATGGTGAAGCGATCGGTCATCTCATGCCTTCTGTCCAGAGGTGTGTGTGGGTGTTCGCGCGCCGGCCGCCAGACCACCGTCGACGACGAGGTCGGTCCCCGTGATGTAGCTGCTCCCGGATCCGGCGAGGAACACGACGGCGTCCGCGACGTCGGCAGTGGTGCCCCGACGCTGCATCGGAATGGTGCGCACATAGCCGGCGACATCGTGGTCGGCGAAGTCCTCGCTGCCGGTGATGTCGGTGTCGATGCTGCCGGGGCACACCGAGTTGACTCTGATTCCGCGCTCGGCGAGCTCGAGCGCAGCAACTCGGGTCAAGGCCCGCACCCCGAATTTCGATGCGCCGTAGGCACCGAGCTTCGCGGTCGCGAGGATTCCTCGCAGTGACGACACCGTGATCACGGAACCGCCGGACTTCACGGCGGTGCTCGCCGTCCTGAGGGCGAGGAAGGTACCGACCAGGTTGATGTCGAGCATGCGACGGAAGTCCGCGAGCGACGTGTCGGCGATGTCGGAGCGGTGAGCCGCACCGGCATTGGCGACCAGCACGTCGAGGCGCCCACCGTCCGCCTCGATCGTTTGCACGCACGCATCCCACTCGGCTTCCGACGCCACGTCCAGATGCAGGTAGCGCGCCGACGGTCCGAGGGCGTCGGCGACGGCGCGACCACCCTCGTCGTCCACGTCGGTGACGTAGACGGTCGCTCCGAGAGAGACGAAGCGCGCGGCACATGCCGCACCGATGCCGCGCGCGGCACCGGTGACGAGCACGCGTGAGCCGTGTGACGAAGCTGTCGGAGCGTCCATGATCACCTCCTCGGGTGACGAGTTCGGGTAGTCGACATCGGTAGGGCCCACTATCACTGGAAGAGCTGCGACCACTCCTGCGAGTACCGGTCGACGTTCTCGGGGGTCAGTTCGGCCGGATCTGGTGACGCGATGTTCTGCGCACGTTCGACGGCACCCGGCACGTCAGGCAACGCGGCGGCATAGCCACCGTTGAGTGCGGCCTGTCCCTCGGCAGTGACCATGAAGTCCGCCAGGACCTGAGCCGCGTTCGGATGCGGCGCCCTACTCAGAACCTCGGTGTACCACGGTGTGCCCCAGGGATTGTCCGGAAGTGCCCAGTCGACGGGTGCGCCTGCGGCGACCTCTGTGACGAGGGGCTGAACACTGGGCGAAACCACCACTTCACCCGACGTCAAGGCCTGCGCGACGGCCAGTGCGCTCGGGTAGACCCGCGGCTGGAGGTCGGACAACTTGTTCCAGTAGTCCTCGCCGTAGTTCTCGGCGTAGTGCCGATACAGATCGACGTACGACGCGATGCCCGTGGGATTGACGATGCCGATGCGGCCGCGGTAGGCCGGGTTCAGAATGTCCTGCGGGGTTTCGAGACCGTCGGGCACCGCGGCGGTGTTCCACCCGAGGCCGAAGACTGCGGCGGACGAGAGGAAGAAGCGGTCGTTCTTCACGCTGGCCGCGCGGTCGTAGTCGGGTGCGTCGAAGTCCGGACCCACGATCTCGGTGGAGTAGGTCCCGGACTCGGACGCGCTTGCGATCCACGACGCGTCGGTCACCATGTGGACGTCGGCGATACCCGTGCCCGTCCGGTTCTCGGTCTCGACACGGGGATTGATCTCGGAATCCGTTCCACGCACGAAGTCCATGGAGATCTCCGGGTACTTCTGCGTGAACGCGGCCTTCAGCGCGTCGAGGTTCGCGGGCTTCTGGCTGGAGTACAGCATCACGGTGCCCTCGGTCTTCGCCGCGGCGACGACGTCGTCCCAGCTGCCCTCGACGGGCCCGGACGGGGTGGTGCTGCCGCCGCACGCTGTGAGCGCGAACGCCGACGCTGCCACGGCAACGGTGGCGATGGCTCGGGGAATCCTCCGCATGGTCAGACCTCTCTGGGACTCACAGGGCCGCTCGGCTGTCGGTGCGAGTGGACTTCCTGAACTGATGTCAGTTTGAAAGTAGTATGACGTCCTTGTGATGTCAATCACGCAGGTGAGAACCGGTGCACTCGACCGTTCTCGGGAAGCGGTCGGGAGTTCGAACCTCCCCGGCTCCAGGGGGTACTCCCTCCACGAGCGCGCCATCCGATCCGAGGGATGCCGCCGAACGAGCAGGAGTGAGCACATGAGTACCCCCACTTCCCAGACGAGTCCCACCCCGAGGCGCCGACCGAAAGTCGTGGTCTTCGACGTGAACGAGACGCTGTCGGACACCTCGCCGATGCGTCGACGGTTCACGGACGTCGGAGCTCCTGGCCCCATGTTCGACACGTGGTTCGCGGGGTTGCTCAGGGACGGCTTCGCACTCGCCGTCGCGGGCGCGGCTCGACCGTTCGCTGACGTCGGTTCCGGCCTTCTCGAAGTTCTACTGTCGGGTACTGCGGTGAACCGCACCGTCGTTGACGCGGTGGACCACATCATGACCGGCCTGACCGAGCTCGACGTCCACGCAGATGTGGTCGACGGAGTCACCGCGCTGGCACGGTCGGGCATCAGGCTGGTGACGCTGTCCAACGGTTCGACGGACGTAGCCCGGACGCTTCTGGGCAAGGCCGGCATCGCGGACAGGTTCGACGCGATCCTGTCCGTCGACGATGCAGGGCGCTGGAAGCCGCACCTCGATGCCTATCGGTACGCGCTCGGCGAGTGCGATGTCGCCCCCGAGGAGGCCATGCTCGTCGCGGTGCACCCCTGGGACATCAACGGCGCGCGCACTGCGGGAATGGCCACGGCATGGATCGGCCGGAACGGCGGGCCGTATCCGAGTTACTTCCCCGACCCGGACCTGACAGCACCGTCCATCACGTCTCTGGCGCAGATGCTCATCGACCTTCCCGATGACGAGGCTGCGGACTCTACTCTCCAGTAAGAGTAGAGTTCCGTCCTGCGGAGAGGCCGTGCCAGGTGCACGTGATGCCGCGTCATCGCACCACCACGGAAGAGGCTTATCCATGTCGAACGCAGCCGCGCCGGTCACCGCACCCGAGGACACCTCGGTGATGGCGGCGCTGCGCTCACCCCGCAGGCTCAAGACCGAGGTGCTGGCGGGACTCGTCGTCGCCCTGGCGTTGATTCCGGAGGCGATCTCGTTCTCCATCATCGCCGGCGTCGATCCCCGCGTCGGACTGTTCGCCTCGTTCACGATGGCGGTGACCATCTCGATCGTCGGTGGCCGGCCGGCCATGATCTCCGCGGCGACCGGCGCGATCGCACTGGTCGTCGCACCGCTGTCACGCGAGTACGGCCTGGATTACCTGATCGCGGCCGTCATTCTCGGCGGTGTCCTTCAGATCGTCCTCAGCGTGATCGGCGTCGCGAAGTTGATGCGCTTCATCCCGCGCAGCGTGATGGTCGGATTCGTCAACGCCCTCGCCATCCTGATCTTCACCTCCCAGTTGCCCTATCTTCTCGGCGTGCCGGCACTGGTCTATCCGCTCGTCGCCGTGGGCCTGATCGTGATGGTGTTCCTCCCGAAGTTGACCAGAGTCGTTCCCGCGCCGTTGATCGCCATCGTGCTGCTCACCGCGGCCACCCTCGTGTTCGCGCTGCAGGTTCCCGACGTCGGAGACGAGGGCGAGTTGCCGTCGTCGCTTCCATCCCTGCTGATACCGAACGTGCCCTTCACTCTGGACACGTTGTCGATCATCGCGCCGTTCGCGCTCGCCATTGCCTTGGTCGGATTGTTGGAATCGTTGATGACGGCGAAACTTGTCGACGACATCACCGATTCCCACTCGAACAAGTCGCGCGAAGCGTGGGGCCAGGGCGTCGCGAACCTGGTCACCGGCTTCACCGGGGGTATGGGCGGGTGCGCGATGATCGGCCAGACGATGATCAACGTCAAGGTCTCGGGTGCGCGTACCCGGATCTCCACGTTCCTCGCCGGCACGTTCCTGCTGATTCTCGTCGTGGGACTGGGCGACATCGTGGCTCTCATCCCGATGGCCGCGCTGGTCGCGGTGATGATCATGGTGTCGGTGGGTACTTTCGACTGGCACAGCATCCATCCGAAGACGTTGCGGCGCATGCCGAAGAGCGAAACGCTGGTCATGGTCGTCACGGTGGCCGTCACGGTCGCCACTCACAATCTCGCCTACGGCGTCGTCGTGGGAGTCGTCACCGCGATGGTGTTGTTCGCGCGCCGGGTCGCGCATCTCACCGAAGTCGTCGACGTGGCGCATCCGGACGAGAACACTCGTGTCTACAAAGTTCTGGGGGAGTTGTTCTTCGCCTCCAGCAACGATCTGATCTATCAGTTCGACTACATCGGGGACCCTCTCGACATCGTCATCGATATGTCCGAATCCCACATCTGGGACGCCTCCACCGTTGCGACGCTCGACGCCATCACGACCAAGTACGCCGCGAAGGGCAAGACCGTGAAGATCATCGGTCTCGACGATTCCTCCACCGAGCGACACGACAGACTCAGTGGCAATCTCGGCGCGGGGCACTGAGTACGCGGTGGGTCGAAGCATGCAGATCGGTGAGGTCGCCGAGCGCACGTCGTTGTCGATACGCACTGTCCGCCATTACGACTCGGTCGGACTCGTGGTGCCTTCAGCGCGTTCTGTCGGCGGTTTCCGGCTCTACACCGACTCGGATGTCGAACGCCTGTTGGTGATCCGCCGTATGAAACCGCTCGACTTCACGCTGGCGGAGATGAAGGAACTTCTCGACGCCCTGGACATTCTTGCCGACGAGTCGTCCAGCGACGAGGAGCGCACGTCTGCAGCGCAATTCGTCGACCATTGCCACAACAAGACGCTCGAGCGATGCGAGACGTTGCGTCGTCACCTTGCTTACGGCGAGGAATTTGCCGGACTGCTCGCCGCCCGGAAGCCGGTCACCGGCCTCTGAAATCCGGTCCGCCCACCGGGTGCGTTGTGGGAGGGGGAGAAGCGTTCACGCCTATAAGCTTTCGAGGTGACTGATGTCGGCGATCCGGGGCGCGTCTACGGGGGCCGCTCGATGGCGGACCGTCGAGCGGACAGGCGCGCGAAGTTCCTGCAGGCCGCCATCGAGGTCCTGGGCACGAAGGGGTACTCCGCCACCTCGGTGGCGGATGTCTGCGCGGCTGCAGGGCTGGCGCGTAGCCAGTTCTACGGCGAGTTCGCCAACCGCGAGAAGCTCTTGACCGATGTCTACGACCTGATCCAGCAGGACGCCGAGACCGCGGTCGTCACTGCGCTGTCCGGGTCGACGGACCGAGACCACCGGAAGTTGGTCGCAGCGGCCATGGGCGCGCTGATCGACTCGTTGGGGAGTGACCCCCGCCGAGCCCGCATCTGCTACATCGAGATGCTCGGTGTCAGTGACACCGTGGAGCAGCACCGGGCCCGCAGACGGGCCGTCTGGGTGGGGTTCTTCGAGGCCACCTTGCGGGGAGAAGTCGGTGCCGAATTCGACCCGCCGGGTGGGTACCGGTTGGCTGCGACTGCGTTCCTCGGCGCGTTCACGGAGGTGGTCTCCGACTGGTCGCGCACCCCGTCGCCGCGTCCGCCGGTGGGCGCACTCGTCGACACGATGATCGCCGTGCTCGCCGCGTTCGTCCCTGACCTCGACTGACGCCGGGATTGTTATCCACGACACAACGCTCTACAGTCCTGTGAACCATCACGGACACTCGTGTCCAACATGCTGGAATGTGGTGCATACCGTCGCCGGGAGCACATTCCGCTGTCGTCTCGTCTCGGCGCGAAAGAGAGTGCTCGGTGTCCCCCTCCCCGACTTGGACACGGCGTGTCGTCGTCACAGCGGTGGTCTCGGCCGTCGTGTCCGCGCTGGCGTCGGTCCCCGCGACAGCAGCGCCTGCCGTCGACCCGTCGAGCGCCCCCCGCGAGTCGGACGTGGTGGTCCAACCGCCGCTACCGCCCCTGACCTGGCCGAAGATTCCTGAATTAGACACCGACTTCTACATGCCACCGGCCGACGTGGTCGCCGCCGCAGCACCCGGCGAGATCATCGCCGCACGCCCGGTGGACTTGGCGACGCTGAATCTGATTCCGACGCAGGTCGATGCGTGGCAACTGTCCTACCGGTCGAACAACGGCAGAAACGAGCCCATCCCCGCGGTCACCACCGTCATCCGGCCGCGGAGCACTCCGCAGTCACCACGGCCGCTGCTGTCGATGCAGGTCGCCGAGGATTCCCTGGGTGCGTACTGCGCCCCGTCGTACACGATGCGACAGGGTGCGATCCCGTGGCCGGTGACAGGGTCTGTCACGTCCGGGGCGCAGTTCCTCGAGGCGCAGGCTCTGCTCGCACAGGGATGGGCGCTGTCGGTCCCGGATCACCAGGGGCCCAATGATGCGTTCGCTGTCGGCCCGGTGGCCGGCCGGATCACCCTCGACGGCATCAGAGCAGCGGAGGCCTTCGATCCGTTGCAGGTGAGTGGGCTCGACACGAAGGTCGGCATGATGGGCTACTCCGGCGGCGCGATCGCCACCGGTCATGCCGCCGAGCTTGCGAAAAGCTATGCGCCGGAGCTGAACATCGTCGGTGTCGCCGAGGGTGGCACCCCTGCCGGGCTCGCAGCGCTGGTGAACAACGCCAATGGTCAGCTGGGTGCCGGCATCGTCGGCTCCGGGATCATCGGTGCGAGTCGGGAGGATCCGGAGCTGGCGAAGTTCGTCGACGAACACATCGACCCTTTCGGTCGCGCGTTGTTCGCAGCGAAGGACAACCTCTGTGTCGCATGGGGTTCCGCGCTACTGCCCTTCGTCGATCTCAAGGGACTGCTTCACACCGAGGGTGATCCGCTGGAGCAACCCGTGGTGAAGAAAGCGCTGAGTGCCCTGAACCTCGGTAGCACGACCCCGGACATGCCGCTGTTCGTCTACCACTCGAACCCGGACTGGTTGGTGCCGGTCGGCCCGGTGAACGACATGGTCGACTCGTACTGCGGTCGCGGCGATGCGGACGTCACCTACACCCGTGACCACTTCAGCGAGCACCTCACGTTGGAGCTCATCGGATTCCCCAGCGCGGTGCTCTGGATGCGTGACCGCTTCGCCGACGTTCCGATCGAGAAAGGTTGCCGCACCAACGATGTCGGTACGATGGCACTCGATCAGCGGCCGCACTCGCTCTGGGTCGATTCGGTCGGCGAGATCATCGCAGGACTGTTCGGCGAACCCGTCGGGGCGTGAGCCCCGTGTCGGGGACCGACCCGTCGAAAACTATCTCGCCGGTCCGTCGTCGACTCCGACCGATACCGGCTGCATCGGTCGGTCCGAGTCTCCGGTGTGGGTGGTGTCGTCACTCGCAGGTCGACGGATGAAGAACGCCGCCGCGACGCCGACGAGTGACACGGCACCACCGCACAGGAACGCGGTGTGGATCCCGTCCTGACTGGCGGCGAGTTCGTCCGATCCCGAGGCGATGCGCGATGCGGCCGTGCTCGACATGACTGTCACGAAGAGTGCCGTGCCGGCTGCTCCGGCGAGCTGCTGGAGAGTGTTGAAGATGGCACTGCCGTGGGAGTAGAGGTGCTTGGGCAGCGATCCGAGTGACGACGTCATCAACGGGGTCATTATCGTCGCGAGTCCGACGGACATCAGGACGTGGATCGCGATGACCATCGGCAGCGCGGACTGCGCATCGAGCAAGGTCATCGACCACAGTGCCGCACTCAGGATGATCGAGCCCGGAATGACGAGCGGCCTCGGGCCGACCCTGTCGAATGCACGGCCGACGAAGGGAGCCAGCAGGCCCATCGTCAGGCCGCCGGGAAGCAGCATCAGTCCGGTCTTCAGGGTGTCGAGGCCAAGGATGTTCTGCAGGTACATCGGGAGCAGGATGAGGGCGCCGAAGAGAGCCATCATGCTGATCATCAGCATGCCGAGGCCGATGCTGAAGGTGGGCGTCGCGAACGGGCGCATGTTCAGCAGTGCTCGCTCCGAGTCCTGGCGAGCGATCTGACGCAGCACGAAGACGACGAGTGCGACGACACCGACGGCGATCGGAACCCACACCGGGACACCCGATTCCTCGGAGGAATGGCCCAGACTGCTCAGGCCGTACACGAGTCCACCGAACGCGAGGGCGGACAGGACGACCGACAGGGCGTCGAACGACGGTCGACTGGTCGGGGTCACGTTCTTGACCAGGCCGGCGCCGACGGCGAAGGCGACCAGCGCGATCGGTAACACGAGCCAGAACATCCACCGCCAGTCGAGTGCGTCGAGGATGACTCCGGAAATCGTCGGGCCGACAGCAGGCGCGACGGCGATGACGATGGAGATGACACCCATCATCTTTCCGCGGTCGCGGGCCGGGACCAGGTTCAGCACGGTGTTGATCAGGAGCGGGAGCATCAACGCGGTGCCGGCCGCTTGGACGACTCGACCCACGAGGAGCAGCTCGAAGCCCGGTGCGGTCGCCGCGAACAGGGTGCCGACGGTGAACAACGTCATCGACGCGAGGAAGACCTGCCGCAACGTGAACCGCTGGAAGAGGTAGCCGGTGGTGGGGATGACAACGGCCATCGTCAGCAGGAAGCCCGTGGTCAGCCACTGTGCGGTGGCCGCGGTGATGTCCAGATCCACCATCAACCTCGGCAGGGCGACGCTCATGATCGTCTCGTTGAGAATCATGACGAATGCCGCGACGACGAGGACGCCGATGAGCAGGGTGGCGCCCGCTGGCATCTGCGTGTCGTCGGCCTTACCGGTCTGTGTCCGGTCCGTATCTGTCTGCATGACCTGTCGGGTCCTTTTCACGCTGGAATCGAGTATCTGTTCGACAGTCTTGTTCTTCATGACAGTGACTGTCAACTTGGCGCTGACTGGTATCGTGCTCTGCAACGAGAGGAGGCGCCATGGTGAACAGCGTCGATGTGTCGGATCGGCCGGTGCCTGACCTGAGGGAGCGTCGGCGGCGAGAAACGCGGCTCGACATCACGTTCGCTGCCCTCGATCTGTTCGAGCGCAAGGGTGTCGCCGCGACCACGGTCGACGAGATCGCGAAGGCCGCCGGCGTCTCGCAGAGCACCTTCTTCCGGCAGTTCAAGACGAAGGAAGAGTCGATTCTGTCGGTCGACACCGAAGTCCAGGCGGACATCGAGGACTGGCTGGGCGCCACAGCCCCTGACGAGATCGACCTGGCCGGCATGGAAGCGATCTACGAACGCGCCGCCGTACGCCTGGTGGAAAGCTCCGCGGAGACCAAGGATCGGGTGCTCCGCACTCGGCGTCTGATCGTGGGTGACGCGCACCTGCGTGCACTCGCCATCGCTCTCGACGCGACCACACTGTGCCGTCTTGCCGACGCCCTGGTGGCCAGGCTCGACGGGCGGGAGTCGCCGGCATACGCGCGACTGCTCGTGGAGAGTGCAGGTCTGACGCTGCGAGTTGCCTTCGACGAGTGGGCTACTCGCGTCGACGCAGGCGAGCACGCCGACCTCGCGGAGATCTATCGCGCCGCTCGCGCCGACCTCCGTCGAGTGACCACGGGCGTCTGACGCGCGGCCGTTCGACCGTCACGCAGTCACTGCTTTCCGTCCGACGCGGCGGGGAGCACCGCCGCGAACCGCACCAGGAAATCGGTGACGACGGTGAGTGTCTCGGAGTCGTAGTCCGCCAAGGCGGCCTCGAGCGCCGCCGAGGAGCGTCGCAGGAAAGGTTCGATCCGTTCGTGCGCAGCCTCGGTGGCGCGCAACGTCACGGTCCGACGATCGCGACTCTCTCTGCTGCGGGTGACGAAGCCACGATCCTCGAGCCGATTGATCAACGCGGTCGTCGCGCCGGACGTGAGGCCGACCCGCTGTGACAGTGCTGCCGGTGTCAGCGGGCTCCCCTCGCGTTCGGCCCAGATGACCTCGCCGAGAGCGGTGCCGTCCGTGGTCGGCAGATTCATGAACCGCGCGAGCAGATGCGCCGATTCCTGATACCTGACCGCGTAGAGTCGGAGTGCTTGCAGCGCACTGGTTGTCGCGGTCTCCATCGGTACGCGCTCCCGACTGTCGGCGTGGTGGATACGGTCGATGCTCAGTATCGAGCACGCAGGTGAGGGTAGTGGGGCAACAGCGGTACGTGCTTCTCGCTGGTGAGAAGGGTGGACTGGAACAGTCGACGCAGGGGCGCGGATGCCGCGATGCGGTGGCCGATCCGCAGTGCTCGCAGACCCGCCCGCGACGACGGGTGCATCAGTGCCGCGCCGCCGCGGGGGAGACCCTGTGCGCTGTCGGCATATCCGCGCATGAGCTGTTCGTAGCGCTCGAACGCTATCTGCGGCCGATCGGGGTGCGCGGCGAGTTCGCCCGCGAGAATGTGCGCGCCGACCAGGGACAGCGTCGTACCCATCCCTGTCGGGCCGGAGCCCCAGGCAGCGTCCCCGACGAGTACCACCCGGCCTTTGCTCCACGTGGACACCACGACCTGCTCCATGCGCTGGGTGTAGAACTCGTCCGGTCGTTCCGCGAATCCGTCGAGAATTCGCTCCGTCTGCCAACCGGCCCCACGGAAGCGCTCCCGCAGGATCTGCAACTGGATGTCCGTGGGAAGGCTCTCGAAGCCGAACGGTTCCGACTCGAACGACATGCTCGCCCGGATGGTCCCCACGTTGTCGGGACGAACCGAGGCGACGCGCCCTCGCGTGGAGGTGAACCAGTCCCAGGTGTCAACATCGTCGGGCCGCCGATCGAGGGTGCCGTAGGTGATGCTCACCCCGAAATCTCGGAGCTCCGTCTCGTCGGCGAACACCAGGCGCCGCGTCCGTGAACTGCGCCCTTCCGCGACCAGCACCATGTCGAAGCGTTCGCTGCTCCCGCTGTCGAAGGTGACGTCGACGCCTGTGTCGTCCTGCTGCACCGCGGTGATGTAGTCGCCGTGACGCTGCTCGACGCTGTCGGGAACGACGTCGACGAGGATCTGGGCGAGTCGACCGCGGAGGATTTCGATCTCCGCGGTCGGCCCGTCGCTGCCTTCCTCACGAGGGAAGACCGCATACGGCTCACCGCGCTGGTCGACGAACCGGGTTCCCTCTTCGCCGGTCAGATCGGCCCGGATCGCGGCGTCGACCCCCATGCGGGCGATGACGTCGCGACCGAGGCCGCGAATGTCGATGTTCTGTCCGGTCTCGCGCGGTGTCGCGGAACGTTCGAGCAGAGTCACGGCGAATCCGCCGCGGGCGAGTCCCCATGCGAGGGCTGGTCCGGCGATACTCGCGCCGGTGACTAGTACACGGGTGGGGTGGTGGGGAGAAGGCATGCCCCGACTATAACTCCACAGTGAAGAAACTTCACAGTGAAGAAGTTCTCGGTGTCGCGTCAGGCGTGAGGTGGTTCGCCGGTGACGACGTGGTCGGCGTGGTTGATGCCCTCGCGGATCAGGCGCGACAGGTGGCCGTCGTGGATGCGGTAGATCACCCGGCGGCCCTCCTTGCGAGTATCGACGAGACCGGTGAACCGCAGTTTCGCCAGATGCTGACTGACGGCGGTCCGGGAGGCCCCCGTCTCCTCGATCAGCGCGCTCACGTCTGCTTCACCGCGGGCAAGGATCCACAGGATGAGCAGGCGGGTGGGGTCGGCGAGCATGCGGAAGGTGGCCGTGGCGGTGTCGAGACGTAGCTGGTCCGGTTCGACGTAGTGGTTCAGGCTCGCGGGAGCCGTTGCCTCGCTGATCCGCTCCACAGCGTCACCGCCTTCCTGCCACCGCCATGGCGACATGCGCCGAGCGAGCCGGCCAGGCCCGTGCGGCCAGTAGTGCTGCGAGTGTAGCCAGGGCGGTCGACGCCGCGGCGGCGACGACTTGCCCGAGTTGGGCGCCGACCCACCCGGCGAGGGGGTAGGTGAAAAGGAAGCAGGCGTGGAACAACGAGAACTGCGCACTGAACACCGCGGCCCGGTCGCGCTCGTTCGATTCGTCTCGCAGCAGCCGGGCAGACGGGGTGTTGATAATGGAGGTCCCGGCGCCCAGCGCGCTCCAGATGACGGCCAGGAGTGGCCACTGCACGGTCGGCCCGGAATCGGTGACCACCATCAGCGTCGTCGCGGCGAGTCCGGCGGGCAGTAGTGCGGCCCCGGTCAGCATGATTCGACGTTCTCCGAACGCCGCCGGTAGTCGCGGCAACATCAGGGCCACGACCATCGATCCGCCGCCGAAGCAGCCGAGTGCCACCGCGACCCCGGTGCTCGATCCGTGCACGTAGACGACCGTGTCGACCACCACCAGCGCTGTCGCAGCGGCGACGACCATGTTCATCGCCAGCAGGGCGCGCAGTACCGGGCGCCCCGCCATCACCCGTGCCCCCAGCGTGATGCGCTGGAGCAACGGCGCCGACCGATCTGCGACTGCACCGCGCGGCAACGATGTCGTCGTCACCAGGAGCGCCGATCCCACGAACCCGGCGACAGTGCCGAGGAACAGGTAGTTGTAGGTCATCAGCGTCAGCAGCGTTGCCGCCAGAACAGGACTGAGCAAGGATTCCAGGTCGTACGCCAGCCGTGACAGCGACAACGCCCGCGTGTAGTCGGCCTCGTCGGGGAGTACCTGCGGGATCATCGACTGGAATGCCGGGGTGAACGTGGCCGATGCCGCTTGCAGGACGAAGACCAGCAGGTAGATCTGCCACGTCTGATCGACCAGCGGAAGCAGCAGCGCCACCCCCGCTCGAATCGCATCCGCCCCGACCAGGAGCACCGTGCGGGGCAGTCGGTCGGCAACCACGGAGATCACCGGCGCCACCGCGACATACGCGATCATCTTGATGGCCAGTGCGGTTCCGAGGACCGCGCCGGCATCGGCACCGGCGAGGTCGTAGGCCAGGAGGCCCAGGGCGACGGTGAGCAGGCCGGTGCCGACCAGGGCTACGAGCTGGGCGGCGAACAACCGGCCGAACGTGCGATCGCGCAGTACTCGGAACACAGCAGGCCTCCCGACTCGTCGTATCCGACGAGATCGAGCATATCCCTACATGTGCGCACGTGCGCAACTGTTGTCGGTTACCGCAGCTCTGCGGCGAGCCGGGGAAGTAACGTCAAGGGGGTGATTCGTTCGACTCGAGCGCGTCCATCCGCATCGAACACGTCGGACAATCCCGGGGCGGGGTCGTCGGTATCGGACGTCGAGTAGGTGAGTCCGCTGAACGGCCAATCCGTTCCGAAAACGATGTGGTCGACGTCGGTCACCTCGAGTACGGAGCGCAGGGACGAGGCCGAGGCCGAGAGCGCGGTGTCGTAGTAGAACCTGCGCAGGGCACCCTCGAGACCGAGGAGGGAGACCGACGGAATCGCGTCCGGTGCGACGGCACGGGGCGCCCCGAGGCGGGTGGCCAGGTACGGCAGGCAACCGCCCGCATGGGCGAGAACGAACCGGATGTCCGGGTAGCGGTCCAGTGTTCCCGCAGCGATCATCTCCACCGCGGTACGCGTGGTCTCGAAGGGAAACTCGAGAAGGAAGCTCGGAAGCGGTAGCGGCGGAGCGGATCCGGCAGGTAGTTCGCCGGGGTGCACGAAGACCAGAGCGGACTTGGCATTCAGTAGCGCCATGACCGGCTCGAATCGTGGATCTCCGAGGTAGATGCCGTCGTAGGACGACAGGAGTGCGACCCCGTCCATCCCCAGAACGTCGAGACCGTAGGTGATTTCGGCCAGCGACGCGGCGACGTCCGGAAGCGGCACCGTGACCAGGGACCCGAAGCGGGTGGGGTGGGTGCGAACCAGGTCGGCCGCGTAGTCGTTGCACGAGCGTGCGAGACGCATCGCGTCGGGACCGGACACGAACCGGACACCCGGGTCGGAGATCGACAGCACCTGCGTCGCCACGCCGAACTCGTCCATGAACGCGAGTGCGCTCTCCGGTGACCACGCAGGCAGGGGAAGACCCCCCGGAACAAGCAACCCGGCGCGAAGAACCGCGTCGCGATACATCGGCGGAATCATGTGCGCGTGCAGGTCGATTCGCTGTCCGCCGACCGGCGCTGCAGAGGCGGACTGCGCAGGCATCGCGAACAAGCCCGCGCCGACCATCCCTCCGCCGATCAAGGTCTGCAAAGCCTGTCGCCGTGTTGCCATGGTCGCCCCCTCGTCGGAGCCGCCCCCCGGCCCGCGGACAACCTAACAGGTGAACGCGCCAGTGTTGATGGTTTCGTCAGTCCTCTTCCGCGAGGACTTCTCAGCGACGGCGAACGCTGAAGACGTGTTGCTCCCGCTCCGTTCGGCCGTCGCGGGTGTGCGACAGAGCGTCGGTGATCAGTGCGTGATCGGAGTCGGTCCAGCGATCCCGGTGCTGTCGTTCGAATTCGGCCCAGGACGACGCCGTGAACTGCTCGATCCGCAGTTCCGCGTCCGCGCTGTCGCGGTAGAGACCCCAGGAATAGCCGCCGGTCCGGCGACGAGCGATGCCGACGGCGGACATGGCGTGATCGAATGCGTCCTGCTCGTCGAGGGCGACTCGGTAGGTCACGGAGATCACCACGGGTCCGTCCTCGGGGTCGGGCTCGAAGATGACGGTCGGCGTGGGCCAGGCCGTCGATACTCCCCGCGGCAGGGTGCCGGTCGCCGCGTGCAGCGGAAGGATGGCGACGCTCGCGCCTGCTGCGACGAGAAGAACTGCCGAGATGACAAGGGCTGCTGCATAACCCGCATGGGAAGCGATCACGCCCCAGACGAAGGAGCCGAGTGCCTGGGAACCCATGAACACCAACAGGTAGATCGACATCCCCCTCGCCCGCACCCAGTGCGCGAGGGACAGTTGGATCGATGCGTTGAGTGTCGTGAGAGTACCGATCCAGGCGGCGCCCGACAGCAGGAGCGCGGGCACCACGATCCAGATCGGCAGGATTGCCACCGCGACGACCCCGAGTGCGTACGACACCGCGGATATCGCCAGCATCGTATTGGCTCCGAACCGGCGTCGAAGCCTCGGGAAGAGTGCCACGCCGGCCACCGCGCCTACCCCGAGAACGCCGAGAATCATTCCGTAGCCCGACGCACCGAAACCGAGATGCTGTGACGATGCGAGCGGCAGCAGCGCCCAGAGGGCCGACGCAGGGAACGCGAACACGGCGGACCGCAGAAGAATGCGTCGAACGATCGGCGCGGACTGCATGTAGTGCACCCCGGTCATCATCGAACGGCCGAGCCGTTCGTGGTCGACACCCTTGTCCTCCGCGGGACGACGCCACCACACGAGCGCGGCGATGATGACGACGAACGACGCGGCGTTCAGGGCGAACACGGCGGCCGGCCCGGTGGCGGCCACGATCACACCACCGAGTGCGGGACCGATGGCGCGGGCGCCGTTCACGGTCACGCCGCCCAGTGCCGACGCGGCAGGGATCTGTTCTGCCGGAACCAGTTCCGGCTGAATAGCCTGCCACGCCGGCGCCGAGAGCGCAGATCCGCAGCCGAGAAGGAACGTCGTGCCCAGCAACATGATCGGCGACAGAATATCGGCGTAGGCCAGATACGTCGTCGCCGCCGCGAAGAGAGCCGTATAGGTCGTGACGACGATGAGGAGTCGACGGCGATCGAGCAGGTCGGCGAGGCCGCCGGCCGGCAGTGCGAGAACCAGCGTGGGGAGAAGGCTGGCGGTCTGGACCAGCGCCACGACGGTGGCGCTGCTGCCGTGCTCGACCAGGAACCATTGCGATCCGACCGTCTGCATCCACAGGCCGATGTTCGACACCAGCTGCGCGAGGAACAGCGTCCGGTAGATCCTGCTGCGCAGTGGTGCCCACGCGGATACCGGGGACGCGGGGGTGACGGTCGTGGTTGCCATGTCGAGATCCTCTCCGGGAACGGGCGTATCGACTATTCGGCGAGCAGCGCGAGAATGTCTGCGTCCAAGGCCTTCTGGTGGTCACCGTAGATTCCGTGCGGGGCACCCGGGTACACCTTCAGGGTGCCGTGTGCGACCAGCTCGGCGGTCTTCAGCGCCGCGGCCGCGATGGGAACGATTTGGTCGTCGTCGCCGTGAGCGATGAAGACCGGGACGGTCAGAGCCTTCAGGTCCTCGGTGAAGTCCGTTTCCGAGAACGCCTTCACGCAGTCGTACGCGGCGGCGAGATTGACGAGCATGCCCTGACGCCAGAAGTCGTCCTTGGCGCCCTGCGAGACGGCGGATCCTTCACGGTTCGCGCCGAAGAAGGCCTCGGACAGATCCTTGTAGAACTGCGAGCGGTCGGTGAGGACGCCGGCCCGGATGTCGTCGAGCGCCTCGATCGGCGTGCCCTCGGGATTGGTGTCGGACTTCAGCATGATCGGGGGGACAGCGCCCGCGGTGATGATGCGTGCGACGCGGCTTCCGCCGTGCTGCGCGGCGTATCGGACTACTTCGCCGCCGCCGGTCGAGTGGCCGATCAGCGTGAGGTCCTGCAGGTCCAGTGCCTCGACCAGTTCCGCGAGGTCGCGTGCATAGGTGTCCATGTCGTTGCCGACGTAGGTCTTGGAGGAGCGGCCGTGCCCGCGGCGGTCGTGGGCGATGGCGCGGAAGCCGGCGTCGGCGAGCAGCTTGAGCTCGGTCTGCCAGGCGTCGGACGACAGCGGCCAGCCGTGGCTGAGCAGCACCGGCTTCCCGGAGCCCTGCTCCGTGTAGTAGATCTCGGTTCCGTCGGTAGTGGTGATGTACGGCATGGTGTCCTCCTGGTGTGAACGACTTTTCGGTGTGAGGACAACACTGGTCCGCCCGCGAGTCGTTGTCGTCGCTGCTGACAGGCAACCCGGGGGAGTGGTGTCCGCAGAGTTCACTACCGGGTAGCAGGTATACGGGCCTCGAGAGTCGTGCCGACGCCGAGTGGGCTCGACACCGTCAACGTGCCGCCGATGGCGTGGACTCGATCCTGCAGTCCGATCAGTCCCGATCCTCCTGACGCATCGGCGCCTCCCGCGCCGTCGTCGGTGACGGTCAGTTCCAGCGTGCCGTCTCGCGCTACCGCCGAGATGACGACCTCGGTGGCCTGCGCGTATTTCGCCGTGTTCGTCAATGCCTCGGCGACCACGTAATACGCTGCCACCTCGACGGATTCGGGGAGTCGCCCGGGAATGTCCGTCGTCAGCGCTGTCGGGACGGGCGATCGACGGGCGAGTGTCTTGAGAGCGGGTGCGAGTCCGCCGCGCGACAGGATTGCCGGGTGGATGCCGCGGGAGAGTTCCTGCAGGTCCGAGTGGACGAGCGACAAGGTCCTGACACTGCGGTCCAACTGGTCGCGCAGGTCACCGAACTCGTTGGGCACCGACGCCTGGGCCGCTCGCAGATCCATCCCCAGGGAGACGATTCGTTGCTGTGCTCCGTCGTGCAGATCCCGTTCGATGACACGACGGGCTTGATCCGCGGCCGCTACGACACGTGCGCGTGACTCCGTCAGCCGGGCGCGGGTCTCGTTGTTGTAGACGGCGGTAGCGACGAGGTCGGCGAAATCCGACAACCGTTCGTAGACATCGTCTTTCGGATCCTCTGTGCTGGAGACACCGACGACGACGGCTCCCCACACGGTGTCGTCGACCGTGATCGGAACGCCGATACCCATCGCGAACCCCCGCTCGGCCAGTCGCTGAGCGATCGGTCCGGTCGCCTCGCGGTAGTCGATGGTCGTGGGTCGTCCACTGTCGTGGACGAGGGTGCACACGTTGTGTCCGCCGAGAGGCAGTACCTCGCCCGGATGCAGGTGAGCGCCGTCGTCGTCACGGGCGGAGATCACCGTGTAGTGCTCGTGGTTCTCGTATCGCACGAGCGAGACGTGCTCGACGTCGAGCCCGTCGGCAAGCTCCTCCGCGACGCGGCGATACACCTCGTCGAGATCCGACCGCAGAGCGACGAGCGTGGCGATGCGGCGCAACGACGCCTGCTGACGCGCGAGGTCGACGGTCGTGCGGTGGAGTCGTTCCCGCTCACGAGAAGCAGCCAACAGTGCTTCCAGCGACGGGACGACGCGGCGCACCCGACGGGAGTCGGCAGGGGAGAGGTGCGCGGGGACGAGCAGAGATCCGGTGAGTGTCGTACCGTCGCGCAACGTGATTCGCTGGTGACCGGGCCCGAGGGGCACATCGTGCGCGCCCAGAACGGCGTACGGAGCGGGCAGTTCGAGAACGTCGGTCAGGCGCCGACCGGCCTCGCCGAACATCTCGGGTGTCACCGTGCGACGCAGGAGGATCCGCGCGAAGTCGGCCAGCAGATCCGCCTCTCGACGCCGTTGGTCCGATTCGACGGCCCGGACTCGGGATTGTCCGACGAGGAGATTGGTCAGCAGCGCCAGGACCAGGAAGACCAGGACGGACGGAACCAGGCTCTCGCTGCTCTCGACGACATGGACGTACGCGTAGGCGGCCGTACTGGCGACCGACATAGCGATGGCCGTCCGGAAGTCCCACCCGGCGGAGATGCACAGGACGCCGAAGACGAACACTGCTCCGAACGCGTTCTCCGGTGCCAGCATCTTCAGCAGGTGCACGAGGAGGATCTCGACGACGATCAGACCCGCACCGGCGGCGATCCCCCACGCGAGCGGTGGCGTGCTCGGTCTCAGCAGGAAGGCGAGCGACCGTTCGCGTCCGGTGCCGCGCTCGGCATCCGGGCTCGCCGCGATCACCGACAGGCTCCCGGCAGGCGAAGATTGCGGCTAGCGGTAATGACGCTCGGCCACGTTTCTGACACTGTCGACAGCATGACCCGCTCCGACCGTCGCGCACTGATCGTGGACGACAGCGCTGCCTTCTGCGCGGCGGCGCGGCGGGTGCTCGAATCCGCGGGCGTGACCGTCGTCGGCACGGCGTCGACATGTGCGCAGGCCCTGCAGTCCGCCGACGAGGACCGCCCGGATGTGATTCTGGTCGATATCGACCTCGGCGCCGAGAGCGGTTTCGACGTCGTGGAGGCTCTCCACGCCGCGGGCGTCCGTCCTCGGCCGGACATCATCCTGGTGTCGACGCACGACGAAGAAGACTTCGCCGACCTGGTGGAATCGAGTTCCGCCATCGGATTCCTCCCGAAGTTCGGACTGTCCGCGGACGCCGTCGTGGCGTTGTTGACGCGTACCTGATCGGAGCGGTCAGGTCTGCGCGTCCAGGTACATGATGACGGCTCGCACGCGGCGATGGTCGTCCGACGTCTCGGCGAGGTCGAGCTTGGTCAGGATGCTGCGCACGTGCTTCTCCACGGTTCCCTCGGTGATCCACAACCGGCGCGCGATGCCGGCGTTGGACAGTCCCTCGGCCATCAACGTGAGTACGTCGCGCTCGCGGGCACTGAGTGCGCCCAGCGGATCGTCGCGCCGTCTGGCGGCGACCAGTTCGAACACCAGCCCGGGATCGATCACCGAGGCACCACCGGCGATGCGGTCGACTGTCGCGACGAAGTCGTCGATGTCGGTCACGCGGGACTTGAGCAGATAACCGATGCCCTTCCCGCTGTCGAGCAACTCCAGCGCCTGGTCGACATCGACATGCGCCGACAGGAGCAGCATCGCGACCTCCGGGAATTCCGCGCGGATCCTCAGCGCAGCGTCCAGGCCCTCGGAGGTATGCGAGGGCGGCATCCGGATGTCGATGATCGCGAGCTGGGGAGACTCACTGGCCACCAGGGCTTCCAACTCACCGGCGTCGCCGGCCTGCCCGACGACATCGAGCCCGGCCCGTGTCAGCAGACTGGTCAGCCCCTCGCGGAGAAGGACGTCGTCGTCCGCGACGACCACACGAAGCCCCATCGATGATCCCTTCGTCCGTGAACCGCCGAACTTACGGGGCCTGCCGGTCCACCGCCTGCTCCACGACCGTCTGCAGGGCCGTGTCGGCGAACTGGGGCAGAGGTCGGCTGCACAGCTCGGTCGCCTCGGTCGCCGATACCCCCAGCGCACACAGGACGTGGGCAGTCATGGCGTCGACGGCGGTGTCCCCGTCACGTTCGGGCTGGTCCATCAACAGGCGTCCGAGCGCCAGGAGGCACCCTGTCACCATGGCCAGGGCCAGTTCCGGATCGGCTGCCTCGAATCGGCCGATGTCTGCCGCGGCCGTGATGTCCCGCAGTGACCTGGGTCCGAGACCACTGTGCGTGGATCCGGCGAGCGTCGGTTCCGAATTGAGCAGCACCCGACTGAGTTCCGGTTCGAGGCGAAAAAGCCGTCCGACCAAGCGGAACGACTGGGTGAACATCTCGACCGGGTCCACCAGGTCCACGGTCAAGGTGTCCAGATAGGCGCCGACCGATTCGAGCGCGTCGTCCACGGCTGCGCGGAACAGATCGTCCTTGCTCTCGAAGTGGTTGTAGAACGAGCCCATTCCCACGTCCGCGGCCTGGGTGATCTCCAGAACCGGTGCCGTACTGCGGCCTTCGGCGAGAAACCCCTGTGCAGCGGCGACGAGCGCGGCGCGAGTACGCGCCTTACGACGTTCGAGTCGGTTGACCTGCGTCATGGAGTGCCCTGCTTTCGATGCCCAGCGATGTGACGAGTCTAAGCGGCGCCCCTTGACTGCGGAACTCCTCATAGGTGACGATATCGTCATAACTGTGAGGGGTGGCCATGACGATCGATCACGCGCATCGAACACGTGACGTCGACGGGCATCGAGGGATGCATGTCGACCAGGGGGCGTTGCCCGGTGAGCACCCGGGCCGCGCGACGAACCCGGTGATCAAAGTTCAGGACGTCGCCTGGCTCGAGTTCCGTAAGCCCGATCTGGACAAGGCCCGGACGTTCGCCGAGGCCTTCGGCTTCACCGTGACCTTCCGGACCGACGACGAGCTCCACCTGCGCGGACGGGCCGCCGGATCGCCGTGCGTGATCATCAGGAAGGGGCGTCGCACCGCCTACGTCGGCGCCGCGTTCCGCGCGGCCGAGAGCGCTGATGTGCTGCGTTTGGCCGACGCCACCGGACACAGGGTGGAGCGTCTTCCCGAGTCGATCGGCGGGGTCGGGGTCACCCTGACGGACCCGAGCGGGCAACCGGTACGTGTCGTCGCAGACCTCGACGACGGCCGACAGCTGCCGGGGCAACGTACGCATGACTACAACTTCGGAGCGATGGATCCGGCCGGGATCACGCGCACCAACGCGACACAGCGACCCCCGCACGAGCCGGCACTCGTGGAGCGGCTCGGCCACGTCGTGCTCCAACGCAGTCGCTACTTGGAGAACCTGAACTGGTACCTGCAGCATCTCGGTCTGATCGTCAGCGACTTCCTCTACTACGACGGCCAACGCCACCGCGGCCCGGTCATGAGTTTCATCCGCTGCGACCGCGGATCCGAGCCCACCGACCACCACACATTGGCGATGACCCTGGGGCCCTCCGACCGGTACGTGCACTCGGCCTACCAGGTGTGCGACCTCGATGCCATCGGCGCCGGGAGTCGCTACCTGACCGAACGTGGATATCAGCACTCCTGGGGGATCGGCCGACACATCCAGGGCAGCCAGATCTTCGACTACTGGCGCGATCCCGACGGCTTCCTGGTCGAACACTTCAGTGACGGTGACCGTTTCGACGCCTCGCTCGACCCGGGCTGGGCGCCGATGACGGCGTCCGGACTCGCGCAGTGGGGACCACCCGCCAGCAAGGATTTCCTGGGCATCGCGCCCAACAGACGTTCCCTGTCCGAGCTGCGCTCCATTCTCCTGGGACTGCGCAGCGACAACGAATTCGACTCCGAGCGCCTGCTCGGCCTGATGAAAGTAGCGTCGTCATGAGCATCGCCGTTCTCCGTACCGTCGACGGATGGTGGGTGCAGACCCGCGAGGGTGCCGTTCGGGTGGACACCGCCGCCGCCACCACCGCCGACCTGCTCGCCGATCGTTCGGCCGTCGACGCAGCCGCGGCCGGCGGCGAGACCGTCCCGGTGGCATCCCTCGAGCTCGTCTCACCCGTCACGGCGCCGTGCCGAGTGGTGGCACAGATGACGAATTACGTGTCGCACGTGAAGGATTCCGGCATGAATCCGGAGACGGTGCCCCTGACATTCTTCCGCAAGTCGTCCGGGTCGATCAGCGGTCCGAGCGCGGACATCGTCAAGCCGGCACACGTGACGTTGCTCGACTACGAGGTCGAGATAGGGCTGGTGGTCGGGAAGACCCTCCCGGTGGGATCGACGATCGACGAGGACACGGTCGCCGACCACATCGCCGCGTTGGTGATCACCAACGACGTATCGGCCCGCGACGTCCAGCTGCCCAAGACCCAGTTCTACGAGGCGAAGTCGTATCCGACCTTCACCCCCGTCGGCCCGGTCCTCCTCGTTCTGGAGGACGGCGACCTGGCCCGCTTCGAGCAACTCCGGTTGATGCTGCGAGTCAACGGCGAGATCCGGCAGAACAGTACCGTCGCAGACATGATCTACCGACCCACGGAAGCTCTGAGGACCCTGACGGGATTCCAGCGCGTCGATCCGGGCGACCTGATCCTGACCGGCACCCCGGGCGGCACTGCTCTGAAGGCGCCGCCCAAGCCGATCGAGATCATCGGCGCACTGTTGCCGCCGGCCGTGAAGTGGAAGACCTTCTTCAAGCGGCAGGCGAGCAACCCGGCATACCTGAAGGACGGTGACGTGGTCGAGCTGACCATCGCCACCGACGACGCGATGCTCGACCTGGGGATGCAGCGCACGACAGTGCGGTACGCATGACACACCACCAGGTGGTCGTCGTCGGCGCGGGCCCCACCGGGATGGTGGCGGCCACGTTGCTGGGGCGACACGGTGTCGACACGCTCGTCCTCGATCGGTGGGACGACATCTTCCCGCAGCCGCGTGCCGTCCACCTCGACGACGAGGTCTACCGAATCCTCGGCGACCTGGGAGTGGCGGACGATTTCGCGGCGATCTCGCGGCCCGGACGTGGGCTCCGGTTGGTGGACCCGGACATGCACACCATCGCCGAGTTCGAGCGCGATCCCGAGTCGCGTCCGCATGGCTTTCCCCCGGCCAACATGTTCGACCAGCCCGAGCTGGAACGCATTCTGCGCACGGCGATGACGGCGGACCCTCACGTGGAGTTCCGCGGGGGTGTCGAGGTCCTCGACGTTGCCACCGTGAAGGACCACGTGCGTGTGCTCGTGCGGGACGTCGCGACCGGTGAGACCAGTGCCGTCACCGCGGACGTCGTTCTGGGGTGCGACGGTGCCAACAGTGCGGTGCGAGCCGCTCTCGGGTCTTCGATGCGCACGCTCGCATCGGAGCAACGATGGCTGGTCGTCGACGCCTCGACGCCGGTGGACCCGGGGTTGTGGGACGGGGTGCACCAGCTGTGCGACCCGCACCGCGCCGGGACGTTCATGCGCATCGGGGAGCACCGCTACCGGTGGGAGTTCGAGATGCTCGAGCACGAAAGTGCCGACGACTACTCGGATCTGCAGACCGTGGCACCGTTGCTCGATCCGTGGCTCGGCGGCACTCCGCGGTCGAGTCTGGACCTGATCAGGGTCACCGAGTACACGTTCCGCGCGCAGATCGCCGATCGATGGCGTGATCGACGGGTGTTCCTTCTCGGGGACGCGGCACATCTGACG